>NZ_JBICMV010000006.1:0-315 GCF_043106745.1 Vibrio sp. CJQ_6 | reverse complement strand
TACACGGTTTCAGGTTCTATTTCACTCCCCTCACAGGGGTTCTTTTCGCCTTTCCCTCACGGTACTGGTTCACTATCGGTCAGTCAGGAGTATTTAGCCTTGGAGGATGGTCCCCCCATATTCAGACAGGATAACACGTGTCCCGCCCTACTCGATTTCACTGAACATGCGCTGTCGGCTACGGGGCTATCACCCTGTTTCGCGGTCCTTTCCAGAACCTTCACCTGACGCATGTAAAGCTTAAGGGCTAATCCAATTTCGCTCGCCGCTACTATCGGAATCTCGGTTGATTTCTTCTCCTCGGGGTACTTAGAT
>NZ_JBICMV010000005.1:0-2551 GCF_043106745.1 Vibrio sp. CJQ_6 | reverse complement strand
TCGCTCGTTTCGGTTTATTCCGATCACTTGATCCTGCCGTTTTTCTCTCTTCCTATTTTTACTCTAAGTGATCGGATTGCGCCAGTTTTCTCATCGACTCACCTCCTAGTTCTATTCGATGACTATTGTGTACCAGCCGATCCATTAGAGCGTCTGCGACAGTGGCGTTACCGATCATGTTGTACCACTCCTTTACAGGTAACTGACTGATGACGATCGTGCTGCTGTTTTGGTAACGATCTTCAAGCACTTCTAATAAGTGACCTGCATGCTCTTGGGTTAGCTTTTCCATCCCCCAGTCGTCGAGGATTAGTAGAGCTTTCTTAGCCAACGATTGAAGTTGCTTTTGATAGCTACCATCCAGACGACCTGCGGTCAGGTCATCAAGCAGGCGAGTTAATCGGTAGTATCTGACCGTGTGTTGTTGGTCGCAGGCACTGGTTGCCAGTGCGCAGCCAAGATACGTTTTGCCAGCACCTGTTGGGCCTGTGATCAAGATATTCTGGTGCTTATGTAGATAACTGCCCGTTAGAAGTTCGCTCATCTGTTTGCGATTGAGATTTCGTCCCTCCTTGTAGATGAGTTGGCTCGGCTGAGCATCCATTCTCAGTTTGGCTTGTCGTTTTAAGCGTTGGATTTTTGTCTGATTGCGATTCAAGATTTCACTTTCCAGAAGTAGGCTTAGCCTTTCCTCGAAGTCCAGCTCTGCGTAGGTGCTCAGTTGTTCTTGTTGCTGCTCTAACGCTTTCACTGCATGGCTCAAGCGAAGGGTTTTGAGTTGGTCATTCAGTGCGTTCATATCATTTCTCCTAGTGATAACAGTTCGGGCCACGGACATTGCTATGAACAAGGTTCGGCGTGCTCGTGTTGTCTTTGCTAAGTTGCCCTTCACGATTGTTCTTCAGCAGATTATTGATGAAGGTGTAGTTAGGTTTTGTCAGCATCAGGGCATCTTTACAGGCTTGCTCTAAGCGCGATTCGCCGTGGGCTTTGCTCAGATTGAGCAGACCAAGACAGGAACGATAAGACTGCTCTGGATGAGGCTTGGAGTTGAGCATCTTATTGACGACTTCTCGTGTGGCTGGGCCGATATTGGCTCCCCAGTTGAGCAAGCGTCCAGGCGACCACTTCTGATGTTGATGATTACTCGGCATGTGCTCTGGTTGAGTGCTGTTTCCGCGCTCTCTTTGGCTACGTGGATGCTGGGCGACCAAGTTACCTTGATGGTAGATCTGCACCAGGCGGTTGGAGGCTTCCAGCTCGACATGGTGACCAACAAGTTGATGTGGCACCGAGTAGTAGTGGCGGCGATATTCGATGTGATAGTCAGGCCCAACCTTAGCTCGTTTGGTTTCGGTATACAGGTAACGCTGTTTGGGGAGGGGCTTTAACGCAGGCTTATCGAGTTTGTCGAACAGTGATTGACGACTCGCGCCATACTGTTTCATCTCACGTTGGTTTAACTCATTCATGAGTTCTCGGATAGCGAGATTCAGCGCCTTGAAGGTATGGAAGGTTTGGTGTCGCAGCCGCATCATGATCCAGCGTTCCACTAGGAGCACTGCATTCTCTGCCTTGGCTTTGTCTTTCGGTTTGTAAGGGCGAGCGGGCATAACTGCGGTTTGATAGTGATTAGCTAGTTTTTGATAGCTGTCGTTAAGTCTCGGCTCATAACGATTGGCTTTGGTGACCGCGCTACGTAGATTATCGGGAACCAAGAGCTGTGGTACACCACCGAAGTGTTCGAACGCATTAGCATGCGCCTCTAACCAGTAGGACTTACCTTGGCTCGGGAAGGCTTCAACATAGGTGTAATTGGACGCGCCTAAGGTCGCGACGAACACTTCCGCTTCACGCACTTCTCCTGTGTCAGGGTTGACCACCTGAAGCCTAGGCCCACAGTAGTCGATAAACAGCTTATCACCCGCAACATGAAGCTGGCGCATGCTGCGCTTTTGGGTTTTGAACCAGCGAGTGAAGTGCTCACAGAACTGAGTGTAAGCGTAAGCTTGCTCTTGATATTGCTCATGATATTCCTGCCAGAGCAGCATCTTCGTCATGCCTTTACGTCTGAGTTCGACTGCGTATTGAGTGAAGTCTGGCATGACTTTATCGCGACTGGCTTTCTTGCTGTGATACAGCGCTTGCGTGAGATCAGCATCGCTGCAACTTTCGGGTAGAGGCCAGCCAAGTTGGCTTTGTTTAAAGCGAGTCAGGAGTTCCGATATGGTGGACGGGCCGAGTTTCAAGCAAGAAGCGATACCACGATTGGAGAGACCGCAGTCGTACTTAAGGCGTAATACCTCTTTGATTTTGTTCATTGGAGTTCTCTTTTTGGCCATTATCGCTTCCTTACCTTCTTGTTTAAGAAGTAAAGAATAGCGAGTTATTGATTTAAAAGAGAAAAAGGAAGGATTTCGGGTATTCCGATCGCGGTTTTCGCTATTCCGATCACCGATTTCGGAGTTAGGCTAAAAGTGATCGGATAATCGCGGAATCAGTGATCGGTTTAAACCGAAATGGGTGATCGGATAATCCCGAAATGACTGAT
>NZ_JBICMV010000004.1:0-116153 GCF_043106745.1 Vibrio sp. CJQ_6 | reverse complement strand
CCGCTATCGACTTTGCCTTCAAAGCACTGTCGCTAGGGGTGCGTATAATACGCTTAAATTTCTGAGAGTCAACAGTTATTTTCAAACTTTCTTAACTCTCCACCGTAAACCACTTTGTGATGTTTGTCTCACTCCGTGTCGGTGAGGCGGCATTATAGGGAGGTCTGAAATTATGACAAGCACTTTTTTCAAATTAATTTTCGTTCGATTAAAAAGCCATCAACTCGCTGTTTATCGAATAAAATTCCAACATTTGAGGGGGGTCACAGCAATTGGTTGGAAAAAAACCAAGCATATACGTAAGATTCATGTGTCTATTTTGTTAATCGTAGACATGCATCTTATTTTTATCTGATAAGTAGTATTTCAATATGAACTCTAATAAATCGATGTTATGGATTATCGCGCTGGTCATTCTTGGCGCTGTTATTTTCTCTCAGGTATCGACTCACCCTTCGGTGAGTTTTGTTCTTGGTGTAGTGGCTGCAGCTATTATCTTTAAACTTTTTACTTCTACTTCTTCACCCAAGGAGTCTCAAGACGAGTCTTCGACTGCAACCAAAACACTGTATGTGGGTAACTTGCCTTATAAGGCGAATGAATCCCATGTGCGCGATCTGTTCGCACAGCATGGCGATGTGTTCGCGGTTCGCCTCATGAAGGACAAACGTACGGGTAAGCGTCGTGGATTTGGTTTTGTGGTGATGGCCGCTGGTCATGCACAAACGGCCATCGATGCTTTAAATGAGAAGGATTATATGCAGCGTACATTGAAAGTGCGGATTGCGAATGATCCTAAGCACCCTGAAGAGGGAATGGACGAACAGGACTAAATCCTAGTTGTTCCAGCTTTTCATTCAGTGCGTCTTCCTCCCAGGGAGGCGCACTGGAGAAAATGCTGTGCGGATGCTCGTCTTGCATACTGCCCGTTTCTAAATGCAATAGATCTTGTACTCGTCTTGCAATTGCTTCCCCCGAATCCACCAGCATGACATCCTTGCCTAATACGGCCTGAATCTCTTCTTTAATGAGCGGGAAATGCGTGCAGCCCAATACCGCGACATCAATGTGCTGACGCAGTGGACTTAAGATACTCGCCAACTCTTCTAGATCGACCGCTTTACCACGTAGCTTCTCTTCGGCCATATCAACCAGACGCGTTGAGCCCAGCAGTTCGACATTTTTATCAGAAGAGAAGTCACGAATCAGATCATGCGTATACTGACGCGTAATCGTTGCAGGCGTCGCAATCAACCCCACCGCTTTATGCGCCAATATCGATGCCGGTTTAATCGCAGGCACAACGCCCACAACCGGAATGGCAAGTTTGGCGCGCAAACGAGGCAGCACAATGGTACTGGCGGTGTTGCACGCAATCACCACGATATCGAAACCTTGCTGAGCGACCAAATTCGTCACCAGCATATCGACGCGCTGCAGCAATGTCTCTTGCGCTAATTCACCGTAAGGATAAGCGGCGTTGTCAAACAGGTAGGTATAACTCACTTGCGGCAGACGCGTTTGTATCTCGCGGTACACGGATAAGCCGCCCACACCGGAATCAAAAATGAGTGCTTTATATTGAGGATGTTCAGACACGCAATACCCCGGTGGTTAGCATCGTTAGAATTCAAAACGCCCTGATCATACTCCCTCTTTACGAATAGGCAACTACTGCGCAATGGCCCCAAAGGACGCCTGATAACGCTGATGACAAAACCGCTCGCCACACTCGACCAGTGTCAACACGAGGTGAATCGGCTGACGAAAACCCGGCGCAAACGTCACCAACGTGTGGAATTCGCCATCTTCTCCGCACGGATCCACACGCTCCGGTAAGCTTTGGATAAACTGAGCGCTGTACCATTGCCCACAATATGAATCATCCAATGCGTGGCCATCAGTGGTGACCACCAGCGTTTGAATGCCACGCGCGAGTATTTCTTGCGCCAGTGCGAACGAATCCTCGCCCAGCAGCGGCAAAACGCATTCCCAGCCCGCAGGCTCGATATAGCTTTTGCGATACTCGGCAATGCCATTACAGAACATGTCACCAAACGCGACAGCTTGTACGCCCAATCCGCTCTGATGAATCCCATTCACAATCAGAGATTGATACACCGGATTACTGGGAAATACTTCCGGTAATGCAATCTTGACCAAGGGCAATCCCAGCGCCTCGGCCTGCATCTCAACCACATTCAATGGCGTGGCCTGAAATGGCACTTCATCAGCCACATATGTGGTGAACAACCCCACCACTTCGTAGCGCGGGTCTTGTTGCAATCGCAACAGGGTCAGCGTTGAGTCTTTGCCGGACGACCAGCTCACAATCACTTTTTTCATCTTTGCCTCTGGATAACAAAAGCCGCCCGAAGGCGGCTTGAGGTTAGAACTGGTACGTGGCGTTCAAGTAGTAAGCTCTTTCTGGTGAACGATACCCGACAGCCGTTTCATACTGTTCATTAAATAGGTTCTCAACACGGGTACGCACGACAAAAGTGTCACTCACCCAATACCCCACCGAGGCATCCCACAAATTCGTCCCGCCGATGTAATCGTCACCTGTCGTTTCTGTTTTTGGCAGATTCAGACGTTTACCGGTGTAGGTGTACGTGGTGTTCACTTCCACATCCCCAAACTGCGCCGATGCTATCCATTTGTAGTTCTCTTTCGCACGACGCGCCAACTGAACACCATTGTCGTCCTTGTGATCTTTAAACTCTGCCACTAACGTATGGTTGATTGGACCGGTATCGAAGTTAACGTCCATTTCGAGCCCTTTAATGCGGGCGTCCACGTTGTCCGAATACCAACTGCCGCTGGTGCTTTCATACCAAATAATCAAATTGTCGACTTTGTTGTCGTACGCTGAGATGTTCCAACGGGCAAATGAATATGCCCCCGAGACACCCACTTCCATATTCCGTGACTCTTCCGCTTCGAGATCAGGTGTGGTGGTGAGGTCCGTGTAGCTTGGCGCTTTATAAGCCGTACCGTACGATGCTCGCACACGATGATACTCACCCAGTTGATAGCCGGCGGCCACCGACCACGTCGTGTGACCATCATACTTGTCATGTTTGTCATGACGCACATTGGCTTCAAGCACCCAATCGCTGATAGTGAACTTTCCAGAGCCGAAAGCCCCTTTCGTGTCTCTGCTCTCCCCTGCCAATGCATGCGCAGAACCGTAATTCAGTGCATCATCGTCAAGCGATTCACGACGTGCATCAATCCCGCCCCCCAACTGAATGTAGTCATTCAACTGATAAAGGTTGGCCCATTGAATCTGAGTGAGATCGATATTCGCTCGCGTGCTGGCGTTGTCCTTGCCTTCACTCTGGCTGTAGTCCAGATTCTCTGTTTGTTGGTAATTGAGGGTGACGAGGCTCTTGAGTTTCGTGCCTTCATAGTTCAGTTGCCCGGTAAAACTCTGGTTATCGGAATAACCGTGGTACACACTACCTGAAGAGTTGTACTCCACATCACTGTCAAACCAACTGGCGGAGACATAACCGACCCAGCGGTCATTGAAGCGATGCTCATAACCGCCCATCAGATTTTGGCTTTCATAGCCATAATCCACACCGGTCTGCGTGCTTTTAATGTCATAGCCATCGGTTTTCTCAAAACCCGCCGCCAGTTGCAGATGTCCTTGTTCATTCACATCCGCTTTCGCCACCACATCGCCTTTGCGCGCTTGATGACTCCCGATACCCACCGTCACTTGTTTCAGGTTATTGCCACGATGGGAGCGAGTAATGATGTTGATGACACCCCCCACAGCATCGGAGCCGTACATGGCAGCCCCCGGACCGCGGATCACTTCCAATCGTTCAACCAAACCGAGTGGGAAGCGGTTAATCGCCACACCACCAGCTGCGGAATCAATACGTACACCGTCAACCAAGACCAGCACATGGCTGCTGTTCGTCCCGCGCATAAACACGGACGCGCTATGACCACGGCCACCATTCTGAGCGATTTCAACACCCGGAACGCGACGCAGCACTTCTGTGAGCGAGTTTGCTTGGTACTGTTCAATTTCCTGACGGCTGATCACCGTGGTTGCGGATAAAACGGAAGTTTGTTTTTGTTCAAATCGGTTTGCGGTCACCACCACCGTTTCGTCTGCGGAAGTGTCCTGAGCGAATGAAAAAGAGGCGTAAGGAAGCAGCGACGCCACTGCCACCGCTAGAAGGGATTTATTCATTATGTTGTCCTAAATCGCGTTAATCCTACTGAGCATGGCTTCGTGCCGCTTCTTCGCTCAGCCGCTGGCAGGTCTTCGGACTTGAGAGCACTGTCTCCTACTAACTCGACTTCCCGCGATCGCAGTGTCACTGAGTGTTCGTTCTCTCTTACCGCTGCGCGTCAGTTCTGGATTCCCACCAGATTCCCTTTTCAGTCATTTAGCCATCTAGGCAGCTAAATCACACCAGCTTGGCGCTGATAGTATTGAGCAATGAGTGAATTGTCTAGCTCGGTTTGGCATAAGCTATAGTTTTACAGATCCAATTCTCATCAAATCGGGCACAAAACTGGACAAGTGCGAGGGATTGAATAAAATCTGCGCTCTTTATTTGAATGCACCCAAAAGGTAAAACCATGGCGACTCTCGATGTAAACCCAAACCACTACCAAGCGCAGCTGGATGACAAGGTCACTCGCCTGACCGACATGTTCCAGGCTTATCAGGTTCCTGAGCTGGAAGTGTTTGAGTCGCCGCAGCAACATTACCGCATGCGCGCGGAGTTTCGCGTGTGGCACGATGGCGATGACATGTACTACATCATGTTCAACCCAGAGACGCGTGAAAAATACCGTGTGGATCAGTTCCCAGCAGCAAGCCGTTTGATTAACGATCTGATGCCGCTGCTGATGGATGCCATGAAAGGTGACGACACGCTACGCCGCAAACTGTTCCAAGTGGATTTTCTTTCGACGCTCAGCGGCGAAGTGCTGGTGTCACTGCTGTACCACCGTCAGTTGGATGACGCGTGGACTGCGGCAGCGAAAAAACTCAAACAGCGCCTGAATGATGAAGGGTTCAACCTCAACCTGATTGGCCGCGCGCGGAAAATGAAAATCGTCTTGGATCGCGACTTCGTGGTGGAAAAACTACACGTCAACGGCCAACCATACATTTACCAGCAAGTAGAAAATAGCTTTACCCAACCGAACGGGAAAGTCGCGGAGAAGATGCTGGAATGGGCGGTGGATTGCACGCAAGAGAGCCAAGGCGACTTGCTAGAGCTGTACTGCGGTAACGGCAACTTCTCATTGGCCTTGGCGCAGAACTTCGACCGCGTACTGGCCACCGAACTGGCCAAGCCATCGGTGGAATCGGCGCAATACAACATCGCCGCCAATGCAATCGACAACGTGCAGATCATTCGCATGTCAGCTGAAGAATTTACTCAAGCGATGGAAGGCAAACGGGAATTCAACCGCCTCAAAGATGCAGGCGTGGATCTCAAGAGCTACAACTGCAACACCATTTTTGTCGATCCACCGCGCGCCGGCATGGACATCGACACCTGTAAGATGGTGCAAGGCTACGAACGCATTCTCTACATCTCGTGCAACCCAGAAACACTCAAAGAAAACTTGGATGTTTTGTGTGAAACCCACCGCGTCACCCGTTTTGCACTATTCGATCAGTTCCCTTACACCCACCATATGGAAGCGGGTGTGCTGCTGGAACGCAAAGCGTAAGCATAAAAAAACGAGCCTCATGGCTCGTTTTTTTTGTGTCCGTTTCCACCTACGAGGTGCGGCCCAGATACCCCAGCTTGCGACCGATCCACACCAGCAGCAACAGAGCGACTACAATCGCAAAGAAGTTCGAGCCCGAATCTGGATACTGCGCTTTGATAAACGCATTGTGACCAAACGCACCCACAAAGAAGCACGCCAAGCCCACCAAAGGAATATCCTCTGAAACGGGATGACGCAGATACTCTTGGTACAGCGCCTGCACGGACAACACCAATGCGATCAATGGAAAAATAGAAAAAGAGACCTCACTCATGGTCATCCACGACAAAATAGCGTCGCCACACATACCAGCCACCAGTGCCAGCACCAGCGTTTTACGTTCAGAACCGTGATCGGTTTTGCTGTTTTCCTTCGTCATTAATCTATTCCACCTTTGAGTCGATTACGTTCACGTTCTTTGCGATACCAGAACGCCCCCTTGGCGACCATTCGCAACTGCATGATCAGACGTTCCGATAACTCTTCCCGTGAACGTCGGTCTAAATCCAGCGCTTCTGCGCCTGAAGTAAATACCAAGATAACGGAGGCTTCCGCCTGCGTGACCGCTTCTTCGCGGTTCATACCGGTATTCACCAAGTATTCGGTCAGTTCGGCCGAAAAGTGCTGCATCTCGCGCGCCACAGCGGTCCGAAACGCCAAAGACGTTCCAGAACGTTCACGCAAGAGCAAGCGAAACACGTTGGGACTGCTTTCGATAAACTCCATGAAGGTTTCGACCGAAGTGCGAATCACGCTGCCCTCTTTGACGATGCGTTGACGCGCCTGACGCATCAGTTGACGCAGCAACAAGCCGCCTTCATCCACCATGGTTAAACCCAACTCGTCCATGTCTTTGAAATGACGATAGAACGATGTCGGGGCAATCCCCGCTTCACGGGCGACTTCCCGCAAGCTTAAATTAGAAAAACTGCGATCAGCGCTCAATTGGCTGAAGGCGGCATCAATCAGTGAACGACGCGTTTTCTCTTTTTGTTGTGCACGAATACCCGTAGATTTCATACTGCGTAAGTTCTCTGCCTGGTCCCATAATGGCCCATACTATAACGCGAATGTGAAACTTGTCTAAGTGGCAAAACGTGTCCGTTTGAGCCAGCAGACAATTTATCCTGCCGTGTGGTTCCCCGTTGCTCGCGCAGCCACCCGGCCAGTACGAGTGTGCAACACCGAATATTTCTTGCGATGACGTGATCCCCTGCACTCTCTGATGGGAACACGATTTACCGACTCGTGGAATCAGTTAAAATCTCGCTACAGCAATGTTAAGCGAAAATAACAAGGAAATCCTTATGGCACAGAACAACCACTTTGACGTCATCGTAATCGGCAGCGGCCCCGGCGGAGAAGGTGCCGCGATGGGGCTCAGCAAAGCGGGAATGAATGTCGCCATTATTGAAAAAGAGAGTGGCGTCGGCGGCGGATGCACGCACTGGGGCACCATTCCCTCCAAAGCCCTGCGTCATGCGGTCAGCCGGATTATCGAATTCAACAGCAATCCGCTATTTTGTAAGAACAACACCAGCTTGCACGCCACCTTCTCAACCATTCTGAGCCACGCCAAAACGGTGATCGACAAACAAACGCGCTTGCGCCAAGGGTTTTACGATCGCAACCAGTGCTCGCTGATTTTCGGCACCGCCAAATTTGTCGATGCCCACACCGTGGCGGTCACCAAAAGCGATAACACGATTGATCTCTACACCGCCGATAAGTTTGTGATTGCCACCGGCTCTCGCCCTTACCGCCCAAATGATGTCGACTTCAACCACGCACGCGTCTACGACAGCGACTCGATTCTCAACCTGAAACACGACCCGCGCCACATCATCATTTACGGCGCAGGCGTGATTGGCTGTGAATACGCGTCGATTTTCAGAGGCCTGGGCGTAAAAACCGACCTCATTAATACCCGCGACCGCTTGCTGGCGTTTCTGGACAACGAAATCTCCGACGCTTTGTCGTACCATTTCTGGAACAACGGCGTGATCATCCGCAACGACGAAACCTACGAGAAAATCGAAGGCACAGCAGATGGCGTCATTGTGCACCTGAAATCCGGCAAGAAGATGAAAGCCGATTGCCTGCTTTACGCCAACGGTCGAACCGGGAACACCGATAAACTCAATCTGGAAGTGGTTGGCCTGTCACCGGATTCACGCGGCCAGCTCACCGTCAACACCAACTACCAGACCGAAGTGGACCACATTTACGCCGTTGGTGATGTGATTGGTTACCCAAGCCTTGCCAGCGCGGCGTACGATCAGGGGCGCTTTACCGCGCAAGCGATCGCCAAAGGCAACGCAACCAACCAACTGATTGCCGACATTCCAACCGGCATCTACACCATTCCGGAAATCAGCTCGGTTGGTCGTACCGAGCAAGAGCTGACGGCCGCGAAAGTGCCGTACGAAGTAGGCCGCTCGTCGTTCAAACATCTGGCGCGCGCACAGATTTCCGGTAAAGACGTTGGCAGCCTGAAAATCCTGTTCCATCGCGACACCAAAGAGATTCTCGGCATTCACTGTTTTGGGGAACGCGCAGCAGAAATCATTCACATCGGTCAGGCGATCATGGAACAAAAAGGCGCAGCCAACACCATCGAGTACTTCGTGAACACGACCTTCAACTATCCGACGATGGCGGAAGCGTACCGCGTGGCCGCTTTGAACGGGTTGAACCGCTTGTTCTAACACAGCGCACAAAGCAAAAAACGCAGCTCAAGGCTGCGTTTTTTAATTGAATGCGATCAGGCGAGAAACGTCCCTTGCCGCCACTGACGCATCAGCACGACGCCCAAACTGAAACCGCGCATTGCCATAAAGCTCAGCATCGCCAACCACAACGCATGATTTCCCAAGAAGGCAAAGCCGTAGAACACCACAAAGAAGGTACTCGCAGCCACAAACATGCTGTTGCGCATTTCACGTCCTTTGGTGGCACCAATGAAAATGCCGTCCAACAAAAAGCACCACATGGACGTCAGCGGCATCGCCACCAGCCACGGTAAATACACCTGCGCCGTTTGCTGCACCGTTGGGATGTCGGTGATCAGCCGGATCAGCGCCGATCCATACCCACCAAACGCCAGCGTCAACAGCAAGCAGATCAACACACTCCAGAACGCACTGCCAATCATCGCCGCTTTCAGTTGCGCTTCATTTTTCGCGCCAATCGCTTTCCCCACCATGGCTTCCATCGCGTAGGCAAACCCGTCCATGCCATAAGAAATCATCATCAGAAAGCTCATCAAGACCGCATTGGCGGCCACGGTTTGATCGCCAAACGCCGCGCCCTGAAACGTCATAAAACTAAATGCCGCCTGCAGGCACAATGAGCGCAAAAAGATATCACGGTTAAGCGCGACAAAACGGCTGAGCCCCTGAGTAGATTCACGTAGCAAGGCCAAAGGCGAGGGCAACTGATGTTGCAGCCAATAGCGCCACACACACCATAAACCAAAACTCATGCCTGCATAATCGGCGATCACCGACGCCAATGCTGCCCCTTCGACTTTCCAGCCCAACCCGAGCACAAACAGCACATCCAACGCAATGTTGACCACGTTGGTGATGATCACCATCCACATCGGCGCACGTGAGTTTTGCGTCCCGAGTAACCAACCGAGCAACACAAAGTTCGCCAGTGATGCGGGGGCACTCCAAGCACGAATGACAAAATACTGCTGCGCGTAATGTTTCACTTCGGCACTGGCAGCGCTCAAACCAAACACCCCATCAGCAATGATGCGATGCAGCAGTAAAAAGATCACCGCAAACCCCAACGCCATCAACATACCTTGCAGCCAGACGCGCGCCAACCCCACGCGGTTGTCAGCCCCCAAGGCTTGCGCGGTTAAACCAGTGGTCGACATACGTAAAAAACCCAGCAGCCAGAAGGTCACGCTAATGACAGTGCCACCCAGCGCCACCCCGCCCAAATACCAAGCGTGCTCAAGATGCCCGATCACGGCAGCATCGACCAAGCCCAACAGCGGGATGGTGATGTTCGAGAGCACCATGGGAATCGCCAGCCACAACACCTGTCGATGCATGGCTGGATTGGAAAGCGTCTGAAAAAGAAATTGCACGGAGTCACCCTCAAGTCATTGAGAGCAAAGTGTATCGAAGATGAGCTACAACGGCTATGGTTTGCGCGGCAGGCTTACCAGCGGGCGTATACGACCACGGGGGTATAACGCTGCTTGAGGGCGCCGATTTTGCTGATGAGGCGATGCCAGAACTTCCAACGCCCGCAATGCCGATCCAGTGGAGAGTGCGTGCTCACCGAGCGCGCCCACGGCAGGCAATCCAACACCGCTTCACCCGCATGCGCAAAGCCATGTTGATACTGACCCGATCCCATGTTTTGCCCCAAACGAGTCGCTGTGCGATCGCCCGCTAGCACCAAACACGCACTGGCATTGACGAAGTTCAGCCCCAACGCGCGAATAAAACGCGACACCTGCGTGCGGTCCCCATCAAGCAGTGCGTGCTCACACACAATGAGCACCGGCGCGTATTCCGGCACCGGCAAGCGATCAAGCCAAGATAAATCGGTCACACTGCCGCAGCAGTGTTGATAACGTTCACTGCTGTGAAACAGTTTTTGACGCCACAATAAGTTTTCCGTGACATCCAATTCCAGCCAGTGACAGCGGCCATTGTCAACGCGATAAAAACGCGTATCCAGCCCCGCACCAACGTTCACAATCCAGCCATCTGGATACGCTTCCAGAAAACTGCGAACTTGTTGATCGCACAGTTGGGTCAATGTGACGTGCAGAAGTTGTTTTTGATCGATGTCGCCAGAGAGACATTCCGGCGCAAGAAGACAGCGCTGACACGCAGACGCAGCAATGGGGTCGTACACTAAACCGTTATCCACCAAGCTTTCGCGACTGCGCAACCACAACGGCTGCATCAAATTCGCAGGGATCGGATAACGTCTTGTTGAGGGGGAACGGGTTGAGCGCATTATCATCTTCCTTACATCGCACAAAGAAGATGATAATGAATATCAATTAGATTGACAAGTTATTGAGAATGACTCTCAGGGAAATCCTACATCCAGTCAGTATTGCGAATGATGCCAACCGCAATGCCTTCGATGGTCAGATCCTGACAAGTTAGATCCACTTCGATCGGTGAAAACGCTTCATTTTCAGCATGCAACAGCACTTTCGCGCCTTTGCGTTCCAAACGTTTTACGGTGACGTCATCTTCCACGCGGGCCACGACCACTTGGCCGTTGTGCACATCTTGGGTTTTGTGCACCGCCAGCAAATCACCATCCATGATGCCGATATTTTTCATACTCTCGCCATGAACGCGCAGTAGGAAATCCGCTTGTGGGCGGAACATGCCCGGATCAACCTGATAGTGCGCTTCGACATGCTCTTGAGCGAGAATCGGTTCACCCGCCGCCACACGACCAATCAGGGGCAAGCCTGCATCGTCTGCGTTGTCGTTCGCCGCTTCCACCAGAATACGAATCCCACGAGAGGCACCCGGTACGATTTCAATCACTTGTTTACGTGCCAGAGCTTTCAAATGCTCTTCCGCCGCATTGGCAGAACGGAAACCCAACTCACGTGCAATTTCAGCACGAGTGGGTGGCATTCCGGTTTCATCGATCTTGCTTCGAATCAGATCGAACACTTCTTGTTGGCGTGGCGTCAACGGCTTCATAAGTCACCTGTCTTTTTATACAGTTGCCTGTGAGTATATCCAGTATTTGGTGAAATGCAAACCAATTGCTCGTTTTTTATATCAACGGGTTAGATAAACAGAGCCTCGACCCACACGTAGCCGCAAATGGCCATGGCGACAAACACCGCCGCCGAGCCCATGTCTTTGGCGCGCCCCGCCAATTCGTGTTGCTCTGAACCAATGCGATCCACCACCGCTTCCACAGCACTGTTGAGCAGCTCCACCACCATCACCAACAGCACGGTGCCAATCATCAGCATGCGTTCTAATTGCGTGACATCCAGCCACACCGCCAATGGAATGAGCACGCAGGCGAGAATGGCTTCTTCGCGAAAAGCGGCTTCGTGTTTTAATGCCGCACACAGGCCTTGGTATGAATAGCGTGTCGCTTTGATGACGCGTTTAATTCCTTGAGGATTTTTTTGCTGCACGTGTGTTTCCCGTTCTAGACATTTCACGCAGAAATGCGCTTTGGTAATCATTAAAATTAAAAGGTTCGACCAGTTTCTGGTATGCTTGCTGCTCAAAAAAAGACACCGATTGACGTGTATCGCATTTTTCATGCTCTCTGTTTCTTATGAAAAACACGCTGCACGTCAGTTTCTGTATGTATTCTTGAGGCCTTGAACTCTTATGTCTTCTGGACACTCATTTTCGCGTTCCTTGTTGAAATTACCACTGTCTGTTCTGGTAAAAGGTACGGTCATTCCATCCAATCCGATCGATGATCTCGAGATTGATATTAACAAGCCGATCGTCTATGCACTACCCTTTCGCTCCAATGTCGACCTGTTAACGCTGCAAACGCATGCGTTACAAGCCGGCCTGCCGGATCCGTTAGAACCGCTGACCATTCATGGTCACACGCTGAAACGTTACGTGTTCATCTCGTCGCGCCCCACGCTGCTACAAGATGACAATCAGGTGCCGACCGATTCTATCGCCACATTCAGCGAAATGCTCAGCCTGCATCAAGAAGATTCGGAGTTGGATGTGCAGGTCATTCCTGCCACCGTCCTGTGGGGACGCAAACCGGGCAAAGAAGGTCGGGAACGTCCATATTTGCAAGCCTTGAATGGCCCGCAAAAAGCCAAAGCGGTCTTTGCCGCCGGACGGGACTGTTTGGTGCGCTTTAGCCCCGTGGTCTCGCTGCGTTATATGGCCGACTCGCACGGCACCGATGCCTCGATTGCCCACAAGCTGGCACGTGTGGCGCGCATTCACTTCTCACGTCAGAAGCTGGCGGCGTCTGGGCCGAACCTGCCACAACGCCACCAGTTGTTCCAGCGCTTGATGAACTCCCCAGCGATCGAAAAAGCGATTGCTGATGAAGCGGCCGCGAAGAACATCTCGCTGGAGAAAGCGCGCAAAGAAGCGCACGACATGCTTGATGAAATCGCCGCAGACTTCTCTTACTCGTTGGTGCGCAAAGGCGATCGCATTCTGGGTTGGTTGTGGAACCGCATCTATCAAGGCTTGAACATCAATAACGCCGCGACGGTGCGCCGTCTGGCACAAGATGGTCACGAGATTGTATATGTGCCCTGTCACCGCAGCCACATGGATTACCTGTTGCTGTCGTACGTGTTGTATCACGAAGGCATGGTACCCCCGCACATTGCGGCAGGCATTAACCTCAACTTCTTCCCGGCCGGACCGATTTTCCGCCGTGGTGGCGCATTCTTTATTCGTCGCAGCTTTAAAGGCAACAAACTCTATTCGACCATCTTCCGCGAGTATCTGGCAGAGCTGTTTGCCAAAGGTTACTCGGTGGAGTACTTCAGTGAAGGGGGCCGCTCACGCACAGGTCGCCTGCTGCAAGCCAAAACCGGCATGCTGGCGATGACCATTCAAGCCATGTTGCGCGGTCTCAACCGCCCGGTCACGCTGGTGCCCGTGTACATCGGCTATGAACATGTGATGGAAGTGGGTACTTACGCCAAAGAGCTGCGCGGTAAACGCAAAGAGAAAGAGAATGCCAGCCTAGTGCTGCGCACCATTCGTAAACTGCGCAACTTCGGTCAAGGCTACGTGAACTTTGGTGAGCCGATTCCATTGAACCAGTTCTTGAATGAGCAAGTGCCCGAGTGGACACAAGACATCGATGCCATGGGCGCCAGCAAACCCCAGTGGATGACACCGGTGGTGAACAAGCTCGCGACGAAGATGATGACGCACATTAACGATGCAGCGGCCGCCAATGCCATGACCCTGTGTGCGACGGCGCTTTTGGCATCGCGTCAACGCGCGCTGGCCCGTGACAATCTGGTGAAGCAGATCGATTGCTACCTGCAACTGCTGCGTAACGTGCCCTATTCCAACACCTATACCGTGCCAAGCGACAGCGCGGAAAGTTTGGTGCTGCACGCCGAATCACTGGATAAGTTTGTGGTGGAAACCGACACCATGGGCGACATCATTTCACTCGATCGCAATCAGTCGATTCTGATGACCTACTACCGCAACAACATCATTCACCTGCTAGCGCTGCCATCACTGATTGCGCAGATGCTGATCCGTCAGCAACAAATGCCGGTGGAACAGATTCAGACCTGTGTTGCGAAGGTGTACCCATTCCTCAAACAAGAGCTGTTCCTCAGCCATGATGAAACGCAACTCGATGAGGTGGTGATGCATTATCTCGCTGAGCTGCAACGCCAACAACTGGTGACGCTGGACGATGGCATTGCCACCATCAACCAAGCGCAGACTCAGGTGCTGATGCTGCTGGGTCGCACCATCTCTGAGACGCTGCAACGCTACGCGATCACACTCAACCTGTTGGTGGCCAATCCTGAGCTGGGTAAATCCGATTTGGAAAGCAAGAGCCAAGAAATTGCGCAGCGTCTGGGTCGACTGCACGGCATCAACGCCCCCGAGTTTTTCGACAAAGGCGTGTTCTCATCGATGTTTGTCACGCTCAAACAGCAAGGTTACCTCGACAGCGATGGCAACTGCCACCTCGACCAGACCAAGCACTTCTCGCGCATGCTCTACACCATGCTTTATCCTGAAGTGCGCCTGACCATTCAGGAAAGTATCTGTCAGGTGGAATAATTCCCCGCAGACACACAAAAGGCATCCCGCGGGATGCCTTTTTTCTTGCTCATACGTAAATCATGTTGATGCCAAATACCGCGGCCACGCTTAGAGGAAAGAGATAAACATCCCCAAAGCGATCGCCATCCCGACGTAGTTGTTGTTGAGGAACGCCTGAAAACACGGCATGCGGTCGCGATGGCGAATCAGATGCTGTTGATACACAAACAAACCGCTGGCCGCCAACAATCCCCAATAGTAACTGGCGCCCAGTTGGAAGCTGTACCCGAGCGCAATCAGCATCGCGATGGTCAGCAGTTGCAACACACCGATGATCAGTTTATCGAAGCGGCCAAACAGAATCGCGGTAGATTTCACCCCGATCAGCAGATCGTCATCACGGTCAACCATGGCATATTGCGTGTCGTAGGCCACCGTCCACAGCACGTTGATCACAAACAGATACCACGCCACCAGCGGCAATTCACCCGATTGCGCCGCCCACGCCATCGGAATCGACCAGCTAAACGCCAAGCCAAGAAAGAATTGTGGCAGGTGCGTATAACGCTTCATAAACGGGTAGATGAACGCCAGAATCAACCCGGCAAACGACAGTTTGATCGTCAGCGGGTTCATGGTCAACACCAAGAGAAACGACAGCAGCGACAGCAGCACAAACAGCGTAAAGGCTTCACGCGCCGTCACTTTGCCTGCAGGCAGCGGACGCTGCGCGGTCCGTTTGACGTGGCCGTCGACTTTGCGATCGGCAAAATCATTGATCACGCACCCCGCCGAACGCATGGCAAACACCCCAATCACAAACACCACCAACACGTTGAAATCCGGCATGCCTCGCGCGGCTAAAATCAACGCCCAAATGGTCGGCCACAACAGCAGCAATGAGCCAATCGGACGATCCATGCGCGTTAACTGCCAATAGGCACGGGCTTTTGCAGTATTCATCTACACTCTCTCCTTAGAGTAAATCAGTGAGTCTGGCAGAAACAGTTCTGCCACCAACATGGGTTTGTCGTTCATCCACAAGCGGGAGCGGCGTGCCATCAGCGGGCCGTGCGCGGTGTGCGCCCAGCCAACCTGCAAAGCGTCACGTTTCGCATTGTCAGAGCTGAACACCGTCAAGCCCAGCGGAATCTCGCCTTGTTGGGTGAAATCGTGGGATTGATCCTGCAGTGAAGAGCGTGGAATCAATGTGCTGCCTAACACCCAAGGCACCTCATCTCCCAATAGAACCACCTGACGTAAGAGGCAATCTTCGTGTGCCAATAGATCAATTTCATCCGCCTGAAGCGCGTCGTGACTCATCACTTGGTTACGCAACAAATTGACACGAAAATGCTGACAATGTTGTGCCATCAAATGTGATAATGAGCCCTGCTCTAACAACCAAATTTTGGCGTTTTCATCAGGATACCGGAAATGGTCTGGCTGCTGCCATGTGACCTGGCGCAAAGCCGTCAAATAAAGCGAAGTTGTTTGATTCATACTAGTATTCAATATGACGTTTGATCGTCATACAATAAGGCCCAACTGGGGAGACATCCCTGAACTTTCGAACCCTATCAAGCATTTTGTTTACAATTAGATGCGCTATTGTAACAAGACTCGGGCGTTTCGAGTATCGTGAACCGTAGAAAGAATTGACAGAAATATGCTTAAACGTTATCTAGTCCAAACAATGCTGGCTCTCGGCTTGCTTCTTCCGTGCGTGGCTCATGCCGAGGAAAACGAAGCGCCGAAGTTTGCCTATTTCACCCTAGAACCCGATCTGACCACCAACTTTTATACCAAAGGCAAAAAGCTCGGCTATATTCAGGTACGTATCGACATTATGGTGGCCAGTAGTACGGACCTGCCCTTGATTGAAACGCATCAGCCACTGATTCGTGATGCGGTGGTCGAATTGCTTGGCAAACAGACGGAAGACACCATCAAGTCGTTGGCCGGACGTGAAGATTTACGCAAAACCTTGGTCGAGCAGCTCAATAATATTCTACTGACAGAAACCGGGCGACGTGTCATCGCAGACTTACTGTTCACCAAGTACATTTATCAGTAAGCACCACGCCCCATCGGTGCGACAGCGATACAAAAAAGCGGCTCATCAGCCGCTTTTTTTAATGCGTTAGTTCTGCGCAGTTTTGGACTGAAAACGTCCGGCATCATGCAAACCGAGCACCACGCCGGTCACCAATCCGGCCAGGTGCGCCGTATTGGCAATCGCCATAAAGGGTTGCACATACCCCAACACCAACCAGACCAGCATGAAACCGATCAGCGGTTTGGGCATGCTAAGGCCCACATGTGGCGCGCGCACGCCGAGCATCCACAAGTAGCCGACCAGCGCATACACCACGCCCGACAGACCACCAAAGTTGGCCCCTTCGACCCAATATTGGCCAGCGCCCGACAGCGCAGCCGAGATCAAAAACACTTGCAGTAACTTGCCACTGCCGAGGCGCTTTTCGATGTCGCCCCCCAGTTGCCACCACCACAACAGGTTGAACACAATGTGGATCACCGAGAAATGCAGCAACGCATGCGTAAACCAGCGCCATAACTGCCATTGCTGGCCCGCGTGCGCCGGAAAGTGCAGCGCGCCAAAAATCTGATTGCCCAACCCCACATAGGCCAGCACGAAGATCACCGCGCACACCGCCATCACCAACAGGGTCAACGGGCCCGCTTTCGCGCGCACCATCGCCATCATGCTGGGCGAACGGTAATGGAATTGAGATTGACGGGATTCGGCCATCGTCCACGACGCGGCCTGATATTTAGCATCATGTGGATGGTGCAAAAACTGCTTTAATTCCGCTTCCGCTTCCACTTGGTGCTGATCGTCGACCAACCACAGCGCAAACTGATTCCCCCCTTCCGGCATCATCTGAATTTCAATCTGGCGCGAGGCCATGTAATCGATGAAGGCTTGCGCCACGCGCGGGTTATTCAGGGCAATCAGTCTAATCATAAGTCAGCTCGCTACGACAGGCAGGTTGGCACGATGCCAGGCTTCAAAACCACCATCGACACTATACACCTGTTCAAAGCCCTGGTTAACCAGGTATTGCGCCGCTCCTTGGCTGCTGATGCCGTGGTAACACATTACCAGCACCGGTTGATCAAATTCGACTTGTTCCATGAAAGAGACGATCGTGTCATTGGTCAGGTGATATGCCGTTTGGGCATGCGCCACAGCAAACGACTGCGGATCACGAATGTCGACGAGCTGGGCATTGTGTTGTTCGATGAGTGCTTGCGCACCCGCCACATCGATGTGCTGAAATTGGTCCATGTTGAGTTCTCATTTGGGCGTTGTTTTACAGCACACAGTGTAACCTATCCCACGCTGAACAAGTACACGGGCGGAGTAAGGTTATCCACCAGCGATCAAATTCTCATCATTTGTGGATAATTCTGTGGATTGCGTTGATAAAGTGGTTTGATTGAAATCGATCCACAACATCTTGTGATGATCCTGATTTAGTTGTGTGTAAAGAGAAACATATCCCCAAATAGAAAACAGCGTTCAAGCCTTGATTTACCCCGCTTGATGACAGTCAGTAAATAATTTTGTCACAGAGTTATCCACAGAAGCGACTTGACTTCGGATCGCCCCTGTCGATCAAGCATAAAAAAACCGAGATCCAGAGATCTCGGTTTTTCATCAATACGTCAGACTTACGGAGGGTGGTTAGAATTCGCCAACCGCGTCTTTCAGTTTCTTCATCGCATTCTTTTCTAGCTGACGAATACGCTCAGCAGAGACGTTGTACATTTCAGCCAACTCTTGCAGCGTGGCTTTCTGGTCGTCTAACCAACGTGAACGCACAATGTGTTGGCTACGTTCATCCAAGCTCGACAGCGCAAGCGCCAAGCGTTGGTTGGTGTGCGCTTCCCAGTTCTGGGCTTCGACGTTTTCCGCTAAATCCGATTGCTTGTCTTCCAAGTACAACACCGGCGCGGTGTACGCGTTCGGGTTGTCGTCATCGTCGTTCGACATTTCAAACGTCGCATCTTGGGCGGCCAAGCGCGATTCCATTTCACGCACTTCGGACGGTTCAACGCCCAGCTCGCGTGCCACGGTTTCGACCTCGCCGTTATTGAACCAACCCAGACGCTTTTTCGATTTACGCAGGTTGAAGAACAACTTACGTTGCGCCTTGGTGGTGGCAATTTTCACGATGCGCCAGTTACGCAGCACGTACTCGTGAATTTCTGCTTTGATCCAGTGCACCGCAAAAGACACCAGTCGTACACCCACCTCTGGGTTGAAGCGTTTCACCGCTTTCATCAAACCGATATTGCCTTCCTGCACCAGATCGGCCATTGGCAGACCGTAGCCGGAGTAACCACGAGCAACATGAACAACAAATCGAAGGTGCGACAGGATCAACCCTTTCGCGGCTTCAATATCACCTGAGTAATGTAATCGCTCAGCCATTTCACGCTCTTCTTCAGCGGTCAGCATAGGGTAGCTGTTCACTGAACGGATGTAGCTGTCTAAGCTGTCCTGTGAAACGAGAGCCATTGGATACGCTTGGTTAGTCATTCAAATCCTCATCAATCTCTGATCTGGAGTAAGTTTTAACCCATCAATCTTGAACCCAAAATGAACAGGTTTCAAGACTCGATTGGTCATTATGCACAAACTGTCGGTGGTGACAAGTCACGCCGCCACGCGGATTGAGCACTGTGGGTTAAGACCCACAACGCTTACACAGGTTCAATTTCTTTTAAATGTCGACGCGCGGAGACGCGTGCCGCAATGCAGCCTAAAAATGTGCCCAACATCAGCAGCAACAGCGATTCATCCCAGCCAAGGCCAATCAAACGAAAACGGCTGTCGTACAACTTCGCCAACTCTTCGACAGCGCCATTGAGTAGCACCGTGATGAGTGCCGTCAGCAACCATGCCGCCAACGCCCCCAACAACCCAAACCACATGCCCGAATACAAGTACGGACGCAGAATGTAGCTGTCGGTCGCACCAATCAGCTTCATGGTTTGAATTTCATCTTTATTGGCCTGCACATTAAAGCGCAGCGTGTTACCGACAATCAGAAACACCGAGGCCAGCATCAGCAGCGATAAACTCACCACCACCACACTGGCCAAGTTGCGAATCGCATCCAGCCGCGCCAGCCAATCTTCGTCGAGGCGCACATCGGTGACGTCATCTTCGCCTTGAATGGCGCGCGCAATCGCTTTGATCTGCTCTTTGTCGTCAATGCCTGGGCTAATCACCAACACCCCCGGCAGTGCGTATTCATCCAGCAAGCTGATCGCTTGGTCAAATCCGGCATACTGGCTTAAATCGTCCAGCCCTTGTTGGGGCGAAATGTAATCGACCACCGCCACATCGCTGCGACTTTCAATCTGGTCTTTGAGCACCATGATCCGCGGCTCCGGGGTGCCCTCTTTCATATACACACTGATTTGCGACGGGCTGGCCACGTTGTCGGCCACCGACGCGATATTTTTACTCAGCAAATACATGCAGGCCGGCAGAGACAATGCCATCGAAATCACCGCCAGCGTCAACACATTGCCCAGCGGGCGCTGCCACAAGGCCGAAAACGATGCCTTGGCCTGCTTGATGTGCATGGTGAGGAAACCGTCCGTTTTTGCCCGCTTGTTGTCGCGCGCTTTAGCTGGCTTCTTGGCGTTGGGTTTAATGGCCATAATCTTCGACCTCACTCAAAAATCCCTGATTCAGTTCCATGTGACGGTACTGCGGACGCGAGTTGACTAAATTGATGTCGTGCGTCGCCAGCAAAATGCTCACGCCGGCCCGGTTAAACTCTTCAAACAGGCGCAAAATGCGATTCGACAATTCTGGGTCGAGGTTTCCGGTCGGTTCGTCAGCCAGCAGCAGTGTGGGGCGATTGACCACCGCACGCGCGATGCCGACTCGCTGTTGCTCACCGCCAGAAAGTTGCGTAGGCAAACAGCGGGCTTTGTCCAGCAAACCGGTTTTATCTAGTGCCGCCGATACGCGACGTTTGATGTCGTTTTCTGAAATCGATTCGATGCGCATCGGCAACGCCACATTTTCAAATACCGTGCGATCCATCAGCAAACGATGATCTTGGAACACGATGCCGATGTTGCGGCGCAGAAAAGGAATGTCTTTGGCGGGAATTCGCGTGATGTCGTGACCATTGAAGCTGATCTTGCCATCGGTCGGACGTTCAATCGCACAAATGAGTTTCAGCAGCGTACTTTTCCCCGCCCCGGAGTGACCGCCTAAAAAGGCCATTTCGCCACGGCGCAAATGAAAGTCGACTTTTTGCAGTGCTTGGCGTCCGCCGCGGTAGGCTTTACTGACTTGTTGGAACTTGATCACGTATCCTTCCCCTGTTGACCGTTAACCCCAGCCAGGCGCAATACGATACGTCTGGCTGTGTGGCAGATTCAATTACTCGTCGCGACTAAACAGCGCGTCGATAAATTCCTGCGTTGCAAATGGACGCAGATCGTCAATGCCTTCACCGACACCGATGTAACGAATTGGAATTTGGAACTGATCGGCAATCGCAAAAATCACGCCGCCTTTGGCAGTGCCATCGAGTTTGGTCAGCGTGATCCCGGTCAGCGGCGCCACGTCACTAAACAGCTTCGCTTGGCTGATGGCATTCTGGCCGGTACCCGCATCAAGCGTCAGCATGATTTCGTGCGGCGCTGAATCGTCGATCTTCTTCATCACGCGCACGATTTTGCGCAGCTCTTCCATCAGATTCGCTTTATTTTGCAAACGGCCAGCGGTATCGGCGATCACCACGTCCACGCCACGCGCTTTTGCCGCTTCAATCGCATCGTAAATCACCGAAGCACTGTCGGCACCCGTGTGCTGCGCAATCACAGGGACGTTGTTGCGCTCGCCCCAGATTTGCAGTTGCTCGACCGCTGCGGCGCGGAAGGTATCACCGGCCGCCAGCATCACTTTCTTGCCTTCGGCTTGGAACTGTTTAGCCAGCTTACCGATGGTGGTGGTTTTACCCACACCGTTCACGCCCACCATCAGAATCACGAATGGCGTTTTGCTGCTATCGATCACCAGCGGCTGCTCAACTGTCGACAGAATCTCGGCCATCTCGTCTTTGAGCACACCATACAAGGCTTCGCCGTCACGCAGTTGCTGACGTGATGATTTTTCGGTCAGGCTGGCAATGATTTTGAGCGTGGTGTCCATCCCGACATCGGCCACCAACAGTTGTTCTTCCAACTCTTCAAACAGGTCGTCGTCAATTTTTTTGCCTTTAAACAGGCCAAAGAAACCGGCACCGATGTTGGCTTTGGTGCGGCTTAGGCTACGTTTCAGGCGCGCAAAAAAGCTTTCGGTGGGTTTTTCTTGTTCTTGCACACGTTCCGGCTGCGTGGCGGCTGGTATTGCTTCGTCAACCGCGACCTCGGTTGCAACGTCTGTTTCTGCTTCTGCTTCTGCTTCTGCTTCTGCTTCTGCTTCTGCTTCTGCTTCTGCTTCTGCTAAGGCAGTCTCGGGTTCCGCGACAGGCTCTTCAACCGGGTTCTGTTGTTCATCTTGTTCTGTATCGGTTGTTGGTTTCTGGCTCTGTTCTTCATCACCAAAGCCAAGCCATGACAGTAAGCCACGCTTCTTCTTTTCCGTCATCTGGGGATATCCTGGATTGATTTAACTCACACACCGAAGCCGATTGCGCCCTGCACGCCGTTGAGCAAGCGAGGGATGAACCATAAGGCCACATCAACGGGACTTGGGTGTGTCTTCTTTTCTTAAAGAATTATCGCTTTTGCACAAAGAATAATGACAAAGCAGTGAAAACTTTTACGCTTGCTTGATACACTTTGCCATAATTTTGAATGCCAAACTTCTGTTCGCCCGGCGAAAAGGCGCACAGACTGGCTATAGTAACACTTAATTAGCGGTCAAAAAATCTATGCTAAGACGTCGTCAGCAAAACCCATCACAAAAACGCGCACCCAGCGGTCAGGTTCGCATCATCAGCGGCCTATGGCGAGGACGCAAACTGCCCGTGCACGATGCCGAAGGCTTGCGCCCAACCACCGATCGCGTCAAAGAAACGCTGTTTAACTGGCTCGCCCAAGACATCCCGCACGCCAAGTGCCTCGACCTATTTGCCGGCTCTGGCGGTTTAGGTTTTGAAGCGGCGTCGCGTCAGGCCGAGAAGGTCACCATGCTGGAGATGAACCCGCAAGCCTTTGCGCAGCTCAAAACCAACATCGCCGCGCTCAAAGCCAGCACCATTGAAGCCATCAACACCGATACACTCGCCTACCTCAACCAACCGGGCCAAGGCTACGATGTGGTGTTTATCGACCCGCCGTTCCGTCAAGGTTTGTTACAACAAACGGTGCAGTTATTGGAGCAAAACGGGTGGCTTGCGCCCAACGCCATGATTTATATTGAGAGCGAAAAAGAACTGCCCCTGACTGAGCTACCAGAACACTGGCAACTGTATCGTGAGAAAATTGCGGGTCAGGTGTGTTACCGACTGTTTGAAAGGACATCCGAATGAAAATTCTGCTGGCGTTAGCCAAAGCTGCCATCGCGTTCGTCTGGTTGATACTGCTGATCAACATCGTGATGCCATTTCCGGGCAAAGCGGCAATCGCGCTGTACATCATGACCGCCTTCCTGTTTTTTATGCACGGTTTGCAGATGCTGATCTTCGTTGGCGCGTTTGGTGACAAAATCAAAATGAGTGGCTGGGAGAAATGGTCCATTTTGATTTTTGGTATCTTTGCGTTGCTCGATATTCGCCGCAAACACATGATGTAAAAAAACCGCCGAATGGCGGTTTTTTTACATCCCTACGTAACTCTTAATGCCGTTGAGCAGCATCTGCGTCGACATCATCACCAACAGCAGTCCCATCAGGCGCTCGACCGCTTTAAGGCCGCGCTCGCCGAGCACTTTGTGGAAGAAGCCATAGAACATCAAAATCAGGAACGTGCCCGCCCAAGCGAGAATCACCGCCGCCGACAGCTCCAGTAAATTGTCTGGGTATTGCGTGGACAAGAGCAGCAACGCGGCAATCACAGACGGACCGGCGATCATCGGAATCGCCATCGGCACGATAAACGGTTCTTCCCCCGCGGCAAGGCCGGTGATGCTGCCAGCGCTGGGGAAAATCATCTTGATGGCGATAATAAACAGAATGATACCGCCGGAAATGCTTAAGGTTTCTGGCTGCACATGCAGGAAGCTGAGTATCGATTGACCGGCAAACAGAAACAGCATCAGAATCACCAGCGCAAAACAGAGCTCGCGAACCAACACTTTACGACGACGTTTGGGATCCAAGTGTTTCAGAATGGACAACACCACGGGCAAGTTGCCCAGCGGGTCCATGATCAGAAACAGCATGGTCGCAGCCGATAAAATCTCCATAACACCTCAATACCACAGCAAAAATTTTGCGCAGTATATCAGCGTCACTTATGGATTTCGATGTGTATTACGGTGAAAAATGCGCCGTTTCCGGCCATTAATGTTGGCACACACGCGCTTGGTTGAGATGCCAGAGACCGTCCTCAATCACCACTTTGCGTTTGTCTTGGAAGAAGGTCAGCAAGCTGTCCAAATCCAACCCGCTGAGTTTGCAGGTATGGAAACGTGCGTTAGCACCAAATTCGCGGCATACCACGTCACGCAGCGCGCTTTCGGTCATTGGGGTTTGTTTGATCAGGTGGAGGACTTGATGAGCATGAATGTCCGGTGTCATGAGCGTTCTCGCTTGGGTAGAAAAAATCAACTGTACCCAACGGAGTGCCGCTTGGCTTTGACGTAGCTCAGGGCAACAGCACAACCGAGGCCACAATCAGCCCTTGCGCCAACAAATAGCTGCCAGAAATCAGGTACTGACCCAACGGCAAGGGGTGCCGATAGTCATGGATGGCCAGCAGCAACGCCGACAACATCAACACCAAGCTGCCCACAAACCCAGCCAGTGAAGCATCGGAAGGCAGCTTCAACCACACTTCCCCCGCCGCCCAAGCCATCTGCAACAGCATGATGCCCATGATCGTCACCGGAAAAATCAGCGTATCGAGCTGCGGCAGCAGCAGAAAAAAGGCCACAATGCTGGTGGCAATCAGCAATGCAGGTAGCCACCAGACGATGGCCCCGGAGATTTGTACCCAGAACGCTTTGCTGTAAAACAGCTGCGACAGCAAAAAGGCGCCAAAACAGAGTTTCGGCCGCCATTGCAATAGGTGCAGCGCATCGGCCAGCAACGCCGCGCACAAGCCCACAGCGACCCACACGACCGGCGCTGAAGCAGCCGCAGCATGTGTCACGGTGATATAGAGAAGCAGGGCTAAACTCGTCACTTTAAACACTAACGCGTGCGTGAGTTTGTTGTTTTCAAACGCAGAAATGCTGATAAGTCCCGATACCGCGACAGAAATCCAGCTCCACATGCCTCTACCTCTTTAGAAATCTGCCGCCAGTGTAGGCATGTGACATTCGATGTCCAGAACCAAGCGGCAAAAGTTGGATCTTGATTGCGATTCAACCGCAAACTGTGGGGCTGTTTAAAACTATCACCCATCATGGCCTGTTTACCTTTTCATCAACAAACCCAGAAAAAACCCGCCAGCCTAACCACACGATAAAAAACAACGTTTTCAATAACAAAACCCAAAGAAAACCGCATGAAACACAACGTCACACACCAAATAATTGAAAACCAAAATAAATACAAATCAAAAAGTTAAATAAAAACAACCACTCAAATCACGCCAGCCACCCTGCAATGCAAAAACAAAACCATTGAGGAAGTTTACACTCAGAAACAACTGGACCAACCACCAAAAGGTGAGATTAATTCTCATCTATAAAAATAATTTTCTTAAAAAATGAGAATTCACCTAAAAATCACCTCCCTCACACCGCTAACTAGCAAAAACCGGACAAAAGGAATCATGAAACATCAAGTTAACCTTTATAAAAGCAATAAATTCAATACTTTATAAAACATAAAGATTATTTTAAACTCACAATGATTAATTGATAAACGCACCAAAACCACACATTTAACTCACCATTTTAGGGCTGATAGCCAGATATAGAATGCTATTTTTAACCATTTTAGAAAGATGGTCTTGATCAAGCCGTTAAACTAGTGCTATTCTAAATTCACTGAAGGAAACAAATTTAAAGGAGCAGTGTTATGATTTCTTCATCTCAGAAACAAGGACTAGTAATGATCGCAGTAATCGTTGGTTTGATGACACTGCCGATGATGTACTAAGCATCTGTTAAACAACAAAAAAGGACGCCAAGGCGTCCTTTTTTTCATACTCAATATTGTACTTACTGCAGATGTTGCGATAACTCTTCCCAATGAATGTAATACACCACCATCGCCGCCAAGGTCATCAGCAGCATTAACATCACCGCCACTCGCCAAATAAATCGGCCACTGCGTGGGGTTAGCTCTTTTTCACACTCCAAACAGACCGCCAGAAAGGCTTTTCGATCGTCTAATTGGTAGTGCTCCTGTTGCGTGACATCCCCACCAATGCTGGCGACATAGCGCAGCTTGGCTAACACATCATGCGGCAGACGATCAGCACAGCTGTTGATCAGCGCTTCAAGTGAGTCCCCTTGGGCGTGATATTGCATGCGTAGCAATGTCTCTAGCCTGCGCGTTTGCATCATTACTTGTTCACTATCGGACATGACCGCCTCCCTTGCTCATCCACTCAGTTTTTGTCGTTCTTGTTAACAGAGTCTTACTCCATAGATAGGGGTGAGAAAAGCTCACTTCTAGCTTAGCCTTCAATCCTAGTATGAAAGTGTGATACCTGCCGAAAAACTCATCTCTATTACTGTGCATCACGCGGGTTATTTCGTCAAAGTGCTCGTAAAATCAGATTATTAGAATGTCATTGCTACCAAAAAGGAGGCGTGAATGCCGGGTGTATTTTGGATTGCGTTAGGCGGATTGATTGCCGTCGGGCTGTGGTTGTTTTCTCGTTTCTATCGTCGGCACATACACGGGGAGAACGCGCCGGAGCGCCACGTGCAAGTCACCGTGTTAGACAAGCAAAGCATTGATATCCCTCACCCATTACCGGGACAAGATGACCGAGAATACTGGGTTTACGTCCAAAAAGGTCAATGGGGGCCAAAACGGGAGTTTCAGGTTGGCATTCACTATTTCCACGCGCTGAATCCCGGCGACCGCGGCACACTCACCTACCGCGGCACCGACTTTATTCATTTTGCCCTGCAACGTTAGGGCAATAACCAACGGGTTTTCGCGCTGCGTGAGACCAACCAGCTCACACCCAACGACGCCGCACCGCTCAACACGATCCACATAGGGATCACCCACCCCGGGTGTCCCTGATGCCAACCGTAGGCTTTCATCGGCCACAAGAAGATGGGGTGCAGTAGGTAAATCCCCAAGCTGTGCTGACTGATGAACGCCACCACCGTTTGCGCTCGTGGCGACAGATGATCAGCCCACGCACGGCAGAGAATAAACACCATGCTGGCTGCCAAAATGGTATTGAGCGTTTTGTACGACAACCAGCGCTCGACGATGTAGCTCTGATATTGCAGGCTCACCGAAACCACCGAAGTCACCGTGACGTACAATGCACCGCCCCCTAGCAACAGCGCTGCCATCACCACCCAGCGATTGTTGGGCACTTTCTGATACAGCAAATAGCCGAGCAACAGGTAACCACTGTAGAGCCACAGTTCCAGATTCCACACGCCATCGATGTAAAACAGGAACAGCGTCGCGGTCAGCATCCACACCGCCACCCACGCACAAATCGCCAGTGTATCGACCCGTTTCACCAGCCACTGGAACAGCGGAATGACAAAATAAAGCGGAATGAAGTAATAGAAAAAGCCCAGATGGTAATAGGTTTCGTGCTGCGGGCTGTGTTTGAGTGTCTCAAGCGCGATTTGGCCATCAAACCCGCTCGCACTCCACCCAGAGAGATACGCATAGAACAGCGACCAAATCATGAAAGGCACCAGCACCTTGCCTAAGCGACGTCGCAGATAATAATGGAGATCAAAAGGACGCGGGTCGCTCAGCATCAACGCACCGGAAATCAGAATAAACACAGGCACCGCCCAGCGACTGAGGCCATTGACAGTGACTGCGGTCAGCCACTCCGACAAAGGAATCGTGCCCAATTCCTGCCGATAGGGCGCCAACACATGAATGCCGATCACGGCCACCGCCGCGACACAGCGCAACATATCAAAAAAGATTATTCGTTTCGTCATCACTCACGCTCATCAAACACCGAAACCTCACTATAGAACGATTGGTAGCCAAAGTGTAAACCAGCGGTCAACGATGGGTTAACTCGCGCAAACTTTTTGATTTTGATAGCTAATACCTATTACAGCGATGCACACAATCGAATATAGGTCTACAAAGTACAGGGTTATTATACTTGCAACGATTTCACAGAAATCCATTTAATTTTTCGATTACTAAGAAGGTGAGTGTTATGACTACTAATCTAATCGGCCTGGACCGCAACCAAAGCCAACAACTTGCTCAGTCACTCAACCGCCTACTGGCCAACTACCAGGTGTTCTACATGAACACTCGCGGTTACCATTGGAATATCAAAGGTAAAGAGTTCTTTGAGCTACACGCAAAATTTGAAGAGATCTACACCGATCTGCAACTCAAAATCGATGAACTGGCTGAACGTATTCTGACCTTGGGCCACCAACCACTGCACAGTTTTAGCAGCTACTTGGAAAGCACCGAGATCAAAGAGCACACCAACGCGACCGACGGTCAGAGCACCATGAACGGTTTGGTGAACGGGTTTAGCGCCCTGATCACGCAGCAACGTACCATTGCAGAACTTGCCGGTGAAGCGGGCGACGAAGGCACCGCAGCGCTCATGAGCGACTATATTCGTGAACAAGAAAAACTGGTGTGGATGCTGAATGCATGGCTGCAATAAGCCATTCCGCGTCACATTGCCCCCCATCAAGCAACAAGCCCGTTTAACGGGCTTGTGATGACAGTTTCGGTAATCCGAGCGAAATAAGGCTGGTCAGCATGAGGAAGCCCAAAGACACCCAGAGACATGCGGCCAGCCCCCCCACCTGAAATAGATAACCTGATAAGATCGTCCCGATTAAACGCCCCATCGCGTTGGCCATGTAGTAAAACCCCACATCGAGCGACACGCCATCGCCCTTGGCATAACTGACGATCAAATACGAATGCAGGGATGAGTTGACCGCAAACACCGCGCCAAACAGCATCAAGCCCATGGTAATGACCCATTGTGGGTGCCAGTTCAGCGTGACACCGATCGCCACCCCCGCCGTCACCACACTCAGCATCACCGCCCAGCGCAATGCCGCATGACCATCCGGCAATTTACCCTGCGCTTTGCCCGTCATGCGCGGCGCAAAACCTTGCACCACGCCATAACCAATGACCCACAGCGCCAAAAAGCCGCCCACCCAGATGTGATCCCAGCCAAACACCGTGCCGAGATAAACCGGCAGTGCAACCACAAACCACACATCGCGCGCGCCAAACAAAAACAGACGCGCCGCCGAGAGAATGTTCACCGACCGCGATTTGGAGAATATTTCCGAGAACTTAGGCTTGGCTTTGGCTTTGCCAAGGTCAGCACTCAGCCAACACAAACTGCCGATGAGCACCAGCACCAGCACTGCCGCCATGCACGCCACCGCAAGCTGAAAACCGAGTGCCGTCAGCAACACGCCACCCAAAAAGAATCCCGCACCTTTGAGGGCGTTTTTCGAGCCGGTTAAAATGGCGACCCAGCGATACAGCGCGCCCTGTTGTTCATCTGGCACCAGTGTTTTAATTGCGCTTTTGGCACTCATCTTATTGAGGTCTTTGGCGATGCCGGACAGCGCCTGCGCCGCCATCACCCAAGGAATGGTCAGCCACACGCTGGGCAGCGCCAGCATTCCCAACGCAACGATTTGCATCGCCAGCCCGACGTTCATGGTGCGATTGAGCCCCAATCGCGCGCCCAGCCAGCCCCCAATGAGGTTGGTGACCACGCCAAAGAACTCGTAAAACAGAAACAGCGAGGCGATCGCCAGCGTGTCGTAACCGAGCTGATGGAAATAGAGCACCACCAGCATGCGCAGCGCACCATCCGTCAGCGTGAAGTTCCAGTAGTTGAACGTCACCAGCATGTACTGACGGATCGAGTGGTCTAATTTGGCATAAGTTTTCAACATATTCCGATCCAACATGAGCTTTGGGATCATGATGATCCCAAAGCTCGATTAGCTGATCACACCCGCAACGTGTTCGATGTAACAGCGCTGCTCCGCTTTAGTAAACGCGCCCGGACGCAGAGCCTGAATGCGTTCAATACACTGATCCAGCGGCCAGCCGAGGTCGAGTAACACATGCCCGGCCAGCAAACCGGTACGACCCGATCCCCCCATGCAGTGGATCGCCACTTTGTCGCCGCGTTTGAGCACACTGCGCAGTTGCGGGCTGACGGTGGGCCAGTGCTCCGTAAACAGCGCATCCGGCACACTGTCGTCTTCAATCGGCAGATGAATCCACATCATGCCCAGCGCTTGGGCGGTATAACCGAGTTGCTCGACCTGCTTGGCGGCCATCTCGTCACGCGTGATCGCGCTGACAATCACATGCACGCCTTGCGCTTTCAGTTGCGTCAAGCTGTCAAACAAGCTGACCTCTTTGGTACCCGGGCACGGCATCAGCACCAACGCCGCTTGCTCGACCGGCAGTTCCCATGTCGGATGCATCATTTCGCCAGCCCCACCTTACGCACCAGTTCAGCGGTGCGAGTCGCGTAACCCATTTCGTTGTCGTACCACGCATAGATTTTCACCATGCGCGTGCCCACCACCATGGTCGACAGCGCATCAACGATAGTCGAGCGTGGGTCACCGCGGTAATCAATCGACACCAGCGGTTTTTCTTCGAAACCGAGGATCCCTTGCAGCTCACCTTGCGCGGCTTCTTTCAGCAGCGCATTGACTTCTTCGGCGGTGGTATCGCGTTTCACATCAAAAATGATGTCGGTCAGCGACGCATTCGCCAGCGGTACACGCACCGCGTGACCGTTAATCTTGCCTGCCAGTTCTGGGAAAATTTCCACAATCGCCGTCGCGCTGCCGGTGGTGGTTGGGATCAGGCTCATGCCGCACGCTCGGGCACGGCGCAAATCTTTGTGCGGCGCATCCAAAATGGTTTGTGTGTTGGTCAAATCGTGAATGGTGGTGAACGACGACTGCTCAATGCCGAGTTTTTCGTGAATCACTTTCACCACGGGGGCAATGCAGTTGGTGGTGCACGAAGCCGCCGTAACGATGCGATGCTGCGCGGGGTCGAAAATGTGGTCGTTCACCCCAACCACGATGTTGGCAATGCCCGGCTCTTTGACCGGTGCCGACACCACCACTCGCTTGACGCCCTGCGCCAGATACTGGTTCAAGAACGCTGTTTTGCGATGCACGCCCGTGGCTTCAATCACCACATCGCACCCTGACCAATCCACCGCGCTGATGTCACGCTCCTGACTGGTGGTGATGCGCGCGTCACCAATCAGCATGGTGTTGCCTTGCGCTTCCACCGCATGATGCCAACGCCCTTGCACCGAATCGAACGCCAGTAGATGCGCCAGTGTTGCCGTATCACCCGCCACATCATTGATGTGCACAAATTCGATGTCTGGCCAGTCAAACGCTGCACGCATTGCCAAACGGCCAATGCGGCCAAATCCATTGATTCCGACTTTAATGGTCATGTTTTTCTCCTTAACAGCACGGGCGATCGGCCATGGTCGCCAGTCGCTGACTGTCGACGCCGTATTGTTGTTGCAAACAGTTGGATTGTTTTAATCCATCGATGATTTTATTCAGCCAGCCCGGGAGCTGGTCTGACACTTGGTAATACACCCATTGCCCCTGGCGCTCGTCCACCAGCACACCGCTTTGGCGCAACTGCGCCAGATGGCGTGACACTTTCGGTTGGCTCTCTTGCAGCGCGTGCGTCAGTTCGCACACGCACAGGCGCTTTTCGCGCGCAATCAGCAGCAGGCAGCGCATACGCGTTTCATCCGCCAGCAGCTTGAAAAATTGGTGAGGTAGCATTGGCATCTCCAATATATTCACATATCCATATATCTTAATTACAAAAAAGCACGCGTCAATGCGCGTGCTTTCACTGTCATAAAAGTTTCATCTACAGCAGGCGATTCACATCCTGACTCCAGCGTTGAGCGGCTGCGAGATGGTTGGTGACCTCGTTGACCTGCAACCCCAGTTGCAAGCAGCAGTTTTCCACCCCTTGCCAATCAGCATGCTCAAAACACTCTTCCAGATTGAGCAATTCGCCAAACGGTCCGATGCGCTGATTGAGCGCATCTTTGATCGCTTTGGTCAGCGGCAACTGTTCCACCAACTCGCCGAGTGACGTGTCCAACAAGGCATCGAGCACCGAAAACAGGCCAATGATGAAGGCCTGATCTTTAAACTCGACAAACGGGCGACGCGATGCCATCAACTGACAGAACTGCGCCCGCTGCAACGACAAGTTGTACAGCTCTTTGGGCTTTTTGACCGAGATGTAAGACGCCACCGCCAGCGAGACAAAGATTTTCAGCCGATCTTGCCCAAGATACACCAAGGCTTGGCGAAATGAAGAGATAGGCACCGCGAGGCGATCCGACATGCTGTTGACAAAGCGCAGCAGCTTGTACGACAGCGCGATGTCTTGCGCCACAATGTGTTCAATGCGCTCAAAATCAACGTCGGGACGGCACACTTCCTGAAACAGTTGCATCGCCAGCACGTGTTCCGGGCTGATGTAGCGCTGTTTGATGATTTGCGGCTTGCTGAAGAAGTAGCCTTGAAAGAAGGTAAACCCGGCGCGGCGTGTCTGATCAAACTGCGCTTCGGTTTCGACCCGTTCCGCCAAAAAGCGGCGACGACTGCCGTGATCGAGGCGTTGACGAACGAATTCGCACGCTTCATCCACCCCCAGCGCCATGATGTCGAGTTTGACAATGTGCACGTACGGCAGGAATCGCTCCCACTCCGGCGCATAAACAAAGTCATCCAGCGCGATCAAGTAACCACGCGCGCCAAGCTCGCGCACCGCTTCAAGCAGTTCATCGGTCGGCGAACAGGTTTCCAGCACCTCCACCACGATCTGCTCTCTGGGCAGTGTCAGCGGCAAGCGGCGCAATAAGCTTTTGTACGGAAAATTAATAAAACAGCGTGAACGGGCAATCGACGGGTTGGTGCCGACGGCCAGAAAATTTTCGACAATCAGTCGATATGTCGCACGATCAGAGTCCATGTGCTCAGGAAACGCATTCTCTTCCCCATCACGAAACAGCAGTTCATATCCTAATGTCTGCCGCTTCGCGTTTAAGATGGGTTGTCGTGCTACATAAGTGGTATACATGTCACCCTCAAACGCATTCGGCGCCGGTGATGATTAGGCTTTGGCCGCTGCCAGCAGCGCACCACAGCCCATAAACATGGTGCCGAATACTCGATTAATTTTACGCATAATGCGATCGGAGCGAATAAAACGCCCCATCTGTGACGCCAACGAGGTGTAGCCCAACATCACAAAGGCATCTATGGTAACGGTTGTGATGCCCAGCACCAAGAGCTGAGTGAGCTGATCCCCTGTTGGATCAAGAAACTGTGGAAATAAAGCCACCAAAAACACAATCGACTTCGGATTGGTCAGATTAATCAACACCGCTTTACGCAGCAACGTGCCTGCGCGCTGGTTTTGCGTGGCACTCTCCGCCATCAAACTGCTGCGATCGCGCCATTTTTGAATACCGAGCCACACCAGATACACGGCGCCCACCCATTTGATCAGTGTAAACGCCAGTGCCGATTGTGCCACCAAGGCGCCAATGCCCGCGCCCACCAACACAATGTGAATCGCCAAACCAATTTGCAGCCCCGCAATGGCGGCCAGCGACTTGCGCGTGCCGTAACTCAAACCATTACTGATTGAATTGACGGTGCCGGATCCCGGCGCCAAGCTAAACACAATCGCCGTCGCCACATAAGCCAACCAAACATGCGTATCCATTGCAATTCCTCCCAACTCGCTTATTCTAGCGACCTTAGACAACTAATTTGATACTCACCCATTGTGATGAGTCGAGCCCGTGTTATGACCTCACCTTATACTCAAGAGTCCAACTTTGAGCAAGCAATCCAGCATCAGATTGCCGATTTGTGGCGCACGCGTGATGAAGGGGTTTATCGTGCGTTCGACAAGACCCAACTCTATTGGTGCTCATTAACCAAGCCGGAACACCGCAAAGCCATTGTGGTGGTCAACGGTCGCATCGAATCCGCTTGGAAGTATCAAGAACTGTTTTACGATCTGTTTCAGCAAGGATACGACATTTATGCCTACGACCATCGCGGTCAGGGCTTGTCTGACCGCTTGATTGACGAACGAGAAATGGGTTATGTCGGCGAATTCCACGATTACGTTCAAGACCTCGCCGGCTTGCTCGACATGTGGGATCTCAGCCGCTATCCACAGCGTTTTCTTTTGGGCCATTCGATGGGCGGCGCGATCGCCACCCGCTTGGTGCAAACCCATCCGCAACATGGGTTTCACGCCATGGCGCTCAGCGCACCGATGTTTGGCGTGCACATGGCGTGGCAACTGCGTCCGGTGGCACTACCGCTGTCACAAATGCTCACGGCCATTTACCACAAACCGACTTACGCGCCGGGCTACAGCGCGTATTATCCCAAGCCGTTTGAAATCAACCCGCTCACCCATAGCGAAGTACGCTACCGCTGGTTCCGCGACCTGTACGAAGCCAAACCAGAACTGAAACTGGGCGGCCCCAGCACACGCTGGGTGTGGCAAGGGTTGATGGGTGCCAAACAGTGCATTTTGCTGACGCGCCAAGTGCGGCTGCCCACTTTGGTGATTCAGGCTGAAGCCGACACCATCGTCAGCAACCAAGCGCAAACCCGGTTTGTGACCAAACTGGCACGCACCAACCCGCACAGTGAGATCGAGGTGGTGCTGGGCGCGCGGCATGAACTGCTGTTTGAACAAGATCAGTATCGCAATCAAGCGCTGGACGCCGTCCTCAGCCACTTTGCGCACGCCAGCGAGGCTAAATAGAGGAAATTTTGCTGTGGTAGGTTTACCCTCTTTTTCCTCTTTCGCTTCACGTACACTAACCGCTCAGAAACGCGCGAGCATCGCCGCTATTTCACCTGTGACTAAGAGGGTTTTATGACCACTGAACGTAACGCATCGCCATACCGTATTGTGGCTTCCGATCTTGACGGCACGCTGCTGGCACCGAATCATCAACTGAGTCCGTTTGCCAAACAGACGCTGCACGATCTGCATCAGAAAGGCTACACGTTCATTTTTGCCACCGGACGCCACCACGTCGACGTGGCGGGCATTCGTGAAATTGCGGGCATTCCGGCTTATATGATCACGTCCAATGGCGCGCGCGTGCACGACCAAAACGGCCGTGAAATGTACAGCAAAAACGTGCCACCTCAGCTCGTGCAAGCGATCATCGATGTGGTCAAACACGAACCGGACATTTACGTGCACCTGTACCGCAATGACGAATGGTTGCTCAACCGTGAAGATGAAGTACTGCGTAACTTCCATGAAGAATCCGGCTTTAGCTACCACCTGTTTGATGTGAATGCGGCCCCGACCGACGGCGTTGCCAAAGTGTTTTTCAGCAATGAAAGTCACGACCACGAGCAACTGGTGCACTACGAAACCCTCATCAACCAACACTTTGGCGATCAGGTGAACGTGGCGTTCTCCACCCCATGGTGTTTAGAAGTGATGTGTGCCGGCGTATCCAAAGGCGATGCGCTGCAAGCCGTGGCAGAATCGCTCGGCCTGACACTCGACAACTGCATCGCGTTTGGTGATGGCATGAACGATGTGGAAATGCTATCGATGGCAGGCAAAGGCCTCATCATGGGCACAGCGCACGAGAAAGTGATGCACGCCCTGCCTAACAACGAAGTGATCGGCAGCAACGCCGATGATGCCGTGCCGCACTACCTGCAAACGCACCTGATTTAATCACGCGCTTCTTTGCATCGCGTCCCAAGGCAGCCTCGGCTGCCTTTTTGCGCGCTCAGGCACAAGGCGCACGCCCTAATGCGCCTTGCCAATAACGAAATCATCAACGTTCACCGCCCAACAGGAAACCTTTTGTGTTCGCCGCGTGTCAATAGAGATGGTGTCTGGTTCTGTTTTGAACAGCCAATATGCCATAATGAAACCCGTTTAATGTTCTGTCACGAGGAAGAGATCCCATGAAGGCGCTGAGAACCCCAGCCGCAATCCTGACCGCCCTTGCCCTCCAAGCGTGCTCCAGCACACCCGGCCCTCAGCCCACCCCCGCTGAACCGCCGAAAGCCAGCTTGGACCAACCGGCCTCCATTCAACCCCAACCGTTTGTGGTGCGTGGTCAGGTCGTGATCGGCCCGGAAGTGCGCTCGCTCACCCCGTGTGGCAGCAATCAACAACTGCTGCTTGACCTGTCACCCACGCAGGTCAAACAAGCCACCGATTTAGCCCATTCGCCCTATCAAATCATGTACGGCGAAGTGATTGGGCATCTGGCGCCGCCCAGCAAGACAGGCTACAACGGCGATTACGCCGCGCGCTTTGTGGTCGACCAAGTGAACATGCTCAGTGCTGAAAACCCACAGCGCTGCAACTTAGCGGCCACGCCAACGCGCGCATTTGGCACCGAACCCTTCTGGTCGATGAACTACACCGCCGATGGCCTGACATTCCAGCCGCTTGGCGGCCCGAAACAGACGTTCGCGATTGACAGCAGCCGGTTGTCGGCCAACCAGCGGGTTTATCGTTTCGAAGATGGCGAACTGACCCTGACACGCGAAGCGTGCGCGGATGGCATGAGCGACACGCTGTATGGCTGGCGCTCTGAACTGAGCCTCAAAGGCGGTGACTACCAAGGTTGTGCGACCTTGGGCAACAGCGATCCAACGCTGGAGTGGGTTGGCACTTACTTTGCCAGTTCCACCCAAACTACAGGCTTTAGCGTGACCTTAAACCTCGATGCCGATCATATGGCGACCACCCGCTACCACTACAGCAGCGGCGAAGCCGACATTGTCGAACGCGGCTACTGGCAGCAGCTCAATCCGCGTCAAATTCAAGTGGTGATGACCCAACATCAGCAGCAGTATTTGGTGTCGGAACGCGTCTTCACGCGCGAGGGCAGCACGCTCAGCGCCGAGAAAGAGAAAGTCGGCGACGTGGTTTACCCCATTGCCAACGGCGGGCTGGTGCTATTTTCTGCCCGACAAGCCAGTTCCCCCGCCGCAAGCCCTGCGCCGCTGAGCGATCACCAGATCGTCTCGCGGGACGACTACGAAGAAGATGTCGATCAAGCGCTGCGTCGCTACTTTGCATTGCATCACACCGCGCCGGACAACACGCAGTATCGCTGGTTGAAATACGATCTCACCGGTGACAACCAACCAGAACTGCTGGTGCAGTTGGATTGGTGTGGTTCCGGGGGCTGCACGCTGTTGGTATTCCAGCAGCAGAATCAGGAGTGGCGTTTTAACAGCCGCATTACTTTGGTGCGGACCCCCTTTCAACTCGGTAAGCACAACACGCATGGATGGCAGGATCTGATGCTGCCGGTGAGTGGCGGCGGCGCACAAGCTGCGACGCACCGCTTGCAATACAACGGCATCAGCTATCCGGTCAATCCGAGTGTGGCCGACGTGGCGCAAAGCGAGGAGATCAGCGGCGTGACCTTATTTGCCGATGGCCTCTCCCCCAAACAAGCGGGCGTGAAACTGTGACACCTTGCCCACACTGCTTGCTGGTTCACCAATGTGTGTGCCAACAGGTGCCCCAGCTGACCAGTGCGCTGCAACTCTCGTTGCTGATGCACGACAACGAACGGTCGCGTGACACCAACACGGGGCGCTGGCTGACGGCCGCCCTGCCCGATTGCCAAGCGTTCAGTTGGAGCCGCGTCGAACCCAACGCAGCGCTCAAGGCACGCATCGCCGATCCAAGCCATTACTCCGTGTTGGTCTATCCGGGCGAGCCGAGTCTTCATGTGGAAGACGCACTGGCGCAAGCACGCGCGTTGCATCGGAAGCCGCATTTTATTTTGCTCGACGGCACCTGGCAGGAAGCAAAGAAAATGGAACGCAAAAGCCCGTGGCTTAAGGATTTACCCCGAGTCGCCCTCAGTTCGCAACAGCTGTCGCAATACCGCCTGCGACGCAATCAAAGCGACGGGCACCTGTGTACCTTGGAAGTGGGATGTGAACTGCTGCGCGCTCTCGATGAGGCGCCGCAGGCCGATGCCTTGGCGGCGTTTTTTGCGCAGTTTATGGCCATCTTTCAGGCCGATAAGAGTGGCCATCGCTGGCCACATCCTTGATCGTGCGCGGCCGCACGCCTCAACCGAGCCGTTGCGGCGCGCCCAAATGAAAACCTTGTAGGTAATCGACCCCCATCGCTTCACTGATGCGACGCACCTCATCGTTATGCACAAACTCCGCCACGGTTTTGGCATTCAGTACTTGGCACAGTTGCACCAACTGCTGTGCAATGCGGCGCTGTTTGATGTCTTGGTCGATGTTGCGGATCAGGCTGCCATCGAGCTTGATCACCTGCGGTTCCAGTTTGACGATTTCATCAATGTTGGAATATCCCGAGCCAAAGTCATCGACGATGATGCTCGCGCCCAGCGAGCGGAAGTGGTTACACACTTCAATCATGTGGCCGTAGTCTTTGATCTGCTCCGTTTCCAACACTTCCAGCCCCACGCGGCTTGGGTCGGGTAACGATTTGATCGCCTCTTCCAAGTTGAGCAGCGTGCGCTCACTCATGAAATCTTGTGGCGCGAGGTTAATCGAAAACGCTTCATGGCGATCGCGCATCAAGTCAAAGGTGCGGTTGATCATTTGGCGACTGAGGCGCGTGTAGAGATGGGTGCCTTCGATGATGGGCAAAAAACGCCCCGGCAGAATAATTTCGCCGTCGTCATCGATGCGCACCAAGCACTCCAACGACGCCAGTTCATGACTGTGCGCTTTGTAGATCGGCTGCGCGTACACCAAAACGTTGTTATCCAACACCGCGCGGCTCACGCACGACAACCATCCCAATCGTTCCTGACGCATCTGCTCTTGCGCGCGCAATTGGCTGGCGTTACAGAAATGACGGTTGTGTTGATGCGCGTGGCGGCGTGCTTCGATGGCACGCAGCAGCAAATCATCCGGGTCTTTGTCCGGGAAATCACGTCGACTGACCAAACCGGCACACAGCGACACCGACACGTAATCCACTTCCGGCAGCCCAAACGGCTCGAAATTGACGTGTTCCAACTGATCAACAAACTGCGAGAATGTCAGGTGAATAAATGCTTCATCCGCCTCACTGCGAAACAGCGTCGCCCATTCGCCCACCCCGATGGCAAACAGCTCACTGCGGCCGGGCAAATGTTGCTGCAAATAGTGCTGAAAATGGGCGCTGAGATCTTGCAGCAGGCGATCCCCCACCTGATACCCGTACTTTTCATTGATTTGGTTAAAGTTGGTTAACTTGAGCGCCAGCAGATGATGACTTCCCGCCATGCGCAGCAGTTTCTCGCGCAGCACCACGCGGTTGGGTAATCCGGTACGCGGGTCGACGCGATAACTGGCGGTCAGCATGCTGGCTTGGCTTTGAATCTTATAAGCCAGATTGTGGTTCATCTCGTCCAAGTCGCTCAGCGAGTTGCGAATCAAACTAAACAGCGGCGCAATCACATCATGGCGACCCAGTGAGAAAGGTTCAGCGCGGCGCTCAACCGTGTCCCCTTCGCGCAGTGCCAAGTAGGTCATGCTGTGATGCAGCGAACGTTGCAGCGTGCCATCGTGCCACAGCTCCCCCATGCAATAACAGCCTTGGGTTGGCGCGACCGATTGCAGCGGTAACAGCTCTTGGTTCTCTTCAATAAATTCCAAGCGGGACGTGCAGTTGTAGACAAAAATCTGCTCTGGCTGAAATGCACGCAGCTGCTCGGCGCCAAAATAGACCTGTTCTAAGGTCAGGGACGGATGGTCAAAGCAGAAACGCACTTCGTCGCCCACCGACAGCGCTTGATTCAGCACAATCCCCGGTTCATCTTCATACATCGGTACGTAGACATCTTGCTGCTGCAAATCGCCCTTGATGAGCGGAAAGTTGTGCAGCATCTCAAACGGCACATGCTGCCCATCGCCGAGGTAGCGGTTGTACACCTCTTGCACGGGCATGTCATCGAGACGATACAGCGTCTTGCCGTCGGTCTTGGTGACGCGGAAATGGCGCCCAATCGGGTTCCACTCTGTATACGCCGCATTGCTGGCGTGCAATGTGTCACCGTGCAATGCCACCGCCACCATCGCATCGCGATAGGTTTGCGTCCCCAACAGCACCCAACGGCCGTCGTCACCATCTGAGGCGGCACCCCCTGCCACCGGCACATTCGGCGCCAAATGGTTGAACGCACCAATGCGTTCAGAGCGCTCCATACTCAGGTACTCGGCAAAACAGAGTATCGCTTGGGTATTGGGCTGCAGCGCCAGCGCGGTGACCAGTGTTTGAGTGTCTCGCACCGGGTTGTTGCTAAAACGGCTGACCGCCGCGCTCACCGTGGCCTCCGCAAACTGCGTCATCAGCAGCAAAGTGCCTTGATGATGAATGTCTCCGTTGTGAATGATCTGCCCGGTGCTCAGCCCCACCAACTGCGCGTCGGGATAGCGCTGAACGATCTGTTCGGCAAACGGGGTAATGTCTTGAGCGGGCAGGCTGGAGAACACCTGAATGAGTGTCTGGCCCTGCGCAGAAAACTCGAAAGCCGACAGGGCATGGTGTAGCGATTGATGTGCTGGGATAAAAAGAGAGGATGTAAACATGTAATCCAACTAACTCATCATGAGTGACTGGCGATCCAACGAACTGATTACCTTAAAACATACTGACTAAGAAGTTAATTGTTGTGAATGGAAATCACAACGTTGATTCACAGAATCAGTTGATTAAGTTGAGATAGCGTCTCTATTTCAACGTCCGGCAGCAGTTTCATCTGCGGCGTTGCACGTAGGGTGAGACCTTGATCGTTGTACCAGCAGGCTTGAAAACCGCACTGTTTGGCGCCTTGCACATCCGTCACCGGGTGGTCACCCACGTGTAAAATGGCCTGCGCCGGCAACGCCAGAAAAGCGCGCGCTTTATCAAACATATCGGGATACGGTTTAGCATGGCCATCCGGCCCGGCTTTGAAAACACGTTGAAAATAACGGCTGAGGCCAATTTTTTCGACATCGACATTGCCGTTGGTGATCGCCACCAGCGGCACCTTCGTCGCCAAATGGCTCATCACGCGGTGGGTTTCTTCAGGCACATCAACGCAGCTGCGCAGCTGCGTCATTTGGTCGATGGTGTCATTCGCTGCTTGCTCGGCTTGGAGCGGCGCATAGCCGAGCGCCAGCAACCCTTGGCGAATCTGCTCATACCGCCACAAGGTGACATCGTGCGGCAACCATGGGTTGTCTTGCGCGATGCGCAGCTTGAGAGCCTTCCACCACGCCATCGGCTGCGTCGCCGCGACTGGGTGTTCCCGATGCAACCATGCCGCCACTTGCTGCTCCACATGACGAATCACCGGGCGGTTATCGTACAGGGTATCATCCAAATCAAAGGTGAGGGCTTGAATGGGCGGCAAGTTGCGGTAAATCAGCATCGGTTACTCCTTGGCTTTTTTGTGCGCACGCGGATGCGCTTGGTCATACACTTCCGCCAAATGTTGAAAATCCAAATGGGTATAAATTTGCGTGGTGGAGATGTTCTCGTGTCCGAGCAGCTCTTGCACCGCGCGCAGGTTGTTGCTCGATTCCAACATGTGGGTGGCAAACGAGTGGCGTAATTTGTGCGGGCTGATGTGGCTGGCCACCGACTGCTTGTGGCCCCATTCCGCCATACGTTTTTGCACGTTGCGGTGCGAGATACGCGCGCCCAGTTGAGAGATAAACAGCGCGGGTTCGTCGCCTTTGAGCAGCGAACTACGCACCTTGAGCCATTTCCCGACCCACTCTTTGGCTTGGCCGGCAAACGGCGCTTTACGCTCTTTGTTACCTTTACCGATAACGCGAATTTCGCCGGCGCTGAGGCTCACATCGCGCACATTGATCGCCACCAGCTCAGCCAAACGCAGGCCCGCGCCGTACATCAGTTCCATCATGGCGCGATCACGAATCGACAGGGGGTCGTCTTCGTTCACTTCCAGCAACTGCGCCATTTCGTCCACATCGAGGTTTTTCGGCAGCGGGCGTTTCTTGCGCGGCGCCGACACCCCTTTGGCTGGGTTGGCATTCAGCTCGCCACGCAGGATCAGAAAATCAAAAAAGCTGCGCAGCGACGACAAGCGAGTCGCCAAACTGCTGGCTTTCATGCCGTCGCGCATGCCTTTACTCGCCAATTGGCGCACCCAACCGGCATCCACTTGCTGCCATTGATTGAGCCCCATGTGGTTGAGGTGCTGCGCCATGGTGGTGAGCTGCTGTTTGTAGTTGCGCTGCGTGTGTAAGCTCAGCCCCTTTTCACTGCGCAAATACTCGTAAAAGCGCTCCAGAGGCCGACCTAAACTGTCAGGCAGAGGGGTGGCTGAGTCGATCATGTTCGTTCACCTGCCAAGGTAGAATCTCAATTAGATGCGACAACACCAGCGCCAGATGACGCAAAAACAGCGTATCCATGCATGGCTGGAAGTGGCCGCCATCGTCACTGGCAAACGCCAGCACGCCCTGCGGGTTGCGTTTGACCAGCGGCAAAATCACGTACGATCCCATCTCCGGTGCCAGATGATCTTCACCGAACAGATGATGGCGATCCACCTGACGCAAACGGCCGAGATAGGCGCTTTTGCCATTGAAATGATTGGTTGAAAATCGTTGCCACTGCTCTTTGCTCAGGGCATAACGAGGGTGGTCGTGACCCAAAAGGCGCACATACGCGGTTAAGCCAAGCAACTGCGCTTTGGCTTCAATCGCGCGGCACACTTCGGTCAGCGTGGCACATTGCAGGATCTGCTCTTGCAAGTCCATGAATTCATGAAAGGTGCGATCGTTGTTGGCGGCCAGAGACATCAAGGTGGTGATCTCTTCTTCCAACTCATCGATTCGCTGGCGCTGACGCGCCATTTGAATGTGCACCAGTGACACCGACCCCATCTCCTGATGCGGCAGTGCCAACCGGTCCACCAGATCCGGACGGTGAGAAAAGAAGTCCGGATGGTCTTTGAGATACTCTGCGACCACTTCGGCCGTCAGCGCATCAGCTTCCAGTTGCGACACAACAAATCCTTATTAGCAAGAGAGCTGGCCGTCAAAGACGTGCGTCGCAGGGCCAGTCATGTACAGCGGTTTACCCGGACCTTGCCAGCTGATTTCTAAATCGCCGCCCGGCAGATGCACCGTGACGGTATCATCAAGCAACCCTTGCACCACGCCCACAGCCACTGCGCCACACGCGCCGCTGCCACAGGCCTGAGTTTCACCCGCGCCGCGTTCGTACACACGCAAGTTCACTTCATTGCGATTGAGCACCTGCATAAAGCCCGCATTCACGCGCTCCGGGAAACGCTCGTGTGATTCCAACAGCGGTCCCAGCGTCTCGACATTGGCAGTCGTTACGTCATCCACCACCGTCACCACGTGCGGATTCCCCATGCTCACCGCGCCACAGAACAGGGTTTGCTCTTCCACACGCATGATGTAGGTTTTTTCCGCTTGCTTGGCACGGAATGGGATTTTGCTCGGCTCAAATTCCGGCACACCCATGTTGACGGTAATCTGATCATCGTCTTCGACAATCAGCACCATTTTGCCTTTCTTGGTGCTGACGCTGATGCTGTATTTGTTGGTCAGGCCTTTCATGCGCACAAAGCGGGCAAAACAGCGCGCGCCGTTGCCACACTGTTCTACTTCGCTGCCATCGGCGTTGAAGATGCGGTAATGAAAGTCGGTCTCTGGATCGTAAGGCGCTTCAACCACCAACAGTTGGTCAAAGCCCACCCCGGTATGACGATCCGCCATACGGCGGATCAACTCAGGGGAAAAGAAAACGTTCTGGGTAATGCAGTCCACGACCATGAAGTCATTACCCAAACCGTGCATTTTAGAAAAATGGAAATGCATAAGTCGTCACTTTACTCCGGCAGAAGGCTCTCAAGGGCCCACAGGCTCGACAGCTCTTCGCGTTGGCGCACCACGTGGGTGGTTTCACCATCGACAATCACTTCCGCCGCACGCGTGCGCGTGTTGTAGTTCGACGACATCGCAAACCCATACGCACCAGCAGAACGCACTGCCAGCAAATCCCCTTGCTGAAGCACCAGCGAACGGTCTTTGCCTAAGAAGTCACCCGTTTCACACACAGGTCCCACTAAATCATAGGTCAATGCAGCGCCTTCGCGCGGCGACACTGGCACAATATCTTGCCACGCTTGGTACAACGCCGGACGCATCAGGTCATTCATCGCGGCATCAATGATGGCGAAGTTTTTGTGTTCGGTGTGTTTGAGGTACTCAACACGAGTCAGCAGCACGCCAGCGTTAGCCGCAATGGCACGACCCGGTTCAAAAATCAGTTCCAACTCTTGATGATTCGCCAGACGCGACAACAGCGCTTTGGCGTATTCAGAAGGTTGGGGTGGCAATTCATCACGATACACCACGCCCAGACCGCCCCCCACATCCAGATGTTTGATGTGGATGCCTTCCGCTTTCAGGTTGTCAATCAGCGCCAACAAACGATCGGTTGCGTCGATAAATGGTTCAATCGCCGTCAGTTGCGAGCCGATGTGGCAGTCGATGCCATGAATTGAAATGTGATCGAGGCGTTGCGCCAAACGGTACACATCCGGCGCACGATCAAACGCGATACCAAATTTGTTGTCGCGCAGGCCAGTCGAAATATAAGGGTGCGTTTTGGCGTCGACATCCGGATTGATGCGCAGTGAAATTGGGGCTTTGACACCCATCTCGCCCGCCACTTGGTTCAGGCGCTCCAGCTCAGATTCCGACTCCACGTTGAAGCACTTGATCTTCAGCGCCAAGGCGCGTTTCATCTCGGCAGCGGTTTTACCCACGCCGGAGAACACTACTTTCGCCGGGTCACCGCCCGCAGCGACGACACGTTCCAGCTCACCCGCTGACACAATATCAAAGCCCGATCCCAAACGCGCCAGTGTGTTGAGCACCCCGAGGTTCGAGTTCGCTTTCACCGCATAACAAACCAGGTGGGGATGATCGCCGACCGATTTGTCAAACGCGTGCCAGTGACGCTCCAGCGTCGCACGGGAATAGACATACAGCGGCGTGCCATAATCCTCAGCCAATTGAGCCAGTGATACGTTTTCCGCCCAAAGTTGGCCATCATCCTGATAATTGAAGTAATCCAAAATACTTTCCCTTAATATAATTGTTTGAATTTACTGATTTTGTTCACTCTGTTGAGCGTCATCAGGCATGTACAGCGGGCCTGTTTGACCGCAGCCTGCCAAAGTGAGAACGGACAACAAAAACAGTGCGGTGATGGACTTTTTCATTTTGCATATCGTGATTATTGAATCAATGCCCCCTATAATCGCACCACAATCAGGAAAAGCAATAGGATAGACAGGATGAACGAGACTGAATTTCATCAACTGGTCGACAGCCAGATGCAAATCATTGAAGAAGCCATTGATGATTCCGGCGCGGACATCGATTTCGAAACCTCCGGCAATGTGATGACGCTGGAATTTGATGATGGCAGCCAGATCATCATCAACCGCCAAGAGCCGATGAAAGAGATTTGGTTGGCATCGAAATCCGGCGGCTTCCACTTTCAGTGGAAAGCGCAGCAGTGGATCTGCTCAAAAACCGGCATCGAGCTGTTTGAGATGGTGAAGCAAGAGTGTGAAAAACACGCAGGGGAACACATCGATTGGGCCTAATCGCCGCCGACAAAAAAGAGCACCTTGGGTGCTCTTTTTTTGAGGCAATGATCGCGGGTTTGTCTTACGCGTTTACCGCTTTGGATGGCTTGGAATAGACCGCGGAATCATTGCGGTAAGGCGCCACGTAACTGTCGCCCTCTTCCGGATGGATGATTTGATAGTACTGCGGCAAGTTGAAGTTAATCAGCTTCGACGCCAGTTGGTTGTCATCACGCACCGACGTATAGAAGCTGTTGACGCTGGCAATCATCTCATCTTTTTCGCCGCTGAACTGGTGGTAGACTTCCACGCGGTTGGTTTCATCCAGCACGTAAATGTTGAAGCCTTTTTCGGTGTCTTCAAAGAAGAACTGCACCAACCCTTCACTGGCAAAGCCATCTACCACATCCGGCAGTTGATAATCCTGCTCGCGATCCAGCATCAGCAGCGGTGAGCCTTTGAGTTTGTTGGTTGAAATACTGCGGTAGAAGTCGACCGAGTTTTCCAAACGCTGCACCGAGACCCCACGACGTTCAAAGAACAAACCGTACATTTGCGACCCGATACGCAGCGCTTTAAAGCGGCGACGTTTCTCTTGTTCCACCGGTTTGAGGCGCAAATCAATGCACTCAGCCAGCAGTTGATACACCAAGTTGCGCATCACACCACGCAGGTTTTTGCTGTAGCAGAACACGTCGACCGATTCCGGCGGCAACGCGTCTTGGTGCATTTTACCCAACACGGTTTTCAGCGCATCCAGCATCGCGGTTTCGCCTTCAAAGTGCAGCGTCCGCACTTCTTGCCACGAGTTGCGATAGACCAAATCGACACTGCCGACCAGGCAACGCTGCTCCGCGCCGAAACTGAAGATATCGACATTCTTGACGTCAACTTTGAGCGATTTGCCACTCAGTTCGGTCGTCGGGTCGTTTTCAAAGTTGATGAACATCGCCAGTTGGCTGATTTCACACGGACTCGCCAGCGCCGACATGGTCGGACGACGTTTGTGCAGCGAGAAGGTGTTGCGCAGGTCGCTCACCATTTGATAGAACTTGTCGATGTCGAGATGCGCTTCACGCACCACCGAATGCAGGCGCGTCGATTCGGTGATCAGGCCGTTGAAAAACGCCCACGCCACCAGTTTACTCAGGTATTCGTTGTGCTCGAGATACGGCTGACCCAAAATGCGATGCGCCACCAGCGGCTGCTTATACAGATACCAGCCCGCCTTGTTGGTGCGGCCCGGACACACTTCGATGAAGGTCAGGTCGGGTTCATGCAAGTCAGGAGAAATCTGCGGATTGAGCAGGGTGACTTTCCCCGGCAGCACTTCAAACGCCGCGTAGAGTTTACGCGCCAGAATCGAGATATCTTGTGGGCTGATCGCCGAGGTAATGTCGTTGCGACGCGCAAACTGAATCAGGTTACGGTAGCTGACCATCAACGCATCCAGCAACGCATGGTGTACGCCTTTGACTTGCTCGACTTTCCAGTTACGGCGGTTGTCGAGTTCCTCAATCACATCCGGCCCCCAGTGCCAGGTTTTGATCATGTCGTTTAGCGCTTCACGGCGCCAAGCCACCGATCCCACCCCCGGTTCACGGGAGAGTTTTTCATGGGTTTTGAGGTAGAAACAACGACGCACCAAATCAAGACGCGCATGATCGCCAATGCGTTCCAGATAACAGGTCACCTTGGCCAGCATCAGATAATAGGCGTCCATGCTGTAGAGATCGGGCTCATGCGCAAAGAAACGACGCTTGGTATCGATACTGAGCAGTTGTGTGTGCGGGTACTCCCACGAATACGCTTCCAGCAGCGTCGCTTTCAGCACTGACTTATAAGGCGAGTCGATACTCTTGTACAACTGCCATAAGTTGGCACCGAAATACTCTTCGGCCGGAATCCGATTGAGACGACCAAAGTCGATCCATTCACTGCAGTCAATGTACGCATTGGCACATAACTGTTTCACGTATTCGTCGTAGCACTCTTCCATCTCCGGTGGCACGATTTGCCACAGCAGACGTTTGCCCGCCAAACGCACTGCCGAGCGATAAAACTCATCCAGCAGTAACAAATGCTGAGACGAACCACAGTTTTCCCCAGTCATTTCATCCGACTGATTATGGCGAAAACGCTGTTCATCCATGATGAAGAAGTTCGCTTCCACCCCTTGGCTTTTCGCCCAGTCGGTGATCAGCAGGCACTTATTCCCCAATGTTTCACGTGAATCACAATCCATATCGGCATCCACACACACCCAGATATCGAGATCGCTCGACGTGCTCTGACCAATCGATGAGGTACTGCCCATGGTGTACAAACCAAGAATGGCCGGACGCGGCGCAGTCTCCAACGCTTGACCGATCGCCAGCTCCGTGTCGTCGACCATCAGTTGCTGAATGTCATTCAGTTCGAAATGGTGTACGCCATACGGCACATCGTCGGCAAAATAGCCGGGAATGAGGGGATGATTGTAATGAAACAGTGCGGGAATGAGATGAAAAACACGCTGACCTTGCAAATCCATAAGCGCCAGCGCTCGCTCTGTGCGTTGCCGGTTCAGCTTATCCAGTCTCTGTATTAAGGTCGTTGTGTAAGCCTGCAAGGTGGATTCCTTGGTTGAAACATAAATGCGCGTTTTGGTTGTGTTTTATGCGAATGCGTCAACAAAACGTGATCAATTTAACACTTTAATTCCTATTGGTAAAGCGATCTGCTCACCATGTCACACCAAAGTCGTAGTGCCACAAGGCTTGAATTCACGACCGTTCCTAGTGTCGACGCTAACGGTTGCTTTGTAATAATAGCGCAGTTTACAAACGAGAACCTAGTCACACAATTTTGCGCGATCGGTGTGAATTGTCTATCAAACCAGCATCCCAGTGATCTTGGAGTAAGACCTTCCCCAGCCTTAATGATAGGATGAAGCCATTATTGACTGTCTAACGGGATTATCATGACCTCTACCACCCCCATTCGAATTGCCACTCGTCAAAGTCCACTCGCTTTATGGCAAGCGCATTTTGTCAAAGACGCGCTGCAAGCGGCTCATCCGGGGCTCGAAGTGGAACTGGTCACCATGGTGACCCGAGGTGACGTGATTCTTGATACGCCGCTGGCCAAAGTGGGCGGCAAAGGTCTGTTCGTCAAAGAACTCGAAGTGGCGATGCTAGAAGGCCGCGCGGACTTGGCGGTGCACTCGATGAAAGACGTGCCGGTCGATTTTCCCGAAGGCCTTGGCTTGGTGACCATCTGTGAACGCGAAGACCCGCGTGATGCGTTTGTCTCCAACACCTATGCGTCACTGGATGAGCTGCCACACGGCGCCATCGTCGGCACCTGTAGCCTGCGTCGTCAATGCCAACTCAAAGAAGCGCGTCCGGATCTGGTGATCAAAGAGCTACGTGGCAACGTCGGAACCCGTTTGGGCAAACTGGATGCCGGTGAATATGATGCCATCATTCTCGCCGCTGCGGGGCTCAAACGTCTTCAACTAGAACAGCGCATTCGCAGCCTGATTGAACCCGAGCAGTCACTACCTGCTGTCGGCCAAGGCGCGGTAGGCATTGAGTGTCGTTTGGATGATGCGCGCCTGCGCGCGTTGCTGGCACCGCTGAGCGATGCCGACACCACCGATCGCGTGTTGTGTGAACGAGCCATGAACCTCACACTGGAAGGCGGTTGCCAAGTGCCGATTGGCAGCTATGCGCTGCTCGACGGCGACGATTTGTGGCTGCGTGCGCTGGTCGGTGAGCCGGACGGTTCCCACATTGTGCGTGGCGAAATCCGTGGCCCACGTCAGGATGCCGAACGTCTGGGGGTCGAGCTGGCCAATCAACTGCTGGCCGATGGCGCGCGCGACATTCTGACCAAGTTGTACGCCGAGCACGAGTAAGCCATGGCCGTCTTGGTGACGCGCCCCGAGGCGCAGGGACAAGCGTTGTGTCAGCAGTTGGCACAATGTGGGATTCATGCCCTCCACCACCCATTGATCACCTTAGAGGCAGGCGCCGACCTGCCTCAGCTGCTGCCCGCCCTGCACCAATGTGATCTGCTGATCGCCGTGAGTCAGCATGCCGTGACATTTACCCACCAGTTTTTGCAATCTGAGCGATCTTGCTGGCCAACTTCCGCCATTTACCTTGCCGTTGGTCAAAAAACTGCACACGTTTTAAGCAAACTTTCTGCACAACCAGTACACTACCCGGACATCAGCGACAGCGAACATTTATTGGCACTGCCAGCCCTGCACGCGGTGCAGGGAAAATCAGTCATCATTTTGCGTGGCAACGGCGGGCGCGAGCTGATTTTCGACACATTGGTCGCACGTGGCGCGCACGTCAGTTACCGCGAAGTGTACCAACGCGTGGATTTACCATTTGCCAGTGAGGCCTGCGTCGCCACATGGCAACAAGCGGGCGTGGATACGCTGGTGATCACCAGCAGCCACCAGCTGATGTTTTTTGTTTCACAACTGACCGCAACCAGCCTGAGCTGGGCGCTTGGTCTGAAATTACTGGTACCCAGTGATCGAATCGCCCACGATGCCAAAGCCTTGGGATTTCAAACCATCGTGACCACAGGAAGTGCGGCGAACCCAGATTTAGTGGCGGCTCTCCAGCCCTAACACACAGGACTCTTAGCAATGACAAGCAATAAAAATAATCCTCAGCAGGAACCTGAACAACAATCAAAAACTGCCCTCGCTGCCGAGACAACCTCCCCCGATGCCAAAGCCAAAGCGGCGTCCACCGACAAAGCCGCTGCCGGGCAAAGCAGCACGGCAACATCGGCCAAACCACAGCGCCCCGCCGAGCCTGCACCAGTATTTGAAGAGAAACAGGGCAAACGAGGCGTCAAGCTTGGCACCATCGCGATCGTTCTGGCGGTGCTGTTTGGCGGCGGTTTAACACTGCATAGCCAGCAGCAACAAGCGGGCTACCAAGCGCAGATTCAAGCCCTGCGCACCGAGCTTGAGCAAACGCGCAGCAACATCAACGCCCAGCTCGATGCCACCAAACAAGACGCTGTCGACAAAGCCACTGAACTGACTCACCGCGCAGAAGTGGTACTGACGCAGCAACAAAAGAGCATTGAAAGCCTGCAACTGGCCGTGGCAGATATCAAAGGTCGTCGTCCCAACGACTGGCTATTGGCCGAAGCAGATTACTTGGTCAAACTGGCAGGACGTAAACTCTTTCTCGAACACGATGTCGACAGCGCGACGCTGTTGATGGAGAGCGCGGACCAACGCATCGCCGCCTTGAACGATCCGAGCCTGACACCACTGCGCAAAGCAATGGCCAATGACATCACGACACTGAAAGCAATTCCACGACTGGATCGCGATGGCTTGGTACTGCGCCTGACCAGCCTGCAACAGCAAGTCGATACCCTGCCGCTGGCGAACGCCATTTTGCCGGACGCGCCACAGGAAACCGAACAAGCGGTTTCAGAAAATATCAACAACTGGCAACAGAACCTGATGACGTCGCTGAAAGATTTCGCCAACAACTTCATCACGTTCCGCACGCGCGATGGCAACGTGGTGCCGCTGCTGTCACCGCAGCAGCATTTCTATCTCAAAGAAAACCTCAAAGCCAAGCTGGAAACCGCGATTAAGTCGGTGTACACCGAGCAGCAGGAAATCTACACCGTGTCACTCACCACCGCTGATCAGTGGTCGAAATCATTCTTCAATCAAAGTGACAACCGCGTGAAAGCCTTCAATCAGACGCTGGAACAACTGGCGAAACAGCAGGTGCAGGTTGAGTATCCGGTCAAACTGGGCACGCAAAAGCAACTGGCGGATGTGATCACCGATCGTCTGCGTCGCTCGGTCAGCTCGATGACAGTCAGTTCGATGACAACGGAGGCTAACTGATGGTTCGTGTCCTATTTCTATTTGTCGTCTTGGGGCTCGGCTTGTTTGCCGGCACCCAATATGCGGGTCAGCAAGGCTACGTGCTGATCTCGGTCGCCAGCCATACCATTGAAATGAGTGTCACCACGTTGGTGATCTTCATCATCGGCGCACTGGCTGGCTTATTCGCACTGGAATATCTGCTGAAAAAACTGATGTACGCCAGCTCCAATACCTGGAACTGGTTCAGTGTACGCAAACTGCGCCGCTCGCGTCGTTACACCAACGAAGCGATCATCAAATTGCTCGAAGGGGACTGGAAACAGGCGGAGAAGAAAGTCACGCGCTGGGCCAATCATCATGACATGCCGCTGCTGTGTTATCTGGTGGCCTCAGAAGCCGCCAACGGCATGGGCGATCGCGCCAAACGCGACCGCTATTTGGCGCTGGCTGCGCAGCAAGAAAACGCCACATTGGCGGTGGAACTGACGCGCGCCAAACAGCAACTGAGCGATGGCGAGTTGCAAGCGGCATTGAGTACGCTGAGCGCACTGCAAGCCGATCACCCCAACAATACCATTGTGCTCAACCTGCTCAAGCAAACTTACACCCAACTGAAACAGTGGCAGCCGCTGCTCGATCTGCTGCCTAAATTGGTCAAAGCCAAACGCATGACGCAGGATGAAGCCGATCAACTGGCCTTGGTTGCTCACCAAGGGGTGATGGACACCATCGCCAGTCAGAAAGGCAGCGAAGGATTGATTGCTCACTGGAACAGCCTGCCGCGTAAACTCAAAGCGGAATCACAACTCGAACTGAACCTGATCCGCCAGCTGATTGTGCGCAAGGCTGATTACGAAGCGTTCACGCTGATCAAAGAGAGTTTGAAAAAACGCCCATCGCCAGCGCTATACGCCTTATTGCCAGAGCTCAACATCAGCGATCGCCATCCAGCGATTGTCCTGTTGAAAGATGCGCTCAACCGCGATGGCAACAATGCCGAGGCGCACAGCGCATTGGGTCAGCTCTATCTGCGTGAGCAGCAATGGGCCGATGCGCAGCAGCATCTGGAAAAAGCCTTGTCCTTGCGCTCAAGCGTGTCCGATTACGCTTACCTAGCCGATGCATTAGAAAAGCAGAACCTGACCAAAGCCGCTCACGACGTGACGCGCAAAGCCTTGTCGCTGCTCGAATCTGCGTAGATTCAAACGCGCAGCGAACAACAAAAAAGCCAGCAGAGATGCTGGCTTTTTTCATGCTAAGTCGCGCTTAAATCACGCGAGAGAACTGCTGCTGACGCGCGCGATCGCGCAGGTATTTGTCAAAGCACATACAGATGTTGCGGATCAGCAAGCGGCCACGCAACGTGACGCGAATGTGATGCTCATCGACTGTCACCAGTTCATCGTCGACAAACGTTTGTAGCAACGCCAAATCTTGGCGGAAGTAATCATTAAAGCGCACGCGGAACTGGCGCTCAATCGCTCGCTTATCAAGTTGGAAATTGCAAATCAGCTGTTTAATCACTTCGCGGCGCAGCAAGTCATCGCTATCCAGCGACACCCCTTTCCACAACGCGTGACGCATTTCGTTGACCTGAGCGTAGTATTTTTTCAGCTCTTTTTGGTTCTGCGCGTAGGCATCGCCAATCATCGAAATCGCCGACACACCAAAACCGACTAAGTCACACTCGCCTTGCGTGGTGTAGCCTTGGAAGTTGCGATGCAGCACACCATTGCGTTGCGCCACCGCCAGTTCATCATCCGGTAAGGCAAAGTGATCCATACCGATAAACTGATAACCGGCATCCGTCAGCGTGTTGATGGTGTATTGCAGAATCGCCATTTTCTCTTCTGGCGCCGGCAGGTCTTCGTCTTTGATTTTACGTTGTGCGGCAAACAGCTGCGGCATGTGCGCGTAGTTAAACACCGACAGACGCCCCGGTTTCATCGCCAGCACCTGTGCCAGCGTTTGACTGAAGGTTTCCAGTGTTTGTTTTGGCAGGCCGTAAATCAGGTCAAGGTTGGTGGAACGGAACCCTAAGGCTTTTCCGCGCGCGACCAAATCGATAATAAACTGCTCGTCTTGCTCGCGGTTCACCAGCTTCTGCACTTCTTTATCGAAATCCTGCACGCCGATGCTCAGGCGGTTAAAACCTTCGCTACGCAGGTGATCCAGCACGTCGAGCTGAATCTCACGCGGGTCAACTTCGATGCTGATTTCGGCATCCGCGTCGAACTGGAACTCTTCACGCAGCAGCGTCATCAGACGGCTGATCTGCTTGTTGGTCAGAAAGGTCGGTGTACCGCCGCCAAAATGCAGTTGCGTCACATGACGCCCCACCAGCAGCGATGCGCGCTGACGGATTTCATGCTCCAGAATATCCAAGTATTCGTCGGCTTTGTGCGAATGACGGGTGATGACTTTGTTGCAGCCACAGTAGTAGCACAGCTTGTGACAGAACGGAATGTGAATGTAGAGCGATAACGGTCGCTCAGGGTACTGAGTACACGCCATATCGTAGTCCGCAATGGTGAACGCTTCATGAAACTCCACAGCGGTCGGATAGGAAGTGTAACGCGGCCCCGAGTAGTTGTACTTGTCTAAAATGGCTTGATCCCAAACGATCTGCTGACTGGGTACGACGTGCGACGACATAGTAACTCTTTCCGTTTTCAATCTTTTGACGGGCTATTTTGCCACACGACGTTGACACGTCGGGTGGCAAAAATAGGATTTGCGAACAAAATGTTCGAAACTGCTAGCGTGATCACTCACTCAAAAGAGGGAGTATCACTTATACCATTTGGATGGCAATTTGGTTGTTCAGTGGCTGAACACGTTTTTGCAGCGCTTTTAACTCTTCGACGATGGCGTCGTTGAGGCGGGATTCTGCTTTCAGGCGAATCAGGTTGTGTTGCATACGCTCCTTCTTCACCATCTGCTGGCGGGCGTCACCACGCGGCATGTCTTTGACAATGTGGTACAACTCGGCGGTTGCTGGGTAGTCACGATCAAAATCCACGCGGTCTTCGCCCTGAACGTAATCCATGATGCAGTAGACGCGGATGCTGATTTCCGACAAATCACACTGCCCTTGAATCCCGGCCAAGCACAGAATGTTGACGTTTTCGAAAATGTTCGCATTGCGTTTTTCGATCGCCAACGCCTGGTGCTGCTGCTGCAGCTCCTTTTGCTTTTTCAGTTGCAACAAAAGGTAACCCGCGTAGGCCGCTAAGCCCAGAATAATCACAGCTCCAGCTATCGCTAATAGGGTTACATTCATTGTGGCACCTTATCCTTTGTAATCGTTCAGATCGAGATTTTCAAACTGAGACAACAGATCGTCATCGGTTTTTGCCTTCGCTTTCGTTGCTTTGGCTTGTGGCTGTGGCGCGATGGCTTCCGCTTCTTCGGCTTCTTCCATCTCTTCTGCGTCTTCAAACAGACCCAGTTGATTCATCAGCACTTCAATGCGATCCAGTTTCTCATCCACATATTTTTGCAGACCAGCACCCAGTTTTTCACCGTTGTCGATGCGATCCAACAACACGTTCAATTGCGCGTCATTTTCCAGCATCGCCAGCTCTTTTTCAGCAGAGAGACGACGCTCTTGCTTGTTGAGTTTCTTCGGCGCATCCACGATCAATGGAATGGGCTTTTTGCTGCCAAGGCGCGGGTCACGTTGCTGCGCACCGTTGCGTACCGCCGCTTCCGCACCTTCTGAATGACGGCTACCCGTTTTCAGACCTTTGTGTTTTTTCGCTTTTTTACGCAGGCGTCCTTCCAGCTCACCAGAAGTACGGTTGTGTTTGCGTGCAAAAACCAGATCACCATTGATGCCGGTTTTGGATTTCTTTTGTCGAGACATTACTGGGGCTTCCTCAGTAAAATTACATCATTGCCTATAAATTCAAGTTCGAGCTGATCCCGCTCTGCCAGATATTCAAACGTGTGGCGACTGAAAAAGATCACGTGAGTGAGATCGTTTTTGTAGTGCCATGTCGCAAATGCGTCCACGTCTTTGACCATTTTGGTCATCAGACCAATCCAGCCACCCGGCTTAACTAAATTTAACCATTGCTGCCACACTCGGTGTGGATCGTGCAGATGCTCAATCACTTCCGTGGCAGTCATAAAATCGTAAGTGGTTGTCAGCGCTTGGGCATTCGGATGATAGAAAATATCATACAACGCCACCTGATGGCCGGCTTCTTCCAGCATCAGCGACAACGTCGGGCCCGGGCCACAACCAAAATCTAACCCTTGTGAATGCGGTGCGATTCTTTCAAGCATAGGCGTACACACACGAGATAAAAAGCGGCGATAGCCGGCATCATTGGGGTCATTCTCGTGTAGGTCGTAAAACGCTTTTTCGCGTTGCGCATTCAGTCGATGTTCAGGATTAACGAACACCAGTTGGCAAGGCTGACATTGCAGATAAGCACGATGCGCGTCTTCATAGTACGCATGCGTATCGTCACTGTGACATAAAGGGCAAGTGTGCATTCTGACATCCTTCCAACGGGGGATGCGAAACATACCAGAAACTGGCTGGAGAGTGGAGCGTGATCGTACAAAATCTCAGCAATTTTGCAAAAAAAGCTCCTAAAGATAAAAAAAGCGATAGGTTGCCCTATCGCTTTCTAAGTGGTCACAGAACGTGACAAAACTGGGTTGCGTTCAATCAACGCACCAAGAGTCCCTTTGTTTTTCGAGCTTTCCTTGCCAAAAGTGTGGTTTGACATCGTCCTGATGAGTTTTGGCTATCCGTTGTTACGTCCTGTAGCTGGGCGACTCCGTCGCCTGAATCCGTGTCACTGTCTTCACCTTGAGACCAGTTGACCATCCCTATCCCGACTCCCATCCTGGAAACCGTTATCCCTGTCCTGTTGCCAGATTCCTTCCGGCTCCTTGGAGACCTGCCTAGTCTGAACTCCTCGTCAGCCTCATGCCGACATGAACAACTTTACGCCAACCACGGCAACGCACAACGGACCAAACGCACATTTTTGCGCCTTTTTGAACAACGTAAAATCAAGTTATTTATTTTCAGTAGCTTACAAAGCTATCCTCAGCATCGTGATGCGCAACTATGGCGAATGTCTTACACAAAACAGGGCAATCTGACGCAGAAATAGAAACAGCCCCGACACGCGGGGCTGTTTCTTACCACTTATGCTCGAACACGTGTAGGGCTATTAGTGCAGGCCGCCAACGTATTTAGACAGAATTTCGATATCAGCATCGGTCAATTTCTTCGCTACATCACGCATCATCGCGTTCATGTCGTTGCCGCGGTTTTCGTCACGGAATTTCTGTAGCTGCGCTTTGATGTAGTCCGCATGCTGACCTGAGATTTTAGGGAACCCAGACAGTTCGGTACCGTTACCACGCGGGCCATGACACGCCGTACACGCCGTCAGACCACGCGCCGCATCACCAGCGTTGTACAGAACTTTCCCTTTCGCTACCACGTCTTCCGGTGTAGAGTTCGGCGAAATCGGCAGTGAAGCGAAGTACGCAGCCACATCGGCCATGTCTTCTTCACTGAGTGGCATCGCCATGGCACTCATGACCGGATCGTAACGGCCTTGTTTGCCACCGCTCGACATGCCAAGCTTGAGATCTTTCAGCTGCTTCTCAATATACTTAGCGTGCTGACCAGCCAGCTTCGGGTAAGTTGTAATTTGACTGTTGCCATCCGCACCATGGCAGGCAACACACGTTTGGGATTTTGCTTTACCAGCTTCAATGCTGCCTTGGGCCCATACAGAGCAGCTGGCTAAAAGACTTAAGATTAGCGCTAATTTCTTCATGACATTCCATTTATAATTATCAAGCTTCCAGTACCACGGGGTACCACTCATGGTACAATAAGCGACCTTATGCCGAGCACGGTTATTTTACACAATTTCACAAAAAAGTAATCAATCGACTACACAAAGTCGAGATGGAGTTAACAGTGAGCGTAAAAATTCATTATCAAAACACGCATTTCATCACCAGTGCGCCAGACATTCGCCATCTTCCCACTGATGAAGGTATCGAAATCGCGTTTGCAGGACGCTCAAATGCTGGAAAGTCGAGTTCTCTCAATCGGTTAACAAACCAGAAGAACTTGGCCAAGACCAGTAAAACTCCTGGCCGTACTCAGCTCATCAACCTATTTAAGGTGACTGAAGGCTGCCACATTGTCGATCTACCAGGGTACGGTTTCGCCCAGGTACCGCTGGAAATGAAAAAGAAGTGGCAAAAGTCACTGGGTGAATACCTGCAAAAACGTACCTGCCTGAAAGGCTTGGTGGTGTTGATGGATATTCGTCACCCGATGAAAGATCTCGACCAACAATTAGTCGTGTGGGCCGTGGAATGTGGCATTCCCGTTCAAGTGCTGCTGACCAAAGCCGACAAACTCAAAAGCGGCGCTCGTAAAGCGCAAGTGTTAAAAATTCGTGAAGCGGCGCTTGCATTTGGCGGCGATGTACAGGTGGACGCATTCTCGTCTCACAATGGCATTGGCGTGGATGTACTGCGCAACAAACTCGACAGCTGGTTTGCGCCGATGGTGGCACAGTTGGCCGCAGAAGCTGACATTGAACACACCCCAGAAGAGCACGGCGGCGAGCAAGACGCTTAATCCGCTTCGCGCTCACTGCATCAGCCTCGCCTTTCGGCGGGGCTTTTTATTACGTTCTGAATCGATGACTTGCAACATCGCTGGCTTGCGAACCTAACGCATGGGTGACTGGCGTAAAAGCCGAGCACTCTGCCATAGCGATGGGCAGCTGCCATGCGGCTGATATGACTCGATTGACTGACGTGAGAAACAACCGGCGTGAGAAACAAAAAGCCCCACCATCCTGGTGGGGCAACGGGAGAGAAATAGGAGGTAATTATTGTTATGTGGTTAGGATTCCTGAATCCCGATCAGATTACAAGTTGCGCCGATCACGATTTTTGTCCCGCCGCTTTTGCGCATAACTTCACATCTTACTTAGTTATTTCAATACATTAGAGAAATACGCACGCATTAATCTGCTTAGTTTTTAATTAGAATTAACTAAAATTGTGATTGGAGATTAGTTACAGAAATGAAGCTTGCTGTCATTGACGTGACGTCGAGGATAAACGACAACGATGAGCGAAATTGCGGTCAAAAAGCCCAGAAACAGGCCGAAGGAAATGTGGAATGCGGCCCAATAAAAAACGCCCCAGTCAAATGGTGACTGGGGCGGCTGAATCAGCCTAATCCAATAACGTGAAACAAAAGGTCTGAAAGATAGAACATCTTACCTCTGTACCCTACGGAAGTTAATGTACAACAATTGGTCACAAATGAAAACCATTTTTGTAGTTTATTTTCATTAAATTTTTATTAAGCAACACAAATATATGAATGTTGTTTACTTTTTTATTGGTAAAAAAAAGCCAGCGACTGTGCGCTGGCTCATATATTTAGCGTGATTTAGGCGATTTTAGGCTTAATGAGCCTCATCCCAGTTGTCACCATGGCCAGCTTCGGCCACCAGCGGCACCTTCAGCGCTGCTGCAGATTCCATCAATTTCTGTACTTTACTTTCAATTTCGGACAAAGCTGACTCTTCGACTTCAAACACCAGTTCATCGTGTACCTGCATCAGCAGTTTCACGCGACCCGCACCTTCCGCTTCAATCCACGCATCCACCAGCAACATCGCTTTCTTAATGATGTCGGCCGCAGTGCCCTGCATCGGCGCGTTAATCGCCGCTCGTTCCGCTGCTTTCCGACGCATACCGTTACGCGAGGTGATTTCCGGCAGATGGAGACGACGACCAAACAAAGTTTCCACGTAGCCCTGCTCTGCAGCGGTACTGCGTGTGTCTTCCATGTATTGCATCACGCCAGGGTAACGCTCAAAGTAAGTGTCCATGTACGCTTGCGCTTCACCGCGCGGAATGCCGAGTTGTTTCGCCAAGCCAAACGCACTCATGCCGTAAATCAAACCAAAGTTGACCGCTTTCGCGCGGCGGCGCTGCTCGCTGGTCACCTGATCGATGCTGATACCCAGAATTTCAGCCGCGGTGGCGGCGTGGATATCTTTACCTTGTTGGAAAGCTTCCAGCAGCGCTTTATCGCCAGACAAATGCGCCATGATGCGCAGTTCGATTTGCGAGTAGTCGACCGCCATGATTTTCCAGCCATGTGGCGCGATGAACGCCTGACGAATGCGACGGCCTTCTTCATTACGAATCGGAATGTTCTGCAAGTTTGGATCGGTCGAAGAGAGACGCCCGGTGGCCGTCACCGCCTGATGATATGACGTGTGTACGCGGCCCGTAGTCGGGTTGATCATCTTCGGCAGTTTATCGGTGTAGGTCGATTTGAGCTTCGCCAGACCGCGGTATTCGAGAATGACTGCAGGCAATGGATAATCCAGCGCCAGCTCTTGCAGCACTTCTTCGTTGGTTGATGGCGTACCCGATGGTGTTTTCTTGATCACCGGCAGTTTCATCTGATCAAAGAAGATGGTTTGCAGCTGTTTTGGCGAGCTGAGGTTAAATTCTTGGCCCGCGATATCGAACGCTTTCTTTTCCAGCTCATCCAGACGCTGCGCAATCTCTTGCGATTGCGCGCCCAGCAGCATGTCGTTGATCAGCACGCCGGTGCGTTCAATGCGTGACAGAACGGGCACCAGCGGCATCTCGATGTCGCGATACACACTCAGCAGTTTGTCGTCTTGTTCCAGCAGCGGCAGCAAACGATGATGCAAACGTAGCGTGACGTCGGCATCTTCTGCGGCGTAAGGCGCCGCTTGTTCAAGGTCAATCTGGTTAAAGGTGAGTTGGTTCTTGCCTTTGCCCGCCACCTGTTCAAACGAAATGCAGCTGTGTTGCATGAAACGCAGCGCTAGGCTGTCCATGTCATGCTTGCCGCCCACGCTGTTGTACACATACGATGCGAGCATGGTGTCGTGCGCGATGCCCTGCATATTGATGTCGTAGCGCGCCAGAATGCTGGTATCGTACTTGAGGTTTTGACCCACTTTGGCTTGCTGCGCGTCTTCTAAAATCGGTTTCAGTTGCGCCAGCACCCAATCGCGATCGAGTTGCTGTGGCGCGTCCAGATAATCGTGCGCCACTGGCACGTAGGCAGCCTCTCCTTCCGCAACGGCGAAAGAAACGCCCACCAGATTGGCCACCATGTAATCCAGGCTGTCGGTTTCGGTATCAAACGCAAACACCTCGGCGCTGCGCAGTTTGTCGAGCCAACGGTTGAATGCCGCTTCATCCACAATGGTCTCATAATGGCTGCGATCGATTTTCACCGCCACCGAGTCAGCCATCGGTGCCGCTTGCGGCGCGCCACCGACGGCAACGCTAGCAGCGCTTTTCTCTGCCGCTTCGACCACACCAGTGCCGCCTTCAAGCAGCTCGTTCAACCAAGATTTAAACGACAATTGGCCATAAAGTTCAATCAGCGCATCGCGATCCGGCGTGGCTTTGAGCAGCGTTTCCGGCGTGCAATCCAGCGCAACATCGAGTTTGATGGTCGCCAATTCGTACGACAGCTCGGCGTTGGCGCGGTTGTCTTCCAGCTTCTTGGCCATGGTTTTAGACCCACGGAATCCCAGGTCGGCAATTTTATCCAGATTGTCATACAGCGCAGTCAGGCCACCGATCCCCTGCAACAAAGCCGTGGCGGTTTTGTCGCCCACGCCCGGCACACCCGGAATGTTATCGACTTTATCGCCCATCAGCGCGAGATAATCGATGATCAGCTCTGGCGGAATGCCGAATTTTTCAATCACGCCGTCGCGATCCATCACCACGTTGGTCATGGTGTTGATCAGGGTCACGTTGTCGTCAACCAACTGCGCCATGTCCTTATCGCCGGTACTGATCAGCACCGGAATACCCGCCTGAGACGCTTGATGCGCCAGTGTCCCGATCACGTCGTCCGCTTCGACCCCTTCAATCGACAGCAATGGCAGCCCCATGGCACGAATCACGTTATGGAGCGGTTCGATCTGACAACGCAGATCATCCGGCATCGGCGGACGCTGCGCCTTGTATTCCGGATACAGTTCATCGCGAAAGGTTTTGCCTTTGGCATCAAAGACGACCGCCATTCGATCACTGGCAAATTGACGCATCATGGCGCGAACCATGTTGATCACGCCATACACAGCGTTAGTCGGGATCTCACCGTTGCTCATGGTGCCCGGGTAGGCATGAAATGCACGGTATAAATAAGAAGAGCCGTCGATCAGAATTAACGGGTTATCAGGGATGCGAGCCATAGTTTTGCTATCCAACAAGAAACAATGGCGCTAAGGATGCCATGACTGCTGATTGGTTTCCATGCTCACGACCGCATGCGGCGGAACTCACGGCGGTGAATAATTCAACGCCCAGCCCACCATCTGTGGATAACTCTGTTTATAGAATTTATCCACCGGTTATTAAAGCGCGAATAACGTTGTCATTTGTGTTTTTAATTACTTGTTTTTATTTGATTTTTACAAAGATCGATCATTCCTATCACGATCCTTTTGCGATCATGGATTGTGGAAAAGACACTCGCTGCCCTTTTACTCAACCTGAGATCTTGATCCCGACACGCTGCTGTAGATTTGCACAGATCAGGATCGAAAGTTGGACGTTTTACCGTAGGAGAATCAGGCGCGGTGGATAACCGGCATAAAAAAAGCGACATCCGAGGATGTCGCCTAGCAATAACAGGTCAAAGCCAATACCGATTGTTCAGCCTTACCATAAAGCTTAAATATTACACTGGAAGCAATGTGAGCAATGTCGTGTCAAAAAGAACGTGTGCAAGTTCAAGCGTCAGTTAGATTATCTGCCAACCTAAAGAACCATTCAGGTCGATAATTCAACGTCCTGGTGAACTTCACTCATTCCCTAAGACAGGGTTAATAATAATGATTCTCATTTAATGGTCAAGCATTAAATGAGAAAAAATCTCATTTAATTTTGGAAATGTTTCACGAAGTGAATGCGACTTTCCAACAATGGTTCTACTTTTTCAAAATTTTCAATGAGATAACCATTCCTTAGCAACAGGCGCAACATGGCCGGAAATTGGTTGCGCGATTTCACTTTGAGCTGGCGATAGCCATGCTTGGCCACCCAATGCTCTTGTGCATTCAATAAATGCTGCGCCACCCCGCGATTGCGCGCCAACGCGGAAACACCGCCAAACCAGCTATAGAAGGTCTCACTATCGAGTTCATAGCCAATTTTGAATCCGAGTAACTGGCCATGTTCTTCTGCGATCAGAATTAAATCGTGCTTGCCCGCTAAACGCTGCGCCATACTCGCCACCGTTTCTTTGTGCGCAAATTCATCAATCTCTTGGACCACCTGTACGGCTTCTGCCAATGTACCTAAGCGGATCTGCATCCCCACCTCCTCATGGCATTCGAAGCAAGCCGGTACTCACCCACCCGCGTTCACCGAATGCATTCTTAACCCCGAAAAAACAAAAAGGCCGGCAACGGTGCCAGCCTTCTCAATCGATGTTGCTGTCGTTAGTCTGCGCGCAGATGCTGCGCCGCTTGTGCGTTTTCTTCTGCCAGCCACTCAGCCACATCTTTGGCAAAGTAAGTCAGAATGCCATCGGCACCCGCGCGCTTAAAGCACAGCAGTGATTCCAGCACGGTGTCTCGCTCTTTGAGCCAACCGTTCATGATCGCGGCTTTGTGCATCGCGTACTCTCCCGACACTTGATACGCAAACGTCGGGACTTGCAGTTCGCTCTTCACGCGGCGCACCACGTCCAAATAAGGCATGCCCGGTTTCACCATCACCATGTCCGCGCCTTCGTTGATGTCCATCGCCACTTCATGTAGCGCTTCATCACTGTTGGCCGGATCCATCTGGTAGTTTTTCTTGTTGCCACCTTTGAGGTTGCTCGCCGAGCCGACTGCATCGCGGAACGGGCCGTAATAGCATGACGCGTATTTAGCCGAGTACGCCATGATCTGCGTATGAATATGCCCCGCTTCTTCCAGCGCGTCACGAATCTTGCCGATGCGACCATCCATCATGTCAGATGGCGCCACCACATCCGCACCCGCCGCCGCATGGGACAACGCTTGCTTGATCAGCACTTCCGTGGTTTCTTCATTGAGGACGTAACCCGCTTCGTCGATGATGCCGTCCTGACCGTGGGTGGTGAACGGGTCCAATGCCACGTCGGTGATCACTCCCATTTGCGGCACGTGTTCTTTCAGCAAACGCACTGCGCGCTGCACCAAACCGTCCGGGTTGTAGGCTTCGGTCGCACACAGGCTTTTCGCATCCTGATTGACCACAGGAAACAGCGCGATGGCCGGCACGCCAAGGTTGGCCAAATACAGCGCCTCTTCCAGCATCAGGTCAATCGACAGACGTTCAACGCCCGGCATCGATTCCACTGCTTCACGACGATCTTTGCCCATCAGAATAAACATCGGGTAGATCAAGTCACTCACAGACAACTGGTTCTCCGCCACCAGACGACGGCTGAAATCATGCTTACGCAGACGGCGCATACGACGCCCAGGAAACTGACCTTGGATGGATACAGACACTCGACTCTCCTTATTTGTCTACCTGAACCACGGCGCTGACGCGCCCCGTCAGGCGTTTTGTGTTGGCGAAATCATATCATTCTGATGGCCCGGCGCTAGGCTCTGGGCGGAAAAATGCAAAAAATGACCCCAAGCTCACACTCACGTATACTGCCGCCAAGCTTACCGAAAATGAGACGTTGCCATGATTGATACCCACGCCCACATTTATGCCAGTGAATTTGACCACGACCGCGATGAGGTGGTCAGCCGGGCATTGGCGCAAGGCATTGAACGCATTCTGCTCCCCAACATTGATCTGGAATCGATTGAGCCGATGCTGGCGACCGAAGCGGCTTACCCCACAGTCTGCCGCGCCATGATGGGCCTGCACCCGTGTTATGTCGATGGCAACGTCACGCAAACACTCGACACGATCCACCGCTGGTTTGCCCAACACGATTTTATTGCGGTGGGCGAAATCGGCATCGACCTCTATTGGGACAAAACATTTCGCGCCGAACAAGAAATGGCGTTTGTGACCCAGCTCAACTGGGCTAAAGAGATGAACCTGCCGGTGGTGATCCACACCCGCGATTCGATTGACGAGACGCTCACCCTGCTCAAACAAGAGCAAAATGGCCAACTGCGTGGCGTGTTCCACTGCTTTGGGGGCAGCGTAGACGAAGCCAAAGCAATCAACGACCTTGGCTTTCATCTCGGCTTGGGCGGCGTGTCGACATTTAAGAACGGCGGCATGGATCAGGTGATTCCACACCTCGACATGAACTACGTGATTTTGGAAACCGACTGCCCGTATTTGGCCCCGGTGCCCCATCGTGGAAAGCGTAACGAACCGGCCTACACTCAACTGGTTGCACAACGTGTTGCGGACCTGAGAATGACGACCATCGAAGCGATCGATTGCATTACATCAGTGAATGCTAAATCACTGTTTAATCTATAGTTTAGGGATATGTTGATTACTAATTTATAGATTAAGATCACATTTTTTAAATGGGATAAAGATCACATTAATCGCTATGCATGCAATGTACTATTCGTGGCCAAATTTTTATAACGATCTACATATACAAACGTCATGGCTAGCTGTAATCACACCAACCAACTGCAACGACTACGTCGTACCTTCTGGCAGAAAATGCTGGGAGTGAAAGAAGTCTACGTCTGCAAGCATTGCGGACAAATCGTAAAAATTAAATAATTTTGACGAGAAGACACCCCATCTACAACGGAAAAAGCGGCCACTGGCCGCTTTTTTTTATTCATGGTTTGCCCCATCACGTGACGACTACGCTTCCCCGTCTTGCGCCTCATCTTTGCGCGTGTAGAAACGCGCGAAGAATAGACCGATTTCAAACAGCAAACACATGGGAATCGCCAACAGTGTTTGTGAAATCATATCAGGCGGTGTCAGCAGCATGCCAACCACAAACGCGCCCACGATGATGTACGGACGTTTTTGGCTTAACTCTGTCGGCGTGGTCGCGCCCGTCCAACACAACAGAATGATGGCCACCGGAACTTCAAACGCGATGCCAAACGCCATAAACAGCGCCAAGACGAAATCAAGGTAACTGGCAATGTCGGTGGCAAACTCCACCCCGCCGAGCGATATCGCGGTAAAGAAGCCAAACACCAGTGGAAAAACCACGTAGTAAGCAAACGCCACACCGCAATAAAACAGCAGCGAACTCGACACCAACAGCGGAAAAATCAGGCGACGCTCATGCTTATACAGGCCCGGCGCCACAAACGCCCACACTTGATAAAGAATAAACGGCACCGACACAAATACCGCCACAATCAGCGTCAGCTTGAGTGGGGTGAAAAACGGTGAAGCCACATCGGTGGCGATCATCGTTGCCCCTTCCGGCAGGCGATCCACCAGCGGGCGAGAGACAAATTCGTAGATGTGATTGGAGAAATAAATCAGCCCAAGAAACACCACGATCACCGCCGCAATACTGCGCAGCAAGCGATCACGAAGTTCCAATAAGTGGCTGATCAACGGTTGAGTCTGTTCGACTGACATTGACACCTCATGTAACCGATCAAAAAGAGTTACCGCTCAGGGGTAACTCTTTACAAAGACTATTAGTCGGCTTTCTTTTCTGCCGTCTTCGGCTGAGCGGGTTCAGCCACAACGTGGAGGGATTCTGCCGAGGGTTGCGGCTGGTCATCCTCTGTCGGGCTGGTGGCTGGAGTGGCGTACGGACGTTGCACGTCCTGCGCTGCCTGCTTGAGCTTATCGACCGATTCTTGCAGCTCTGGCGACAAGTTTTGCATCCCCATCTGCTCGGCTTTGCGCAGGTTTTCCTGCAGCTCCTGCACTTTCAGCTCGTGCGCCAGCTCATCTTTGACACTGTTGGCCATGTTTTTGGCCGCCGAGACAAACTTCGCCACACTGCGAATCGCATGCGGCAGCCGCTCTGGACCCAGCACCACCAGTGCCACGACAGAAATTAATACCAGTTCCCAAAAACCGATATCAAACACGATTTAAGCCTGCTCTTTGTCTTTCTTTGTTTCAGCAGTTGCGTCGGTCTTCTGCTGTTCCAGATTTTTCTGTTCGAAATCGGCATCTTTCTTCGCCGCAGACTGATCTTCGTCTGCCATGGCTTTCTTGAAGCCTTTCACTGCGCTACCGAGATCGCCGCCGATACCACGAAGTTTCTTCGTACCGAACAGCAATACAACGATGACCGCAATGATAAGAAGTTGCCAAATACTGATACCACCCATTCTTTCTACCTCGGGTTATGTGTTACAAAAACAGTTCAAGAGTTTAACGTTTATTGACGATAAGCTCGCCAACTAAACAACCAAAATGTGACGCCTGCGATTGCACTGCCCGCGGCCCACGGTTCGTAGTGACTGGCCACCAATATAGCCGAGCATACGACTAAAGTGGCGCCAACACCAAACAAAAACTTACCGGTCGCCTGCTGGCGCTTGCTGTCGCGGTAGCCCTGATAAAACTGCTCCATGCGCAGATTCAGGTGACGACCTTGTTTCAAACTGTCGTACAGCAATTCCGGTAGTTCCGGCAATTTTTCGGCCCAGAACGGCGCACGCTCTTTGATGGCATTCACCACCGCTTGCGGGCCAACCTGATTCATCATCCATTTTTCCAGAAAGGGTTTCGCCGTCTGCCATAAATCCAATTGTGGATATAGCTGACGCCCTAACCCTTCTACGTACAGCAGCGTCTTCTGGAGCAACACCAGTTGCGGCTGCACTTCCATATTGAAGCGACGTGCGGTGTTGAACAGGTTCAACAGCACATGGCCAAAGGAGATGTCGCACAGCGGTTTGGCGAATATCGGTTCGCACACAATACGAATCGCCACTTCGAATTCATCGATGTTGGTGTCTTGCGGCACCCACCCCGAATCGACGTGCAATTGCGCCACTTTGCGATAATCGCGGTTGAAGAACGCCAGGAAGTTTTCCGCCAGATAACGTTTGTCGTCTGCATTCAGCGTGCCGACAATGCCACAGTCGAGACCAATCCATTGCGGGTTGTCTGGATGCTCCGGATTCACAAACACATTGCCCGGATGCATGTCTGCATGGAAGAAACTGTCGCGGAACACCTGCGTGAAAAACACACTCACGCCGCGCTCAGCCAAGAGCTTCATGTTGGTGCCATTGGCCTGCAAGCGTTCAACATCGGACACCTGAATGCCATATATTCGCTCAGAAACCATGACAGTTTTATTACTGAAATCGGTAATGACTTCAGGAACATACAATTCTTCGCTGTCTTCAAAGTTGCGGCGCAGTTGAATCGCATTGGCCGCTTCACGACGCAAATCCAGCTCATCAAGCAGCGTTTTTTCGTAATCACGCACCACTTCAAGCGGTTTCAAACGACGTGCTTCAGGCGTCGCTCGTGCGACTATACGCGCGAGACGATGCATCAGTTTTAGATCTGCATCAATCACCGGACGAATATCTGGACGAATGACTTTTAACACCACTTCGCGGCCGTTGGATTTGAGCGTCGCGGTATGCACCTGAGCGATCGACGCAGAAGCCAGCGGCTGGAGGTCGAAGTCGTTGAACCACGTTTCCAGTGGGCCGCCGAGTGCGCTTTCGATCTGCGCTTTGGCAAGGTTGCCGTCAAACGGCGCTACTTTGTCTTGCAGCAGCGCGAGCTGATCGGCGATGTGCGGAGGGAAGAGGTCGCGGCGGGTCGACATCATCTGGCCGAACTTGATCCACACCGGGCCAAGTTCTTGCAACGCCAAACGCAGCCGCTCACCGAGCGGTTTGTCGGCGTGTTGATTGCGAATCCAGAAGATGGACTTGCGCGCCAGCCGCGGCGCTTTGGTCAGTTGATGTTCGGGTAACAACTCGTCCAGCCCATATTCGAGCTGAACTTTGATAATGCGGTATAAACGTTTGAGTTCGGCTGGGGTCATACAGTGTCCATGTACCCTTGTTCTGTCGGTTGCCCGCGCTCAAGCAACTGATTCAGGCGGCTTTCTAGGCGTGCCGCTTGGCTGTTTACCTCGTCCACTTGATCGCAAAAATGAGCAATTTCCAGCGGCCCCGGAGCCACGCGCCACTCTTCGGTCAGCACTTGCGCCAAATGGTTCTGGTGTTTACTCACTTGCGCACTCAGCAGCGCGCCGAAGTTTTTGGCGCCTTGCACCACGGTGTGTGCGACCACATCACCGGTCACGCGTGACAACCACTCTTCGATGTCGGGTTTGCAGTCCGTCATGAGCTGAGAAAATTTCTGCGCCAGTTGAATGTCGCCTTCCAGCACCAATTTGTCTTGTTTGATCAACTGCGTGATGTTGGCCTGCTCACGCAGTTCCGGCAGCACCGACAGATTGAGCGACAGATAACAATCCGGCGCCCCTTCGTAGTGAGCCAGCACGTCGATCTGCTGACTGAAAATGAAGGTCAGGGTTTGATTGAGTTCTTTGAGATGGACCTGAATCACTTGGCCTTTAAGGCGGGCCAAACGACGACCCAGCTCCGGGTCGTCTTTGATCAGGGCATTGAGCGATGATTCAATCACCGCGGTGATTAACGGTTCAAACGGCATACGCAAGTCCTCAGAACTTGTAGCCGCGGTGCAACGCCACGATACCGCCAGTCAGGTTGTAGTAGCTGGCCTGATCGAAGCCCGCATCTATCATCATGCCTTTCAGCGTTTCTTGATCTGGGTGCATGCGAATCGATTCCGCCAAGTAACGGTAACTGTCAGCGTCGTTGGCGATCAGTTGACCCATTTTCGGCAGAATGTGGAACGAGTACGCGTCATACACTTTGGATAACGGTTCCAGCACCGGTTTTGAAAATTCCAGCACCAGCAGACGACCACCCGGCTTCAACACACGGAACATCGAACGCAGCGCTTTGTCTTTGTCGGTGACGTTACGCAGACAGAAACTGATGGTGATGCAATCAAAATAGTTGTCTGGGAACGGCAGTTCTTCCGCATTCGCTTGCACGTAATGCACGTTGCCGACAATGCCGATGTCGCGCAGTTTATCGCGGCCGACATTGAGCATGGAGTTGTTGATGTCTGCCAGCACCACGTGGCCTTTGTCGCCCACGATGCGAGAGAATTTTGCCGTCAGGTCACCGGTACCGCCGCCCAAATCGAGAATACGCTGCCCCGGACGCGCGCCGGCACAATCGATGGTGAAACGCTTCCACAGACGATGAATCCCGCCCGACATCAAATCGTTCATGATGTCGTATTTCGCCGCAACCGAGTGGAACACTTCCGCGACCTTGGCTACTTTTTCTTCTTTACGTACGGTTTCAAAGCCGAAATGGGTGGTGTCTTGATTCTCTACTGCTGTTTTCGTTTGCACGCTGGTATCCGTCATTGTGTTTCCTCTTAGGCAGTTTTCACGACCAAACTGCGACTGCGGGCGATTAGTTTACTTTATCCTCAGCGGGATGTCTTTCTACTAAAGGGCCAATTTCCGAATCTGCCTCACGCTGTGCCTTTTCCACCCACTCGGTGTTGATAGAACGCTTAATCTCCACGCCCAGTTGCTTAAAGCTTTCGGCCTGACGAATGGCATTGCCACGCCCGGTAGCAAGTTTGTTCATCGCGCCTTGATACGATTGGTTGGCGCGGTCGAGCGCGCCGCCCAAGCCTTCCATGTCTTCCACGAACAGGCGCAGTTTGTCGTACAAACGGCTCGCCCGCTCAGCAATCAATTGTGCGTTCTGGTTCTGGCGTTCGTTGCGCCACAGGTTATCAATAGTGCGCAGCGCCACCAGTAACGTGGTCGGGCTGACCAGAATGATGTTCTGCTCCATCGCATCTTTCACCAAGCTCGGATCGGCTTGAATCGCAACCTGAAACGCAGGCTCGACCGGAATAAACATCAGCACGTAATCGAGCGACTGAATGCCTTTGAGCTGATGGTAATCTTTCTGCCCCAAACCTTTGATGTGACTGCGCAGCGCCAGCAAGTGATCGCGCAGCGCGACATCGCGCTCGGCATCGGTGTCAGCGTGGTAATACCGCTCATACGCCACCAGCGCCATTTTGGAGTCAATCACCACCTGTTTATTGTGCGGCAGATGCACGATCACATCCGGTTGATATCGCTTGCCTGCTTCGTTTTGCAGGCTCACTTGGGTTTGATATTCGTGCCCTTCTCGCAGGCCCGATTCGGCCAGTACGCGCGCCAACACCACTTCGCCCCAGTTGCCCTGCTGCTTGTTGTCGCCTTTCAGCGCTTGCGTCAGGTTGAGTGCTTCTTTGGCCATCTGTTCATTGAGGCGCTGCAAATTACGCAGCTCATGCACCAACGTGTGACGCTCTTTGGCTTCTTGGTTGAAGCTGTCGTTGACCTGTTTCTTAAAGCCATCCAACTGCTCACGCAGCGGCGATAGTAAACCATCCAGACTTTGGCGGTTTTGCTGATCCACTTTGGCGGTTTTGGCTTCAAACACCTGATTGGCGAGGTGCTCAAACTGCTGCTTGAGGCGCTCTTCAGCACGTTCGAGCAGTTGCAGTTTGTCTTGGCTGGCTTCGAGTTGCTGCTGATGACGCGCTTCTTGCTCACGCAGTTGCACGTCGAGCTGCGCTTTCTGTTCCCGCATGCGGTTGAGTTCGTCGGCGTATTGCTGGCGCTCTTGTTTAATCGCATCGAAATAACGCAGTTTTTCCATCACGGCCATCACTTTGCCGTGCGATTGCTTGAGCTCAAACTCCGCTTTGTCGCGCTCTTGGTCGAGTTCATCCAGCTCTTGCTGCGCCGCCTGCAACTGCTGTTTGAGCTGCTCAAGCTGCTGTTCATGCCAGCGAGCATCACTCGTCAATTGCTGTTCTAACAGCTGCGCTTGCAGTTGATATTTCTGTTTCACCCACCAACCAGCGGCGGCGGCGGACACCACGGCGCCAGACAGCGTACTGATCCACACGGCGGGGTTCTCGAGAATCCATTGCATAATAATGAGTTACTTGATGTTGGTTGTTGATAAAAAGAGTATTTCGATACTGGATAAATGTCCAGTTTGCCGGGCAATTATTCAGCCGATAGACTAGCGATTCACCTGAACACAGGTTTACCTAACATGGATATGGGGAATTGGGAATGAATGAACGCCGCGCTCTGGGATTGGGCTTGTCTGCTGTGTTGTTGTGGTCGACGGTGGCCACTGCGTTCAAACTGACGTTGGCAGAGTTTTCCCCCATTCAAATGCTGACCATCGCCAGCATGGTTTCAGCCTTGGCGCTGTTGGTCATCTGCACGCTGCAAGGCAAGCTGCCTTTGGTGATCAGCACCTTCCTCGCCAACCCGTGGTATTACCTGCTGCTGGGGCTGATTAACCCGCTCGCCTATTACCTGATCCTGTTCAAAGCCTACGCCCTGCTGCCCGCCTCGCAAGCACAGGCGATCAACTACAGCTGGGCGATCACCCTGACACTCATGGCGGCGGTGTTTCTTGGCCAAACCATTCGCAAACAAGATTGGATCGCCTGCGCGCTGAGTTATTTCGGCGTGGTGGTGATCGCCACGCAAGGCGATGTGCTCGGCATGCAGTTCGAGAGCCCGCTCGGCGTTGGGCTGGCGCTGCTGTCGACCCTGTTGTGGGCCGGTTATTGGATTCTCAATACCAAAAATCAAGCCGATCCGGTGGTGGGCGTGCTGTTGGGGTTTGTGATTGCAATTCCGTTTGCCATTGCGCTCAGCGTGTATGAAGGGGCGCCGTGGCAGCACATCAGCCCGCAAGGCTGGGCGGCGGTGACCTACGTCGGTTTATTTGAGATGGGCATTACCTTTGTGTTGTGGCTCAGTGCGCTGAAAAACACTCGCAACACCGCGCGCATCAGCAACTTGATTTTCGCCTCGCCGTTTATTTCACTCATCCTGCTGTCCACCATCATTGGGGAAGCGATTCACCCCACCACCCTGATTGGATTGGTGCTGATCATCGCCGGTTTGGTGGTGCAACAAGTGAAACGTCGCAGCAAACCGCTTGCCACCGAAAAAGCGTGAGCGGCGCTTCGACCCGCCAAAGTGCGTCAGAACAATTGATGCGCCAATTCGGCGCCTTGGCCGCGTACCTGATCAATCAAGCCATGACTCTCCGGCGCTAAGGCCAGCGCTTTGGCTGCCGGATGACGGGCGAGAAACGCCTGCTTTTCATGCACATCAAACAGCGAATCCCAGCGCTTATGAATGTCACGCGCCAGATAGAGCACGCACGCCAAACGCTTGGCTTCGCCCGCTTGACCGGGATGATTGACGTGTTCAATCGCATCGGCCATGTCGACCGGAAAATTCCACGCTTTGGCCAATTGCGCGCCGAGTTGCTGCGCGTCAACGCCCAGTAAATCCTGCTGCACATCTGCCCGCTTTTCGCCCTGCTTGACGCGCTGTTCAATCTGCTCGGCGAGATTCGGTTCGAGCGCATGAATCATCAGCTCGCCGATGTTGTGCAAGACGCCGGTGGTGAACACTTCGTTGGGATCAAGCTTGAGCGGTTTGGCAAGCTTGCTGGCGATCATCGCGATTTCAAATGTGTTCGACCAGTAATCTTTGATGTTGAGTGTTCGCAACTGGGGAAACACCCCCGACACGACCGATGAGGAGATCAGCGTGCGCACCGCGCCGCTGCCGACACGAATGATGGCATCACTGATGGTGGAGACGCCCTTGCCGTTGACGCCGCCAAATTGCGCGGAATTGGCCATTCGCAACACGCGCGCACTGAGGACCTGATCCATCGACATTTTGCGCGACAGTTCGCTGAAGTCGACGTTGTCGCGATTCACCATATTCAGGAGTTCTTGCTGGATACTTTCAATGCGGGGCAGTTCATTCAGGCGGGAGATCAGGGCTTCTTGATTCATTCGTTCACTCCTTCTAGCAACCAACAGATTTACTATAGGACAGAAATCCCGCTTTGGAATGGCAAATGCTGAGCAATTTATCAGGTAATTTGTTCGCGATAGAGCTTCGGACTGACCCCGGCTTTGCGTTTGAAGACGCGCGAGAAATAGAGCGGATCCGAGTAGCCGACAATCCGGCCAATGTGGTTGACTGAGTAGTGAGTGGTCACTAACAACTGTTTGGCACGACTGATGCGCTGATCATCCCGCCACTGGGTGATGGTCATCTTCATCTCATCACGAAACAGGTGCCCTAAGCGCGACGGCGACAAACAGGTGTACGCGGCAATCTCTTCCAAGGTGAAGTCTTGATTGAGGTTCTGCGTCATGTAGTTGATGGCCTGAATGATGCGCGGGTCGAGCGGCTTGCTCACCACATCCGGTTGCACCGTTTTACAGCGGATCAGCAACTGCTCGAGCAGGTTAATCGCCAAGTCATCGCGATATGGCATGTCGGATTTGGCGGTGTATTCGATATCGACAAACAGGTTTTCGATGTGTGCCATGGTTTGCGCGTCTAACCCACGAGTCAGATAGACCCCGTTGCGCTCTTCCTGCCAGCTCAGCCAGTCATTCCAGAACGCGCGCGGACGAAAATAGACCCAGCGATGGAACCAGGACGCACTGTCGGTCCGACGATGATAAAAGTGCGCCGCACTGGGCGGAAACAGCAACAAGTCACCCGGTTTCACATGAAACATCTGCTCGCCGGAAAAAATAGTGCCCTCGCCTTTGCTGGTGTAGTTGATGATGTAGCCTTTCATGCCATGAGGGCGGTCGATCGGGTAATCGAGCTCATCGCCTTCGATGATCGGCGTTAAACCGGCTACCAAATGCGCATCAAAGTTATAGCCCGGTTTGAGAGGATCGGTTGTTTGCATAGACCAACAGTCGCTAAGTTTTTGCCTAGTGTATGTTGCGCCTTGTCGCATTGCGATTTTCGAGTTCACACTTTTCCTAATACGATCCATTGGGTGGCGGAAAACGCCTCACGAAACCAATCGGTTTTGGCCGATTGGCGAATAAAATCGCTCGGTAGCCCGTGTCTGGCGCGTTGCCAGTCCGGCTGGACGGTGTCGGTGGATGGGGGCACCACCAGCGCCGCGTTGAGCGGCTGAATGACGTGACGAATGTCGAGCCGAGTCGGAATGCTGTTGCGCGCCAGATACTCAATCACCACCGCATTGTGCTGAAAGTAGTAATTCATATTGAGCGACAACCGGTCGCTGTGATGCCACTGGCACCATTGCTCAATCTTGTCCGCGCGATGGCGAAAGTTCCACTGCGCATGCGACACATCCAGCGCTTCGCCGTTGTTGATCAGCTCCAACGCCCCTTCGTACATCAGTTGATTGCCATGCAGCAGTTGGAACTGTGTCGGGCTCGCGCTGGCGACCCGCAGCGTCCAACGTTGATGATGAATGTCAAAGTGCGACACTCGCTTCGATTCGTCAACCGTCATAAGTACCTCTACAACGCCCCCTCATCGCTGAGGGGGCTGATTTCGTTACACCCCAGACGTTAAGCGATAGTACACGCTATTGGTTTTCAACTCATGTTTGAAGGTGCGCGTCTCGGTGTGTTCATCAATCACCACCATTTCCATGCCAAGAATATCGGCATAGTCAGCCAAGGTGTCGACACTCACTTGTTGGCTGTACGCACTGTGGTGCGCCGCCCCGGCGTGAATCCAGCTCGCCGCCGCAACTTGCAGATTCGGCATCGGTTCCCACAACGCATGCGCCACCGGCAAATGCGGCATACTTTGCGGCGGTGCCACGGTGTTCACTCGGTTCACCACCATGCGGAAGCGGTTGCCCAAGTCGATCACCGACACGTTCACCGCCGGGCCTTCACGACCGCTAAACAGCAGGCGAGGCACGTCGCAGCGCAAGCCGATGGTGTGCAAATGCACTTCGAGTTTTGGTTTCGCCGCAGCAATCGATGGACACACTTCCAGCATGTGCGCGCCCAGCACTTGGTCAGTGGCGCCGAAGTTGTAGGTGTAGTCTTCCATAAACGAAGTGCCGCCCTGACGCCCTTTGCCCATCTGTTTCATGATGTGCACCATGGCCGAGGTTTTCCAGTCGCCTTCCCCGCCGTAACCAAAGCCTTTGGCCATCAAACGCTGGGTCGCCAAACCGGGCAATGAATCCAGGCCGGTCAAGTTTTCAAAGGTGTTGGTAAACGCATGCGCGCCCACGTCGGTCAGGAAACGTTCCATCCCCATTTCCAAACGCGCTTCGTGCTGCATCAGTTTGAGCAGCGCCGGATCGCTCAGCAGCTGCGGGCTCATGTCATAGGTGGAGGCGTATTCATCGAGCAGACGCGCGACATCCGCATCCGACACCGATTGCACCACTTCGCTCAGTTCACCCAAGCCATAGGCATTCACTTCATAGCCAAATTGAATTTGCGCCGACACTTTGTTGCCTTCGGTCACTGCCACTTGGCGCATGTTGTCACCAAAGCGCGCCACTTTCAGGTTCTGACCAGCATCAATGCCGATCGCAGCGCGGCACCACGCGTCGATTTCTTGATGCACGTTCGGGTTCTGCCAATGACCGACCACCACTTTGCGGTCCAAATCAAGACGTGTGCCGATAAAGCCAAATTCACGACAACCATGCGCACTCTGGTGCGTGTTCATGTAGTTCATGTCGATGCTGTCCCATGGCAGCGCCGCGTTGAACTGGGTATGCAGATGCAGGAACGGTTTGTTGAGCTGCGATAACCCCGCGATCCACATTTTTGCTGGCGAGAAGGTGTGCATCCACAGCACCAGACCAATACACGCCGGATCGTTGTTGGCCGCGCGGCACACTTGCAGAATTTCGTCCGGTGACTTCACCGTGCCTTTGTCGACCATCGGCACGGAAATCGCGTCGGTTTGGTTAAAGCTGGCCACGATTTGTGCGCTGTCTTGCGCCACTTGCTCGAGCACTTTTGGGCCGTACAGGGTTTGCGAACCGGTTACGAACCACACGTGTTTGTTGTCGAATACTTTCATAACTTTCCCTTGATTATTTTTTGTTCGTCGCAGTCTGACCGTAATAAGCGTTCGCGCCGTGTTTGCGCAGGTAATGCTTATCGAGCAGAGCCTGATTGATAAATTGCACCGCCGGGTTGATTTGCAGCGTTTGCAGCGCCATCGACGCCACCACTTCCATCACCACCGCGTTGTGCACCGCTTGATGGGCATCTTTCCCCCAGCTGAACGGGCCGTGTTCATTGACGATGATGCCGGGAATGGCCATCGGGTCTTGCGCTGCGATGGTTTCGACAATCACGCGTCCGGTATTGAGTTCGTAATCGTGGGCGATTTCGTCATTGGTTAGCGGGCGCGTGCACGGAATGCTGCCGTAGAAGTAATCGGCATGGGTGGTGCCAAGCGCCGGAATGGCTTTGCCCGCTTGCGCCCACGAGGTGGCGTGCGGCGAATGGGTGTGCACCACGCCGCCAATGTGTGAATAGGTGCGGTACATCACCAAATGGGTCGCGGTATCAGACGACGGATTGAGGTCACCCTCCACCACATGCCCCGCCAAATCCACCACCACCATGTTGTCGGCCGAGAGATCTTCGTAAGCCACGCCGCTTGGTTTGATCACCACCAACCCTGATTCGCGGTCGATGGCTGAGACGTTGCCCCAAGTAAACGTCACCAGATTGTGGCGTTGCAGATCGAGGTTGGCTTGCCACACGTCATGGCGCAGTTGGCGCAGCCGTTCAGTTTGAGTCGATACGGGTTGCATCAAGGTGTGTTCACTCATGATTGCACTCCTTGGCTTGATGATTTGGCTTGATGAAATTCAGCCAACTGTTCTAGGTGTTGACCCAGCTCACGGTAGCCCGCGTAACGTTCACGGCGCAGCGCTTGCGTGTTGGCATTGGGCGAATACACTGCACTGATGGGGCTCGCCATCGCTGCCTGCGCTTGCTGGGCGTCGTCATACACTCCCGCTGCCACAGCGGCGAAAATCGCCGCGCCCAATGCGCAGCACTGCTCTGAGCGCACCACCGCAATGTCGCGGCCAATCACATCGGCGCACATCTGCATCACATAAGGCGATTTTTGCGAAATGCCGCCAATCGCGATCACGCGATCCACCGCCATACCTTGGTCGACAAAACAATCGACAATCGCTTTGGCGCCGTGCGCACTCGATTCCACCAACGCGGCAAACAGCGCAGGCGCGGTTGAGCCCAAATTCAGATCCGACAGCGAACCTTTCAGGCGTTGGTTGGCGTAAGGGGTACGGCGGCCATTGTGCCAGTCCATTGCCAGCGGCGAATGGGCGTTAAACTCGTAGCTTTCCGCCGCTTGAGACAGCATCGGAATCAAAGCTTTATCTAAGGCGTCTAATGTGGCTTGCGCTTCGGGCTGCTGCGCAGCCAAGGCTTGCACTGGCCACAACAGCACGCGTTTGTACCAAGCATAAATGTCACCAAACGCCGATTGACCGGCTTCAAGCGCCATCAAATTCGGCAGTGCGCTGCCTTTGACCTGGCCGCAAATGCCGTGAATGGTGCGCTCGCCCACGTTGTCGGCGTCCACCATCAAAATGTCGCAGGTGGACGTGCCAATCACTTTGACCAAATCGTGCGCGCCTGCGCCTGCGCCGACAGCGCCCATGTGGCAGTCAAATTCGCCAACTGCGACCGCGATGCCCTCCGGCAAGCCCAGCGTTTGTGCCCAGGCCGCCGACAAGGTGCCCGCTTGCTGCTCAGCGGTGTAGACCTCGCTGAACATGCGCTCGCGCATGCCATCCAAGGTGGGGGAAATTGCCGACAAAAACGCTTGATCCGGCAAACCGCCCCAGCTTTCGTGCCACATCGCTTTGTGGCCGGCCGCGCAGATGCCGCGGCGCAGGTGGTGTGGGTGCTGATTGCCGCTCAAGAGCGCTGGAATCCAGTCACACAACTCCACCCAGCTGTAGGCATGTTTGGCCACATCGGCATCTTGTTCGCTGACCCACGCGGCTTTGGCCCAAAACCATTCCGACGAATAAATGCCGCCGATGAATTTGGTGTAGTCAGTAAAATCGCCGCTGTGCGCCAGTTGGTTAATGCGTTCGGCTTTGGCGACCGAGGTATGGTCTTTCCACAAAATGAACATCGCGTGTGGGTTGTGTTCAAATTCCGGCAGCAGTGCCAACACATTGCCTTCAGCATCGATCGGTGCCGGCGTCGAGCCGGTGGTGTCAACGCCAATGCCCACCACCGATTGCGCGACCTCAGCCGGCACGGCGGCCAGCGCCTCACGCACCGCTTGGGTCATCGCTTCAATGTAGTCTTTCGGGTGGTGGCGAAATTGCGATTGCTCCGGCTGGTTGTACAGCCCCTGCATCCAGCGCGGGTAGTAAGTGACGCCGGAGGCGACTTCTTCCCCGCTAACCGCATTCACCAATAAGGCACGCACGGAATCGGATCCAAAGTCGAGGCCGATGACATGCGCAGGTTGAGTAGCAAAATGCTCCATAACAACTCCAATTCGGGTGATATTTTCTATTTGTTATAACGCTCGAACCCCATTTCAACCATGAACCGCACCGCTAGATTCATGGATAAAAACGCCACATGGACAAAACCGTGCAGTTGTTTAAAAAAAGTGCATCATGTTTGAAATGGCCTTAAAAACCTCAGTTAACCGTTTACATCGGGTCTATTTTTATGCAACAACGCACCAAAAAATAGCAAATGGGATCCACATCATGGCTACTCGCGCTAAATAAATGGACTTTTCTGCTACATTTTTTTGGTGTGATTTTGCTCACTCCAACGGCGAGTCGAATCAACAACTATGGATAGCGAAACAACCCCCTACCAGCGGATGGACTTATAATGAAACTAAAAACCTTACTCTCGACCGCAGCCCTCTCCGGGCTGACGCTGCTCAGTGCTTCTGCCAACGCTTTCTTTGGATCCAGTGACGACACCCTGAAACTGGGCTATCTGGTGAAACAGCCCGAAGAGCCTTGGTTCCAGACCGAATGGTCGTTTGCCGAACAAGCGGGCAAAGACATGGGCTTTAAAGTGATCAAGATGGCGGTGCCGGACGGCGAAAAAACCCTAAACGCGATCGACACCCTAGCGGCCAGTGGCGCCAAGGGCTTCGTCATCTGTACCCCCGACCCGAAATTGGGGCCGGCGATCATGGCCAAAGCCAAAAGTTACGATCTGAAAGTGATCACCGTGGATGACCAGTTCCTCAACGCCAAAGGCGAGCCGATGAAAGACGTGCCGTTGGTGATGATGGCCGCCAGCGCGATTGGCGAACGCCAAGGTCAGGAGCTGTACAACGAAATGCAAAAACGCGGCTTTGATGTCGCCACCACCGGTGTGATGGCGATTACCGCCGATGAACTCGATACCGCACGCCGCCGTGTGGACGGTTCAATCAAAGCGCTGAAAGCGGCTGGCTTCCCCGCCAACCAAATCTATCGCGTGCCCACCAAAACCAATGACATTCCCGGCGCACTCGATGCGGCCAACTCTCTGCTGGTGCAATACCCGAACGTGACCCAGTGGCTGGTGGTCGGCATGAACGACAACACCGTGCTGGGTGGCGTGCGTGCCACAGAAGGCCAAGGCTTTGCCGCGGACAAAGTGATCGGCATTGGCATCAACGGTGTGGATGCGGTGAACGAACTGGCGAAATCACAAGCGACCGGCTTCTACGGATCCCTACTGCCAAGCCCCGACGTTCATGGCTACAAATCGATTGAGTCGCTGTACAAATGGGTCCAAGACGGCGTGGAACCGACCAAGTTTGTCGAAGTGACCGATGTTGTCCTCATCACCCGTGACAACTACAAAAAAGAACTCGAGAAAAAAGGACTGTAAGTCCGGTTTGGGCGGCAGCAGATTGACGCGGCCGCCCGCTATTGGAACGGAGAGAATGTTATGGCGAAGTCCCCCTCATCCCTTGAGTTTCGCAACATTTCAAAGCACTTTCCCGGTGTAAAGGCGCTGAGCAACATCAGTTTTCGCGCCAACGCAGGCAGCATTCACGCCCTGATGGGCGAAAACGGTGCCGGTAAGTCCACGCTGCTCAAAACGCTCAGCGGACTCCACCAACCCACGGAAGGTCACATTGCGATTGACGGCCAAGAGCTGTCGCTCACCAACACCACCGATGCCCTCAATCAAGGCATCGCCATCATTTACCAAGAACTCAATCTGGTGCCAGAACTGAGTGTGGCGGAAAATATTTTTCTGGGGCAATTCCCGACCAAAAACGGCCGCGTGGATACCGAAACCCTCAATCGTCAGGCCCGCGAGCAATTGCTGCGTCTGGGCGAGGATTTCGACCCGTCACGTCCGCTGAAAGAGTTTTCCATCGGCCAGTGGCAGATGGTGGAAATTGCCAAAGCGCTGAGCCGCAACGCGCAAATCATCGCCTTTGATGAACCGACCAGCAGCTTGTCGCAACGTGAAATTCAAAACCTATTCAACGTCATTCGCGAACTACGTGATGACGGCAAAATCATTCTGTATGTGTCACACCGCATGGAAGAGATTTTTACCCTGTGCGATGCGATCACCATTTTCAAAGATGGCACTCATGTGCAGACGTTTGATGACCTAACGCAACTGACTCACGATCGCTTGGTGGAACTGATGGTCGGACGCGAAATCAACGACATCTACAACTACCGCGCGCGCAAACTGGGGCTCAGCGGCCTGCGCTTAGAGAACTTTGAAGGCCCCGGGCTAACCGCGCCGGTGTCGCTGGATATTCGCCAAGGCGAGATCCTCGGCCTGTTTGGTTTGGTCGGCGCCGGACGCACCGAACTCACCCGGCTGATCTTCGGCGCCGAAAAACGCACCGCCGGCGACTTGTACCTGCACGACGTCAATATCCAAGTGCGCAAACCGGGCGATGCCATCAAAGCGGGCATCACCTTGTGTCCGGAAGATCGCAAAACCGACGGCATCGTGCCGATCATGTCGGTGGCAGAAAACACCAACATCAGCGCGCGTCCGTGGCACCTCAAACTCGGCAGCCTGATCGACTTTCACTGGGAAGCGAAAAACGCCGACACCCAACGTCAGGCGCTCAACGTCAAAACCACCTCGTTGGAGCAGCCGATCGGTAAACTCTCGGGCGGCAACCAGCAAAAAGTGATTCTTGGTCGCTGGCTCTCCACCGCCATGAGTGTGATTTTGCTCGATGAGCCTACGCGCGGCATCGACGTCGGTGCCAAATCAGAAATCTATGAACTGATCTTTAAGCTGGCGGAAAACGGCGTCACCGTGTTGGTGGTATCGAGCGATTTGCCCGAGGTGCTCGGCATCTCGGATCGCCTGCTGGTGATGAAAGATGGCGCCATCGCCGGTGAACTGCAACGCGATGAATTTAAAGAACAGACCGCGCTGCGCCTCGCCATGTTAGACAACGAACACGCCGCTGCATAAGAAGAAGGAATTGCATTATGTCTCTATCAAGTTCTACCAAAGTGGTTGCTGCCGACCAAAAGCCGAGCGGCGTGAACTTCGCCCAGATCTGGGATCGATTCGGCATGCTGATGGTGTTTGCCGGTCTGTTTTTGCTGTGTAGTTTGTTCGTGCCCTACTTCGCCACCCTGATCAACATGAAAGGCTTGGGCTTGGCGATTTCCATGAGCGGCATGGTCGCCTGTGCCACGCTGTTCTGCTTGGCCTGTGGCGACCTCGACTTGTCGGTGGCCTCCGTGATCGCCTGCTCAGGCGTGGTTACCGCCGTGGCCATCAACGCCACCAGCAGTGTGGTGCTGGGCATCGGCGCGGGGCTGCTCTCGGGCGTACTGTTTGGCCTGCTCAACGGCTTTGTAATTGCCAAACTGCAAATTAACGCGCTGATCACCACCCTCGCGACGATGCAAATTGCCCGCGGTCTGGGTTACATCATCTCAGACGGTAAAGCGGTCGGCATCACAGAAGAGAGCTTCTTTGCGCTCGGTAACTCGTCGCTACTTGGCATTCCAACGCCGATCTGGCTGACCATCATCACCTTCATCGTGTTTGGCTTTTTGCTCAACCGCACCGTATATGGCCGCAACACCTTGGCCATCGGCGGCAACGAAGAAGCGGCGCGCTTGGCTGGCGTCAACGTGGTCAAAACCAAGATGATGATTTTCACCATCTCCGGCTTTATCTCCGCCTTGGCAGGGGTCATTTTGGCGGCGCGCATGACCAGTGGCCAGCCGATGACATCCGTCGGGTTTGAAATGGTGGTGATCTCGGCGTGTGTGTTGGGCGGTGTGTCGCTCAAAGGCGGGATCGGTAAAGTCTCTTACGTGATTGCCGGGGTGCTGATTTTGGGCACCGTGGAAAACGCCATGAACCTGCTGAACATGTCCCCCTTTGCACAATACGTTGTCCGTGGCGTGATCTTGCTGGCAGCCGTTATTTTTGACCGCTACAAACAAAAATCACGTTAAGTACATTCCGCTCCAAATAGCTCTCTTATTTCCCATCAATAAGAGAGCTTTTCCCGTTCTTATTCAAAATTAACTTTCTTACGAAGATAATCAAGCCACTGTTTATATTAGCAAAAATTAAATAAACATTTCGTTCTACTTAAGTCGTAAGAAACATTGTCGATCATGCTAATAAAATGGATATTTCTGCTACCCCAAACTTTATGTGATTAAACTCTAACCAACGCGTCATTCCCGCCCCTATGATTTAATCACTCTCACACATTTCGATAACATTATTTTTAAACCGAGAGTGAAACAAAAACAAAGGTATCAACAAGATAGGGAATTACATCATGTTCAAAAAACTCTCCTTAGCGGTCGCCGTGGGCACGGTTTTGATGTCCAGCTCACTGATGGCGAAAACACTCACCGTTGGCTTTTCACAAATCGGTTCAGAATCGGGTTGGCGCGCTGCGGAAACCGCGGTGTCGAAAGTGGAAGCGGAAAAACGCGGCATCACGCTGAAAATCTCCGATGCGCAGCAAAAGCAGGAAAACCAAATCAAAGCGGTGCGCTCCTTCATCGCCCAAGGCGTGGATGCCATTTTTATCGCGCCCGTGGTGCAAACAGGCTGGGGACCAGTGCTGGAAGAGGCCAAAGATGACGGCATTCCGGTGTTCCTGCTAGACCGCGGCATCACGGTCGATGACGACTCGCTCTACACCACCGCCATCACCGCCGACAACGTGCTCGAAGGCAATGTGGCGGGTCAATGGCTGATCGACCAAGTGCAAGGCAAGCCGTGCAATGTGGTGGAACTGCAAGGCACCGTGGGGGCCAGCGTGGCAATTGATCGCAAACAGGGCTTTAGCAACGCCATCAGCGCGGTCGACAACATCCGCATCGTGCGCACTCAGTCGGGCGAGTTCACGCGCAGTAAAGGCAAAGAGGTGATGGAGAGTTTCATCAAAGCGGAAAACAACGGCAAGAATATTTGCGCGGTGTTCGCGCACAACGATGACATGGCCATCGGCGCCATTCAGGCGATTAAAGAAGCCGGTTTAAAACCGGGCAGCGACATTTTCATTGTCTCAATTGATGCCGTGCCCGATATTTTCAAAGCGATGATGAATGGCGAAGCCAATGCCACGGTCGAGTTAACCCCCAATATGGCCGGCCCAGCCTTTGATGCGCTGATGGCCTTGAAAGACAACGGCACCCTGCCGCCGAAGAAAATCGTGACTGAATCGACCTTGTATTTACCCGATGATGCGCCAGCACAATTGGATATGAAAAAAGATCTCGGTTACTAACCTGAATGGTTCAATAACGCCTCACCCACGGGCTGTGGGTGAGCGCTGATTCAAGGAGCGATTATGTCTTTAGCTTCGGACGCGACAACCGTGCTGACCGCAAGCGGGATCTGCAAATATTTCCCCGGCGTGAAAGCATTGCATCAGGTCGATTTCACCCTCCGGCGAGGCGAAATCATGGCCTTGTTGGGCGAAAATGGCGCGGGTAAATCCACACTGGTGAAAACGCTGACGGGCGTGTATCAACGCGACAGCGGCGATATTCGCCTCGATGGCAACCTGATCTCGCCGCAAAATACCGCGCATGCCCAGCAACTTGGCATCGGCACCGTATATCAAGAAGTGAACCTGCTGCCCAACATGTCGGTGATGGATAACCTGTTTATTGGCAACGAGCCGAAAAAATGGGGCTTCGTTGACCGCAAAACCATGGCGCAGCAGGCGCAACACATCGTCAGCCGTTACGGGCTCGACATTGACGTCACAGAACCTCTCAATCATTTCTCGGTCGCGATTCAGCAAGTGATTGCCATCGCACGCGCGATTTCGATGTCGGCCAAGATTTTAATTCTCGACGAACCGACAGCCAGCCTCGACAGCAATGAAGTGAAGATGCTGTTTAACATCATGCTCGACCTGAAACAGCAAGGGGTCAGCCTGATTTTCATCACCCACTTTCTCGACCAAGTTTACGCCGTCAGCGATCGCATCACCGTGCTGCGCAACGGCCAGCTCGTCGGCACCCGCAACACGTGCGATCTGCCGCAGATTGAACTGGTCAAAATGATGCTCGGCCGCGAACTCGACGATACCGCCCTGCACCGAGCGGGCAAAACCAAGCTCAGCAACGAACCGGTGGTGCAGTTTGCCAACTACGGCAAAAAAGGCACCATCGCGCCGTTTGATCTCAACGTGCACGCGGGTGAAATCGTTGGGCTGGCGGGTTTGCTTGGCTCAGGACGCACGGAAACTGCGCAGGTGATTTTTGGCATTGAAGGCCATGATTCCGGTGAATGCCGCCTCAAAGGTCGTCCGGTGCAGGTGCGCTCTGCGCGTCAAGCCTCACACCTTGGCTTTGGCTATTGCCCGGAAGACAGAAAAACCGATGGCATCATCGGCGCGGCCTCGGTGCGCGAAAACATCATCCTCGCCTTGCAGGCCCAACGCGGCTGGTTCAAACCGCTGTCTCGCAGCGAGCAAGACGCCGTCGCGAAGCGCTTTGTGCAACAGCTCGACATCAAAACGCCAAGCATCGAACAACCGATCGAGTTCCTCTCGGGTGGCAACCAGCAAAAAGTGTTGTTGGCACGCTGGCTGCTGACCAAACCGAAATTCCTCATTCTGGATGAACCGACGCGCGGCATTGATGTCGGCGCGCATGCAGAAATCATTCGTCTGATCGAAAGCCTGTGCGCCAACGGGTTGGCGTTGCTGGTGATCTCGTCCGAGCTGGAAGAGTTGGTCGGCTATGCCGACCGAGTGATTGTGCTGCGTGACCGCAAGCAGGTGGCGGAGATTGCCACCGAAGCGCTGTCGGTGCCAGCCATTATGCAAGCCATCGCGATGTAAGGAGGCAGCGATGAGTACTTTGAATTCCTCTGCTCTGCACACGCCGAGCACACGCCGGCGCACGTTGCCCAAAGGCACACCGCAGGTGGCAGCCTTGTTGCTGCTGTTTGTGGTCAACGCGCTGATTGCGGATAACTTTTTTTCGATTCACATTCAAGAGGGTCGTCTGTTTGGCAGTGTCATCGATATCTTTAACCGCGGCGCGCCTGTCGCCCTGCTGACACTGGGCATGACGTTGGTCATCGCCACCGGCGGCATCGACTTGTCCGTGGGCGCGGTGATGGCCATCAGCGGTGCTGTAACGGCGAGCCTCGCTCAGCATGGTTATGCACCGGGCACGATTTTGCTCTGCGCCCTGCTGTCGGGCGTAGTGTGCGGCGTGTGGAACGGCTTTTTAGTCGCCGTCTGCAAAATCCAACCGATTGTCGCCACGTTAATCCTGATGGTCGCTGGGCGCGGCGTGGCGCAGCTCATCACCGAGGGGCAAATCATTACCTTCAACAACGCCACCTTGTCGTGGTTTGGCAGCGGCTCGCTATTCTATTTGCCAACGCCAATCATTGTATTGGCTCTGGCGGCACTGGCCGTGTGGGCATTGACCAAAAAAACTGCGCTCGGCCTGTTCATCGAATCGGTCGGGATCAACATTCGCGCAGCTAAAAACGCCGGCATTCATACGCCCGCGATCGTGATGTCGGTGTATGTGGTCAGCGGGCTGATGGCGGCGCTGGCGGGGATCATCGTCGCAGCAGACATCAAAGGCGCCGACGCTAACAATGCCGGGCTGTGGCTGGAAATGGACGCCATTCTCGCGGTGGTGATTGGCGGCACCTCGCTGCTGGGTGGACGCTTCAATTTGCTGCTGGCGCTGGTGGGCGCGTTCATCATTCAAAGCATCAACACCGGTATTTTGCTGTCGGGCTATCAGCCGCAATGGAACCACATTGTGAAATCGGTGGTGGTGCTGACGGTGCTGATCCTGCAATCACCCGCCGTGATTCAACTCATCAACAAGGGGCGTTCTCATGCTAAAACGTAATTTCCCGTTGTTTATCACCATCAGTGTGTTTTTGCTCGGTTACGCGTTTTGCATGGTCGAATTCCCGGCGTTCCTCAGCACCCGCGTGATTTGCAACATTCTGACGGACAACGCCTTTCTCGGCATTCTGGCGGTGGGGATGACGTTTGTGATCCTCTCCGGCGGCATCGACTTGTCGGTTGGTTCCGTGGTGGCATTCACGGGCGTCCTACTGGCGACCTTGATTGGCGACTGGGGGTGGCACCCTTGGATGGCGATGGGCGTGGCGCTGGTGATGGGCGCCCTATTTGGCGGCCTGATGGGCTGGGTCATCGACACCCTGAAGATTCCCGCATTTATCGTCACTTTGGCCGGCATGTTCTTTCTGCGCGGGGTCAGTTTTCTGATCTCCGAACAGTCGATTCCGATTGAACATCCGCTGTATCGCGACTTGTCGCGCAGCGCTTGGCATATCATCGGCGGCGGGCGTTTGAGCCTGATGGCGGTCGTGATGCTGGTGGTGGTCGCACTGGGCATGCTGCTGGCGCATCGCACGCGCTTTGGCAACAATGTCTATGCGGTGGGGGGCAATCCTGCCTCGGCAGCGCTGATGGGAGTGCCCGTCAAACGCACCACCATCGGCATTTATATGCTCTCGACCTTTCTGGCCACCTGCGCGGGGATTGTGTTTTCAATTTACACATCCGCAGGGTATCCGCTGGCCGCCGTCGGTGTGGAATTGGATGCGATTGCGGCGGTGGTGATTGGAGGCACCTTGCTATCCGGCGGTGTAGGCACGGTATTTGGGTCCCTGTTTGGCGTGCTGATTCAGGGCCTCATCCAAACCTACATCACCTTTGATGGCACGCTCAGTTCATGGTGGACCAAAATCATTGTCGGTATTCTGCTGTTCAGTTTCATTGCCCTGCAGCGTTTGCTGATCATCATGAGTGAACGGCGCAAGGTGGTGAACACCTCACGCGTTGGTGGGTTCGCGCGCGATTAAGACAACAGAGCGGTTACGCCCATTGCCCTGCCACGTAGCCGCTCGACCACGCCCACTGGAAGTTGTAGCCTCCCAGCCAACCGGTGACGTCCATCACTTCGCCGACAAAATAGAGCCCCGGCACGGTTTTGCACGCCATGGTTTTCGATGAGAGCGAATCGGTATCGACGCCGCCCAGCGTCACTTCTGCGGTGCGATAACCTTCGGTGCCGTTGGGCACAATACGCCACTGTTGCAGCGTGTCGGAAACCGCGCTTAGCTCTTTCGGGTTGAGTTGTTTGAGCGGTTTGTCGCTCAGCAGTTGGCGCTCGATGAGCACTTCCACCAAGCGTTTTGGCAGCACGCGCGCCAGAGTGTTTTTCAGGCTTTGGTTCGGGTGCTTTTCACGCGAACGAGTCAGCAGCTCGTCGATGTCCACATTCGGCACCAGATTGATGCTGAGCGCTTGCCCCGGCTTCCAGTAAGAGGAAATTTGCAATACGGCAGGGCCGGATAAACCGCGATGGGTAAACAGCAGCGCTTCTTTAAATACTTTGCCGCATTCCGCCTGAATTTCAGAGGGCACCGCAATGCCCGACAATTCAGCCAGCGCGTCTTTGTCTTCCACATGCAGCGTAAACGGCACCAAACCCGCAATGGTCGGAAGCACGGGCAAACCAAACTGCTCGGCAATCTTGTAACCAAATGGCGTCGCGCCCAGTTTGGGCATCGACAAGCCACCGGTCGCGACCACCAGCGACTGACATTCAATATCGCCCGTTGAGGTCGAAAGGTGAAAGCCCTGCTCGGTTTTGGCGATGGCCAGCGTTTCCACTTGGTAGCGCTGGCGAATGGTCGGCTGATCGCACTCTGCCAGCAGCATGGTGACAATGTCTTTGGCCGAATCGAGACAGAATAACTGGCCGTGGTCACGCTCTTCGTACGCAATGTCGTACTTGCTGACCATGGCAATGAAATCCCAGTTGGTGTACTGCGACAGCGCCGATTTAACGAAGTGCGGGTTGCCACACAGGTAGTTGGCTGCCGACACATCGGTGTTGGTGAAGTTACAACGGCCGCCGCCAGAGATGAGGATTTTACGACCCGGTTTTTTGGCGTGATCGAGGATCAAGACACTGCGACCCCGCTTCCCCGCTTCCGCGGCACACATCAGGCCAGCGGCACCCGCGCCCATCACGACAACATCGACTTTTTCACTCATTTCGGCTCACTCACTGCAATAAAAAAGGATGTGCAGCGCACATCCTTACTCACTTGGGGCGGTATTCTAACGGTAAAACTATTGCTTGCCAATTGACCGCGAAATCACAGCATAAAGGCGGCCACCGTCGTCAGCACCACCAGTGACGTCGAGAGGATAAACAGCTCACGCACGCGGTCACACTTGCCAGTAAACACCGGGTCGTGATGGTGGTGATACTCTTTGCTTTTGATGTAGTGGTACAAGCGCACCTGTTTGGTCACGTTGCCGTGGGTGGTAAAAAAGCCACCGCCATCGACTTGCTGATAGAGCAACGGGTGAGCTTCGCGCATGATGTAAATAAGAGAGCGTAATGCGGTGAGGTAACGGAGCACGTTCACACCAGTTACGATCATTAGCGCTAAAAGAATGGTATCTCCACTGATCATCTTTTCCTCCCTACATCTTGTGTAAGAATGCCCAGAGAAAAAGACGATCGCTTCAATTGGTCTTTTTGCCGAGATTACTCAGCGGGGGCATCCATTACCGAAGATGAGCCTGCTTTTGCCAATGCAGCCAGATCTTTATCGATGAAGAACAACGCCTTACCATCTTCGCCGACCAGTTCCAGCTTATCTAAAATCCCTTTAAACAACTTCTCTTCTTCATGTTGCTCCGCAACGTACCACTGAAGGAAGTTAAATGTTGAGTAATCTTGAGATGTGAACGCCAGATGAGCCAGTTTGTTGATTTTCTGCGTAATCATCTGCTCATGTTCATACGTTTCGCGAAATACTTCGCCTAAGCTTGCGAAATCGTGTTTTGGCGCTGCGATCGCCCCCAGGATTGGCATCGAGCCGGTTTCACTGACATAAGTAAACAGTCGTTGCATGTGCTGCATCTCTTCTACGGCATGAGCGCGTAGAAACTCTGCGGCACCATCAAATCCTTTGTCTTCACACCAAGCACTCATTTGTAAGTATAGATTGGATGAAAAAAATTCGAGATTAATTTGATCATTCAATTGATCGACCATGGCTTGAGCTAGCATCGAGGGTTCCTATTCATCATAAATCACTGAAGCCACTATAACATGTTCGTTGGCTATTGTTAGAACACCGTGACCATACACGATGGATATTTGATCGCGACGGCAAAAAACTTCTCAGCGAGGTGCTAATCTGTAGTGAGTCACCTACAAGGAGATAGCATTATGAGTTATCAACACATTTTAGTTGCCGTCGATCTCTCAGAAGACAGCAAACTTTTGATCGACAAAGCGGTTGCGCTGGCTAAGCCTCTGAATGCCGAGATCTCTTTTATTCACATTGATGTGAACTATGCCGAGCTCTACACCGGGCTGATCGACATCAACCTGGCGGAAACGCAACACCACGCGATGGAAGCATCTCAGAAACAGCTGCAAGAGATGGCCAACTACGCCAACTACCCGATTCGCCACACCTTGGTGGGCAGCGGCGATTTGAGCAACGAGCTGTGCGACACCATCAATGAGTTCAACATTGATTTAGTGGTGTGCGGTCACCACCAAGATTTCTGGAGCAAACTGCTGTCCTCAACCCGCCAGCTCATTAATTGCTCACCTGTCGACCTGTTGGTTGTACCACTCAACGACTGACGACGAAGAAAAACTCAGTTAGACTGCAGATAATTTTTCATTGACCCCTTTTCGTTATGATTTATTTATCTGCAGTGACCCTACTTTGGGCCTTCTCATTCAGCCTGATCGGCGTGTACCTCGCCGGTCAGGTCGATTCTTGGTTTTCGGCACTGATGCGGGTGGCCCTCGCCAGCCTCGTGTTCCTTCCCTTTCTTAAATTCAAACACGTCCCCGGTCAGCTGATCGGCAAACTGATGGCAATTGGCGGCATTCAACTTGGCTTGATGTACTGCTTCTACTACCAATCGTTTTTGCTACTTTCAGTGCCGGAAGTACTGCTGTTTACCGTGTTTACGCCGATTTATGTCACCCTGATTTATGATTTGCTCAAAGGGCGGTTCTCGCCGTGGTATCTGGTCACTGCCGTGATTGCCGTGGCAGGCGCAGCGGTGATTAAATTCGCCGGCATCAACGACAACTTCTTCCTTGGCTTTATGGTGGTACAAGGCGCTAACCTCTGCTTTGCCATCGGTCAGGTGGGCTACAAATACGTGATGGAACGCGAAACCGTGACACTGCCGCAACACACGGTGTTTGGCTACTTCTATCTCGGTGCGCTGGTGGTCGCCAGTGTCGCGTTTCTGCTGCTTGGCAATCCGAGCAAACTGCCCACCACCTCGCTGCAATGGAGCATTCTGATTTATCTCGGCGTGATTGCGTCGGGATTTGGTTATTTTGCGTGGAACAAAGGCGCGTGCATGGTCAACGCGGGCGCGCTGGCGATCATGAACAACGTGCTGGTGCCGGCGGGTCTGGTGGTCAATATTCTGATCTGGAACCGCGATGTGGATGTGCTGCGTCTGTCGCTGGGTGGATTGGTCATTTTGCTCTCGCTGTGGGTCAATGAAACCTGGGTCAAGCGCCGTGTGGAGCAGCACTACCGCACCTTTGACCAATAAGCGAATGCACCGTCAACAAATGAGCCGAAAGCGACACACAAAAAAAGCCCACCGAATGGTGGGCTTTTTCATGGCATCAGTGCACGTGCGTCAGCACGCGGCTGTCAGTTAACACCACGCTGGGGGTCAACGCATCAAATTTGGCTTGCAGCGCTTGCTGCTTTTTCATCACTTTTTGTTGCTGTTTGAGTACTTTGGCCAGCTTCTTCTGATATTTTTTCTGCTTTTTCAGCGTCTTCTTCGCCAGTTTCAGCGCCGCTTTTTCTGCGGACTTGCTGCGCGTCGCACGCACATCAACAGCCCCTTGGCCTTTGCTTGCACGTTTGAGCGTGGGCAAGGCTTCGGGCTTACACAGCGCATTTTTGTCGGCGGATGAACGGGCACAAGCACGGCACATAAAGGCCGGTTGCGCCACCAAGCGATGAATCTCACCCAGGGAGGTGGTGATGTCACGACGATTTAACTTACACAATCGTTTCGTCATGGTCGAGGCTCCAGCTAAGAATAGGAATAATTCTTAGTTAGATATAACCGCCCCCCCGCGGAAACGCAAGGGCTGATTTATTGGCTGTCGCCCATCGCAGCAATCACGTACACATCAAAGCGGTTCTTCTTGGTTTCAATCGCCATGCTCGGTTTGTGTTCATTCAACCATTCGGCGTAATCCGGACGCTTCACCACCACACGTTTGGTCGCCAGCGACAATGCCGGTGCCAGCAACGCATCCGCGTCGTTGTCGGCCCCGACCAAGGATTGAAACACGCGCATCTCTTTTTTGACCAACGCGGTTTTCTTTTTGTTTTCCGGGTGCGGATACATGGGATCGAGATACACCACGTCTGGGCGTTCAAACGTTGCATCCTGCGCCAGCTGATCCAGCGCAGCATGGCTGGACGCATGCAGCAACGTGACTCGCTCACTGACCCACGGACCGATTTCTGCATCGAGTTGCGCGCGCATCAGACCATCATCGAGCAACGCCGCAACCACCGGATGACGTTCCACCATCTGCACCTTGCAGCCCAACGACGCCAGCACAAACGCATCACGCCCCAAACCTGCCGTGCCATCAAGCACCGTCGGCGTCACGCCTTTGTTCAACCCTGCAGCTTTAGCAATTGCCTGACCTTTGCCGCCACCAAATTTACGGCGATGCGCCACCGCGCCGCTGACCCAGTCAACGTAAATCGCACCCAGTTTGGGTTCATCGGTTTTACGCAGTTCCAAGCGTTCCGCCGTCAGCACCAGCGCAAACGGGCTGCTGGCATCGTGGCTTAAGTGCCAGCGCTTGGCGATACGTTGCAGTTCTTCAGCACGTTCGCGGACTTCACAAATCAGTTGTAGCTGCAAAGGTCTCACTCCAGAATCGAGGGGGTCAAATCGGCGGCCAGTGTAGCCGATTTTCAGCGTGGCGGCTAAGCCTTCTGCGCGGTCAGTAGTTGTTCAACCAGCTCGTCAATCGGCTGTGGTTTGCCAATCTGATAACCCTGCGCAAAATGGACGCCAATCTCGCGTAAACGCTGCAAAATCGCCTCATTTTCGACGAACTCGGCCACGGTCTGTTTTCCCATCTGGCGGGCCAAATCGTGGATTGAACGCACCATCAAATGGTCCGTCTCATTCACATCAATGTCGCGCACAAACAGGCCATCGATTTTAACAATGTCGATCGGCAACTTTTTCAGGTAGCCGAACGAAGAGAGCCCCGATCCAAAATCGTCCAACGCGATGCGACAGCCGAGCTGCTTCAGGCGACTAAACAGATCAATCGCCTGATTGAGGTTGCGCATCGCGGCAGTTTCGGTGATTTCAAAACAGATTTTTTCGCATGGCACGTCACTGCGTTGCAGCCTCGCCAGCAGCGTGTCGATGAATTCTGCATTGCCCATCGAGTGGCCGGACAGGTTGATGGAACACAAGCCCAAGTGAGCCAGCACCTGCGGGCGGGTTTCAAACCAGCGCAGCGTCTGTTCCACCACTTGTTTATCCAGCAGGTGTGCCACATTATAGCGTTCAGAGGCAGGCACGAAGATGCCCGGCGACACGTACTCGCCCGCCGCGTTCTTGATGCGCACCAAAATCTCAAAGTGCATGCCCGCGTCATCCCCGCTCAACGCCAGAATCTGCTGCGCAAACAGCTCGACGCGATCTTTTGCCAGCGCATCATGCACCAGATTGACGCTCTCCATCTCCAACTGACGGCGGCACAGATCCGCATCGTCCTGACGATACAAGTTGTAGCGGTTGCGTCCCTCTTCTTTGGCAGCGTGACACGCGGTGTCCGCCTGCGCATGCACCATCTGCGGTGACGTCGCAGTATGGTCAATCAAACGAATCCCGATCGAACACGTCAAATTGAGGCGAATGTCATCCCACCAAAACGCGTGCTCAGCCAAGGTCGCGACGATGATTTTCGCCACCTGAATCGCATCTCGCTCGGTGCAGTCTTTGAGCAAAATAGCAAACTCATCGCCGCCCATGCGCGCCAAAACGGCGTTGTACGGCAACACCTCTTCCAACATGCTGGCGCAAAACTGAATCGCGCCGTCTCCGGCATCGTGGCCGGCGGTGTCATTGAGGACTTTGAGTTGGTCGAGGTCGAGGTACAACATGGCGTGCGTGCGCAGTTCGGTTTCCGTTTCTTGCAGCGCTTGCGCCAGTTCCAGCTCAAACTGGTTGCGGTTGTAGGTGTTGGTCAGCAGGTCAAATTTGGCTTGATAAGCCAGTTCGTCAGCCAGTTTGCGCGTGGGCGTCACGTCTTCTCCCACAATCAGCAGGTGGCCCGTTTCCACCAGCGCACGAATGTTTTCACGCACCCAAATGGCGTGGCCATCAGCATGGCGATATTCAATTTCGCGCTGCCACACGCCTTGCAGCGACTGATTGGGTTGTAGCAACATTTGACGCGCGCTGAGCGCTTGCTCGCTGAGGTAAAACTCTTTCAAACGATGGCCAAGCATCTGCGAGGCATCAAACCCGAGCATCTGCTCGGCAAACCGGTTCACTTGTTGAATGCGGTTCTGCTCATCGAGCGTCAGCATCATCACCGGTTGCAGGTCGTAATAGTGACTGAGGCTGGCTTCACGCTGAAACAGTTTGTCTTCGGTGATTTTCCGCCAGGTAATATCTTGCGCTTCACACAGATATTGAATCGGTTCACCCGGCATGTTGAACATGGGTTTGAATGCCCATTCCAATACAATGGCGCCCTGATCGGCGTGCCAGATTTCCGCTTCAAACTGCCGCGGTTGGGTGGAGACTTCTTCAAAGTACGCTTTGATGCGTTCGGCGGAGGCATCTTCCCAGTGCGGATGCTGCCACAACGGCTGTTCGAGGCTCACACCTTGGCGGTACAACAGTTCCTGAAATTTATGATTGCAGGAAATAAGCCCGCCCTGATGATCAAAAATACCGATATAGTGGTTACTCTGTTCAAACACCGACTCCAACAGGCGCTGATGATCGCGGATCTGGCGTTCACTGTTGCGCAGCCGTACGAGGTAGTAAAGTAACAAGGCGAGGACGCCGACCACCAGCACCAGCCCTGTCAACACCGTGGCGATGTCCCAATGTTGATGATTGCTCAGCCCGATGCGTTCAAAGAACGTCGGCGCCGCTGACGTGGTGAGAGGGGCCGCATGAAGCGGCGCCACCATGACGCTCAATAACAGCGATGACATGGCGAAAAATAAGCGAGCCACAAACGGATTCCTTGGCAGAGTCGATGATTAATGATATCACTCCAAATCATAGATTATCCGTGTGATATTCTGACCAATTGCACAAAACGCAGGATTTAATATGCAAGTAGCCACAGCAAAACTGGACGAATTGGATCGCGCGATTCTGAAAATTTTGATGGATGACGCTCGGACCCCTTACGCAGAAATGGCCAAGCAGTTCAATGTCAGCCCCGCCACCATTCACGTGCGTATCGAGAAGATGAAAGCCGCGGATGTCATTCAAGGCACCGAAGTGGTGGTGAACACCAAAAAGCTCGGATACGACGTGTGCTGCTTTATCGGCATCAACCTCAACGCCGCGCGCGATTACCATTCCGCGCTGGCCAAGCTCAATGCGCTAGATGAAGTGGTCGAAGCCTATTACACCACCGGCGCGTACAACATATTCGTCAAACTGATGTGTAAATCGATTGAAGAGCTGCAATACGTGCTGATCGACAAGTTGCAAGCGATCGACGAAGTGCAATCGACCGAAACACTGATTTCGCTGCAAAACCCAATCAACCGCAACGTCAACCCATAAAAAAGCCCGGGACTCAGCCCAGGCTTTTCTTGTAAATTTTGTTTATTTGTTCAGGTATTTCAACAGCTCATCGGGTGAGATACCTTGTTTGGCGAGCTCTTTCGCCAGCAAATCAACTTGTTCGTTCTTGCGTGAATCAATCACTTGTTGGAATTGAAAGACCAGATCACGCAACACCGGCAGTGGTACCTGCTTGGCGGCACTACGAACACGTTCACTACTTTGGTTGCCCAGCTCTGCGAGCAATTTGCCAAACATAACCTTTTCTGGAGACTCGTCGAGTTGTTCCCAGATGCGAGCCATTTCATAGGTTGTCATAGACATCGTATCGTGATTCCAAAGCATTTTTCTAATGAATGAAGAGGCCACAATATACACGCCTAATCGAATTTAGAAAATAGCCGTTTGAGTGAATTTACCAAAGCTTACGCTACGATTCCAAAGCCCATTGGTGCCAAGCACGGCCCGCTTTTGAAAACAGAATGATCAGGGCCGGCGCGATAAGCCACATATGCAATGCAATCAGCATTTGCGGCTCCAAGTGTAAACGTTGCAACGTGCCAACCACCAGACCGGAACCACTCATTTGGAATAAACCTAACAATGCTGCTGCGGTGCCCGCTTTATCACCAAACGGCGCCAACGCTTTGCCTGCCGCTGCGCCCAGAATCCAAGCAAAACCAATCGATGACACGAAAATCGGCAGCATGAACGCAAATGCCGTCGCCACATCGGCCAGCATCACCATAGTCACCCCAGCCACCAGCAGCGCGCTGATGCCCATCACCAAGGTGGTGTGAGTACCAAAGCGGTCCATGATGCGCGGCGCCGTCATACAAGCGACGATATTCACCACCGCGTTGATTCCAAACCAGAACGTAAACTGGTTCATGGTCAGGCCCAAATGTTCCATCAACACCACCGGGGCCGACGTCACGTACGCCAGAATCACCGCCATTGCGAGCAAGCACAGCGAGGCATGGAACAGGAACGACGGGGTTTTCAGCACCGACCAGTAACGCGATAACTTAAACACCGCTTGTTTTTCGGTGACGGGGTTGGTCTCTTGCATTCGCACCAGCAACAGTAACCCAACGGTCACGGCAAACCCCGCCATAAAGCTGAAGTTCGCGCGCCAGCCAAACTGCTGCGTGAGCCAACTGCCCAGAATAGGCGCGAGCGCAGGAATAAAGCAGATGGCGCCATTGAGGTAACTGATCATTTTACCGCTGCGTTGCGGGCCGAAAATATCGCGAACTGTCGCAAAGGCTGCTACCGATGTCGCACATGCACCGAAGCCTTGTAGCAGACGGGCCGTCAGCATCCATTCAATGCTTTGCGCGCTCCACGCCAATAAAGCGCTCACCGCATAAATGCTGATGCCACCCAATGCAACAGTTCGACGACCGAGTTTGTCTGCCAGAGGACCGGCAAACAACTGGCCGACCCCCATCGCAAACAGAAACCAAGTAATCGTGTCTTGAGCCAGAGCGTGTTCCACGTGAAACGTCTGCGCAATTTGCGGCAAAGCCGGCAAATAAATATCAATCGCCAAAGGGCTAAACAGGACCAACAGCGTCAGTAATACCATTTGCTGTTTACTCGGTCCGCTCGAATGCGTCACGCTCACGTGCTTCTCCAACTAAATTAATGAGACTTCGCGCATCATAGAGCAATCCTGATATGCGTAAAAATGGCTTATAATCATCAGTAATATTCCTCTAAGGAAAATCAGATGAAGATTGAAAAGTTAGCCCGCATCGATCTCAACTTGTTGGTGTGCCTCAAAGTCCTCAGCGAAGAGTTGAGTGTCACGCGCACCGCCAACCGCCTCTACCTCAGCCAATCGGCGGTGAGTAAATCGCTGGCCAAACTACGCGAGCAATTTGATGACCCGCTGTTTATTCGCACGTCACATGGCCTGAAGCCGACCCCCAAAGTGGTGTTTCTCAAGCCCAAGCTCGACATTCTGGTCAATCAACTTGAACTCATCACGCAGCCAGAGCAGTTTTCACCGCAATCGAGTGAGTACCGTTTCCACATCGCCACGGTTGAAAGTGTCTATCCGTTGATCCTGCCCCATTTTTTGCCTGCTATTTTCAGTCAGGGTCCGAACCTCAACATCAGTACGCACGCGTGGACCGAGCAAACGTTCAAAAAGCTGCAACTGGGTGAACTTGATTTTGGCTTGACGGGGAAAGACATCGACATCAACGACGCGCGGCTGACCATGATGCCGCCGAGTGACATCTGCGAGCAGGAAATTTACCGCGACACCCAAATGTGTGTGGTGCGAAAAAACCACCCGGCGCTGAGCCGACCGTGGAATCTCGAGCAGTATCTGGCACTGCGCCATGTGCAAGTGCGTTGCGATGGCAACGACCGCTGGTTGTTGGACTATCGCTTGGCCGATATGGGCCATGAGCGCGACATCGCCATCACGGTGCCCGACTTCAATAGCGCAGCCAGCTTATGTACCTACACCGATTTTGTGTTTACCGCGCCGAGCCATTTCACCCATTTGGTCGCACATCAAATGGATTTGGTGGTACTGCCGCTACCACTGGAATTTCCGCCGATGGCCTACACACTGTTTTGGCATCGCGATCGAGAAAATGACCCGGCGTTGAACTGGCTGCGCCAGATCATTCAAACCAAAACACTCCATTTGCGCTGAGCAGACGACGATTTGCACGCCTTGGGCAAAAGGAGTAGCTTAGTCGCACTTGTCCCGGGCCAGCAAACCACCGCATGTGCCGTCACAAAGGACTGTTCAAAAAAGGATAATCACCGATGCCACACTCCATTTCACAACGTGTTACCGAGCTGCGTCACTGGCTAGCACAACATGATTTCGATGCACTCATTGTGCCTCACGAAGATGAATATCTGGGCGAATACGTGCCCGAACACAACGAACGTCTGCATTGGCTGACCGGGTTTACCGGTTCAGCGGGTGCGGCAGTGATCACCCGCGAACACGCCGCGATCTTCGTCGATGGTCGGTATACCGTGCAAGTTCGCAAACAAGTTCCGAGTGACCTGTTTGCGTATCACCACTTGATTGAAGAACCCTACTTGGCGTGGCTGAAAAACGCCCTCCCCAACGGTGGCAAAGTGGCTTACGACCCACGCATGCACCGCGCCAGTTGGCTCAACGCCGCGCAAGCGACACTGGGAACCACGCTGCCGTTGGTCGCCACCCGCGGCAACGCCATTGACCAACTGTGGCACGATCGCCCAGCGCCTGTCGTTTCTGACATGCGCCTGATGGGCAATGATCTGGTGGGCGTCGACAGCGCAACCAAGCGCCGCACCATCGCAGAGATTCTGGTCAGCAAAAACGTCGACAGCGCCATTTTGACCGAACTTGATTCCATCTGCTGGCTGCTCAACATTCGCGGCTTGGATGTCTCTCGCCTGCCAGTTCTGCTGTCGCACGCGATTGTGCATGCCGATGCCAGCGTGGACTTCTTCCTCGATCCCGCACGGTTAGCGCCGGGCTTTGATGCCCATGTCGGCGCCGGTGTTCGCGTTCATCAGCCCGACACTTTGGAATCCCACTTGGTGCAACTGCGCGGCACACGCGTGATGGTTGATCCTGCCACCAGCAATGCTTGGTTTACCTTGGTATTGCAAAACGCGGGCGTTGAACTGCTCAACGATGCCGACCCGTGCCTGCTGCCTAAAGCGGCGAAAAACGCCACCGAAATTGCCGGCATGAAAGCGTGTCACGTGCGCGATGGCGCAGCGATGACCAAGTTCCTCGCCTGGCTGGATAGCGAAGTGGCGGCCGGCCGTTTGCACAATGAGGCTGAATTGGCCGATCAACTGCAAGCGTTCCGTGAACTCGACCCAACGCTGGCCGATCTGAGCTTTGATACCATTTCGGCCGCATGCAGCAACGCCGCCATGTGTCACTACAACCACATGAACCAGCCGCAACCGGGCCAGTTAGAAATGAATACACTGTATCTGGTCGACTCCGGCGGTCAGTACATCGACGGCACCACCGACATCACTCGAACCATCGCCATTGGTGATGTGAGTGACGAGATGAAACAGCAATTTACGCTGGTGCTTAAAGGCCACATCGCACTCGCCAAAGCGCGCTTCCCTCAAGGCACCTGCGGCCATCAGTTGGACGTGTTGGCACGCCAATACCTGTGGGCCAATGGCTATGATTACGATCACGGCACCGGCCACGGCGTCGGCCATTTCCTGAGCGTGCATGAAGGCCCACAACGTATCAGCAAAGTGTTCAACAACGTTGCGCTGCGCCCGGGCATGGTGCTGTCAAACGAGCCGGGTTACTACCGCGCCGACGGCTTTGGTATTCGTATTGAAAACTTGGAATTGGTTACGGAAGTCGCCACCCAAGGTGATTTCAATGTGCTCGGGTTTGAATCACTCACCCGCTGCCCGATTGATGTGCGCGCCATCAACGTCAACCTGCTGACCAAACCGGAACTCAACTGGTTGAACGCCTACCACGCCACGGTATGGGATGAAGTCAGTCCGTTGGTCGATGGGGATGTTCGCGCTTGGTTACGCCAAGCAACGCAGCCCATCCATCACGCTTAAGGGCCTCAGGCCACGATCAATCCCTTAACGACGTTGTCGTTAAGGGATTTTTTTCGTTTACACCCCGCAACAATTACATTTACCACTAAACGTTACGCATCAAATTAATTTTTTATTTCCCCATTAAATACCTGTTTTAAATCAATTAATTCATCAAAACCATCCCAACTCACCCCAGATACGCCAACATTTTAGTTTGAGATCTAATGATTTTTTGTTTAACGTATATTTAACTAATCGTTCAATTAAAAATGATAAGGACTCGTGATGCCGAAAGTTGGAATGCCAGATATACGCAAACCACAGTTGGTTCAAGCCACCATGGCAGTGATCGAACGCGTTGGGTTACATGCGGCCAGTATCGCGCTGATCAGCCGTGAAGCCGGCGTCTCAACCGGCATCATCAACCACTACTTCGGCGGCAAACACGGATTGTTGGAAGAGACCATGCGCGCGATTTTGCGCGAGCATTCGGTCACCGTCACACAGGCGTTGGCGAAATTGCCTCGCGATGCGCATCAGGCACGCATCAACGCCATCGTCAATGCCAACTTCGAAGGCTTCCAAGCCGAAAGTCAGGTGGTCAAAACCTGGCTGGCGTTTTGGTCTTACTCAATGCACGACGCCCAACTGCATCGCTTGCAGCGCGTAAACGAACAGCGCCTGCTCTCTCACCTCAAAATTGAACTGAACGCCCTGCTTCCACGCCACCACGTTCAATCGGTGGCCCACGGCATCGCCGCCCTGATCGATGGCATCTGGCTACGCGGCGCACTGAACCCCGACGGGATCAACGCCCAGCAAGCGCGCGTTTTGATCAACGACTACTTAGACATACAACTGGCGCAGCATGCGCTGACAACCGACTAGGTCTTCACATGGAACATGCATCACTTTATATCGATGGCGCGTTAACTCACGCGACATCCGGGGAAACCTTTACCTCATACAACCCGGCCACAGGCGAACCGCTCGCTGTATTGGGTCACGCCAGCGCCGCAGACGTGCAGGCAGCGGTGGATTCTGCGCAGCGCGGCTTCGCAATTTGGTCGGCAATGACCGCCGTAGAGCGCAGCCGCATTCTGCTCAAAGCCGTGGCGATTTTGCGCGAACGCAACGACGAACTGGCCCTGCTCGAAGTACTTGATACCGGTAAACCGATTCAAGAGGCAGACTGTGTGGACATCGCCACCGGCGCTGACGTGATTGAATACTTCGCCGGCCTCGCACCTGCGTTGCAAGGCGAGCAACAACCGCTCTCCGCCAGCCAGTTTTTCTACACCCGCAAAGAGCCGTTAGGGATTTGCGCTGGCATTGGCGCGTGGAACTACCCGATTCAAATCGCGATGTGGAAATCAGCGCCTGCGCTCGCCGCGGGTAATGCGATGATCTTCAAACCGTCGGAAGAGACGCCGCTCAGCGTGTTGAAACTGGCGGACATCTTTATCGAAGCGGGCATGCCTGCGGGCGTGTTTAACGTCGTGCAGGGCGATGGCCGAGTCGGCCAGATGCTGACCGCGCATCCGGCGATTGCCAAAGTCTCCTTCACGGGCGAAACCGGCACCGGTAAAGCGGTGATGGCAGACAGCGCGCGCAGCCTTAAATCCGTCACCATGGAGTTGGGCGGTAAGTCCCCGCTGCTGGTGTTTGAGGATGCCAAGCTCGATCAGGCGGTTTCTGCGGCGATGGTCGCCAACTTCTACACCCAAGGCGAAGTGTGCACGAACGGCACCCGCGTGTATGTGCATGCGCATTTGTACGACGCATTCATCGATCAGCTGAAATCCCGCACCGAACAACTGATCGTGGGCGATCCGCAAGATCCGCGCACTCAAATCGGCGCGCTGATCTCCAACGATCATATGCACAAGGTTTTGGCCGCCATCGACAGCGCCAAAGCGTGCGGTGCCAAGCTGCTGACTGGCGGCTACCAAGTGACAGACAACGGCTTGGCCAATGGCAATTTCGTTGCGCCGACGGTGTTTGTCGACTGCGACGACAACATGGATTTTGTGCAGCAAGAAATCTTTGGCCCAGTGATGGCCGTCATGAAGTTCAATGACGAACAAGAGGTCATCCAACGCGCCAACAACACCCACTACGGCTTGGCCGCTGGCGTCTTCACGCAGAACCTGTCGCGCGCGCACCGTATCATCCACCAGCTTGAAGCGGGTATTTGCTGGATCAACACCTGGGGTGACTCGCCAGCGCCAATGCCCGTTGGTGGCTACAAGCTCTCGGGCGTGGGACGTGAAAACGGCATCGAAACGCTCAGCCATTACACCCAAACCAAAAGTGTATTGGTGGAACTGGATGATTTCGTCGGGCCATATGCGTAAGGAGACAGCATGAAACAACACTTTGACTACATCGTCATCGGTGCGGGTTCCGCTGGCTGCGTGCTGGCCGACCGTTTAACCGAAAGCGGTGAACACTCCGTGCTGCTGCTGGAAGCCGGCGGCAGTGACAAAAGCATCTTCATTCAGATGCCCACCGCGCTCTCATACCCGATGAACAGCGACAAATACGCCTGGCAGTTTGAATCGCTGCCCGAGCCGGGTCTCGATGGCCGCGCCCTGCACTGCCCGCGTGGCAAAGTGCTGGGCGGTAGCTCGTCGATAAACGGCATGGTGTATGTGCGAGGCCACGCTTGCGACTTTGATGAATGGCAACAACACGGCGCGACAGGCTGGGATTACGCATCGTGTTTACCGTATTTCAAACGCGCGGAACGCTGGCGCGGCGGCGCGGATGACTACCGTGGTGGCGAGGGTCCACTCGCGACTTGCAACGGCAACGACATGACGCTCAACCCGCTCTATCAAGCCTTTATCGATGCCGGTCAGCAAGCTGGTTACCCCAAAACCGACGATTACAATGGCTATCAGCAAGAAGGCTTTGGCCCGATGCACATGACCGTCGATAGTGGCGTGCGCGCCTCCACCGCCAATGCGTACTTGCGCCGCGCACTTAAGCGCAGCAACCTGACGCTGCTAAAAGGTGTATTAACGCGCAAAGTGGTGCTGAAAAACAAGCGGGCAATCGGTGTCGAGTTTGAACGCAACGGCCAAATTCAAGTCGCGTTTGCCAATCGTGAAGTGGTCTCCAGCGCAGGCTCGATCGGTTCGCCGCACCTACTGCAATTGTCCGGTATCGGCCCGCGCGACGTGTTAGAACACGCAGGGATTGACGTGCACCACGAACTGCCCGGTGTGGGCGAAAACTTGCAAGATCATCTGGAAATTTACTTTCAGTATCGTTGCCAACAACCCATCACACTCAACAGTAAGCTGGGGTTGATCAGTAAAGGCATGATCGGTGCCGAATGGATACTGACCAAACGGGGCTTGGGGGCGACCAACCATTTTGAATCGTGCGCGTTTATTCGCTCACGTGCCGGACTCAAGTGGCCTAACCTGCAATACCACTTTTTACCAGCCGCCATGCGCTATGATGGACGCACCGCGTTCGACGGTCACGGGTTTCAAGTTCACGTGGGCCCCAATAAACCGATGAGTCGCGGTCGCGTGTGGCTTCGTTCTAGCGATCCCAAACAAAAACCGGCGATTCTGTTTCGTTACCTGTCCGAACCACAGGACATTCAGGACTGGCGCGATTGCATTCGCCTCACACGTGAAATTCTGGCGCAGCCAGCGCTGGATGATTACCGCGGCGATGAAATTCAACCTAGCCTTGCGGTCAGCAGCGATGCCGAGATTGATGCGTGGGTGAAGCAAAATGTCGAGAGTGCCTACCACCCGTCGTGCACCTGCAAAATGGGCGCCGATGATGATGACATGGCCGTGCTCGACAGCACTTGCCGAGTCCGTGGCATTGACGGGCTGCGCGTCGTGGATTCGTCCGTCTTTCCCACCATTCCCAACGGCAACTTAAACGCGCCGACCATCATGGTCGCCGAGCGCGCCGCCGATCTGCTGCTGGGCAAAACGCCTCTGCCCCACAGCGACGCCCCCGTTTGGATCGCGCCGCAGTGGCAGACCCAACAACGTCAAACCGCGCCGCAACGCGCGCTGGATGCTCAACCGTCCGTGGCACTGGACACACAATAAGGAAATCCCCATGCGTCACCTCATGACTTTCACCGCAGCCACGCTGCTTTCTCTCAACGCCTATGCCGACAACTGCAACACGGTACGTTTTGCCGATGTGGGTTGGACGGACATCACGGCGACCACCGCAGTCACCACTGAACTGCTGCATGGTTTGGGCTATCAAACCAAAACCGATTTGCTGTCGGTTCCCGTCACCTATTCATCGATGGCCAATGGCGATATTGATGTCTTCCTTGGCAACTGGATGCCAACCATGGAAGGCGACATCGCCAAGTATCGCGATGCCGGCACCGTGGAAACGCTCCGCGCCAACCTCGAAGGCGCCAAATACACACTGGCCGTTCCTCAATACGTGTATGACGCCGGCGTGCACTCGTTCGCGGATCTCGCCCAGCACGCAGACGCGTTCAAGCACCGCATTTACGGCATCGAACCGGGCAACGATGGCAACCGTCTGATTCAATCCATGATCGATAACAACGCCTTTGATCTCAACACCTTCGATCTGGTTGAGTCGAGCGAAGCTGGCATGGTGTCGCAAGTCAAACGCGCCGTGCGCCGCAAACAGTGGATTGCCTTTTTGGGTTGGGCGCCACACCCCATGAATAGCAATGTCAAAATGGCCTACCTCAGCGGTGGCGATGATTACTTCGGTCCGAACTACGGCGGAGCCAACGTGTATACCAACGTGCGTCAGGGCTACGTTTCGCAGTGTCCAAATGTCGGCCAGTTGCTCAACAACCTCTCTTTCAATCTGGAGATGGAAAATGCATTGATGGAAGCGATCCTCAACCAAGGTCAACAACCATCGAAGGCGGCCAAAGCGTGGTTGCGTGAGCACCCGGAAGTATTGTCAAAGTGGCTCAACAAAGTCACCACACTCAATGGCAAACCTGCTGAGCAAGCCATCCAAGACTACCTTAACTCCGATATTTAATTCAGCGCCGGTGGAGTCCATCTCCACCGCACTTCAAGGACTTCTCAACTTATGATTAGCGATCACAAAATTCCGTTAGGCCATTGGATGGAAGCCGGGGTCGACTGGCTGACCCTGCATGCGTCCGGCTTTTTCGATGCCATTTCATTTCTGCTCGAAAGCATCATCATGGTGCTGGTCGACGTGTTCAAATGGTTCCCGCCCGCCGTGCCGATTGTCGTCACCGCCGCCCTCGCATGGTGGTTGCACCGCAGCCTGTCGTTGGTGATCTTCATCATCGCTGCACTGCTGCTGATTCTGAATTTGGGCTACTGGCAGGAAATGCTGGAAACTTTTGTTTTGGTGTTTGCCGCGACAACGATTTCCGTATTAATTGGCGTGCCCCTTGGCATCATGGCGGCGCACCGCCCGTGGATGTACACCGTGATGCGGCCGATCCTCGATTTGATGCAAACCGTACCGACGTTTGTGTACCTGATTCCGACGCTGGTGTTGTTTGGTCTGGGGATCGTTCCGGGGCTGATCTCGACGATTATCTTTGCCATTGCGGCGCCCATTCGTCTGACCTATTTGGGTGTCACACGAGTGCCGGAAGCACTAATTGAGGCAGGAAAAGCGTTCGGGGCCAGCAACATGAAATTGCTGTTTAAGGTCGAGCTGCCGGCGGCGTTACCCAGCATCATGGCGGGCATCACACAATGCATCATGCTGTCACTGTCGATGGTAGTGATTGCCGCGCTAGTCGGCGCCGATGGGTTGGGCAAACCAGTCATTCGCGCGCTCAACACGGTGAACATTTCGCAGGGCTTTGAAGCCGGTCTCGCCATTGTGCTGGTTGCGATTATTCTCGATCGCTTGTGCAAAGCGCCTAACAGCAAGGAGGTGTCATCATGAACGCCATCAGTATTGAAAATCTGGATGTGGTGTTTGGTTCCCATACCGCACCCGCTCTCGACTTACTGGACCAAGGCAAAAGTCGTCAGCAAATCATCGATGAAACGGGCCTCGTGGTAGGCGTGGATAACGTCAGCTTGGATGTTCAACAAGGTGAAATCTGCGTGTTGATGGGCTTGTCGGGTTCCGGCAAATCCAGCCTGTTACGTGCCGTGAATGGCCTGAATCCAATTACGCGTGGCGCCCTGAAAATTCAAGATGGCGATCAGTGCATCGATTTAGCCCACTGCGACGATGCCACCCTGCGTCACCTACGCACTCATAAAGTCTCGATGGTGTTTCAAACGTTCGCCTTGATGCCGTGGCTAAATGTGCTGGATAACGTGGCGTTTGGTTTAGAGATGCAAGGTATCAGCAAGAGCGAACGCCGTCAGCGGGCGCGCGAAAAACTGGCCATGGTTGGCTTGTCGGAGTGGGAAACGAAATTCCCTCATGAACTCTCTGGCGGCATGCAACAGCGTGTCGGTCTGGCTCGCGCCTTTGCGATGGACAGTGACATTTTGTTGATGGACGAACCGTTCTCCGCCCTCGACCCGCTGATTCGCAGCCAACTGCAAGATGAGTTGCTGAGCCTGCAAAAACAGCTCAACAAAACCATCATCTTTGTGAGCCATGATTTGGACGAAGCCCTGAAGATTGGCTCACGCATCGCCATCTTAGAATCCGGCAAACTGATTCAGTATGGCAAGCCAGAAGCGATCGTCCTGACGCCTAAAACACAATATGTGCAGGACTTCGTGGCTCATACCAACCCACTGAATGTGCTCAAAGGCCGTTCGTTGATGAACAGTTGCGACGACCTGATTCAAGACAATGGTCGCTGGCAGATTTGTCAGCAGTCAGATGTATGGGTGGAACAGCAAGCGCAGCGCTGGGTGGTGTCTGGCGATTCCCCGTTAAAACTGATTGAATGGCATGACGAGATGTCACACCAGCACCTCACCCCGGACACCTTGGTAATGGCCAGCCCAGACATCGACATGCGCGATGCGATTGAAATCCGCTACCACACCGGCAACCCGATTTTGCTGATGGAGAAAAACCAGTTGATCGGCACGTTAAGCGATCATGATTTCTACCATGCACTGCTCGGCAAATATCACCAAGTGGATGCGGCTTAAATGAGGTCAATCCAGTGAGCCGCTTGAGGCGTCCTCAATAGAATCGCTGAAAAATGGAATCGATAGAAGAAAGGCGACCATCAGGTCGCCTTTTTGTGTTTCACGTGAAACATGATCATCGTTTAACCAGAGTAAACGGCATGCCAATCATGCCACACCGCTTCCAACCCTTTGGCTTTCATGGCCTGTTCCACTTGCCAAGCCGGCCGTTCATCGCTGGTCGCGAACTGCTCCAATTCCGCTTTGGGATCGGCATATCCCCCCGGCTGGGTCTTCGATGCTGCCGACATACTGGTGATGCCCAACATGGCCACATTATCGCGAAACGCTGGCGTCTCACGGGTCGACAAAGACAACTCCACTTCCGAGTTCAACAAACGAAACGCACAGATCAGCTGCACCAATTGTTTGTCACTCATCACTGACTTGGGTTGCAACGCCCCTTCACAGGGTCGCAAGCGCGGAAACGAAATCGAATAACGTGACTGCCAATACGTCTTCTCCAAATAGTGAAGATGTTCGGCGACGTAGACACAATCGGTGCGCCAATCTTCCAGACCAATCAGCGCGCCCAAACCGATTTTATCAATCCCGGCTTTGGCCAATCGGTCAGGCGTGTCGAGACGAAAGTTAAAGTCCATCTTATTGCCGCGCAAGTGATGCTGCGCATATGTCGATGGATGGTACGTTTCCTGATACACCATCACCGCATCGAGCCCCAAGGTTTTCAACTCGGCGTACTCTTCCTGCTTCAGCGGTTGCACTTCCATTGCCAGATAATGGAACGACTGCTTAATCATCGGCAGCATTTGACGAAAGTAATTCATGCCGACTTTGGTTTCATGCTCACCGGTAACGAGCAGTACGCTGTCAAACTTCATCTGCTTGATCGCCGCAATCTCCTGCGCCACTTCATCTTGAGATAACGTTTTACGCTTGATGCGGTTCTCCATAGAAAAACCGCAATACGTGCAGGCGTTGGCACACAAGTTCGATAAGTAGAGTGGAATGTAAAACGACATGGTATTGCCAAAGCGGCGCCGAGTCGCCTGATAAGACAGTTGCGCCATCTGTTCCAAGTACGCTTCTCCGGCGGGAGAAATCAGGGCTTTGAAATCCTCCACGTCGCGTTTGCTTTTTGCCAGTGCTCGCTCAACGTCAGCCGCGGTTTTGCCGTACACCGACAACTTAATGTCATCCCAATCCAGTTGGTTGAATCGTTGTACAAAGCTCATCGTGAACCATCCAGAAAAGCAGTGAACGGACTCGATGCAGCCGCGTGTGGTTGCTGTGTTGCCAAGCCAGATTCATACGCCAGTCGCCCCGCTTCTACCGCGAGTTTGAAAGCGCGTGCCATCGCAATCGGATCGCGCGCCGTGGCAATGGCGGTATTCACCAGCACGGCGTCGGCCCCCATCTCCATCGCCAGCGCTGCATCCGAAGGTGCACCAATGCCTGCATCGACAATGACCGGCACGTTTGCTTGATCGATGATGATTTCCAGAAAGGTCTTTGAACTCAACCCCTGATTGGTACCAATCGGCGCACCGAGCGGCATGACCGCAGCGCAGCCCACTTCCTCCAACCGTTTACACAGCACCGGGTCGGCATGGCAATATGGCAACACGGTAAAGCCATCTTTCACCAACTGCTCCGCTGCTTTCAGCGTTTCAATCGGGTCAGGCATCAGGTATTTCGGATCTGGGTGGATTTCCAGTTTGAGCCACGACGTCCCCAACGCTTCACGCGCTAAATGCGCGGCAAACACCGCATCACGCGCTGTTTTGGCACCCGAGGTATTGGGTAGTAAATGAATTCCCGCCGCGATCAACGGCGCCAGAATGTCATCATCACGTTCGGCCAAATCAACGCGCTTCAGCGCCATGGTGACCAGTTCAGATTCACTATCACGAATGGCATCGGCCATCACATGACGATTGGCAAATTTGCCTGTCCCGGTTAAAAGCCGGGAGCGAAAAGTTTTATCAGCTATGGTAAACATGGCGTTTAGCCTCCTGCAATCGCCTGAAAGAGAGAAATGTGGTCACCGTCGTTGAGCACCGTTTGGTGCCATAAACCACGCGGAATCACCTGATCATTGATGGCAAACACGCAGCCTTGTACTGGCAGCTCAAGCTGCGTTTGCACGCTCGCCAAGGTGCTGCCAATTTGGGTGATGTGCGGTTGCGCGTTGATGTGAATCGTCATAGTCATGACTCGTCCTCGTTGATTGGGGATGCTAGATTGGTGGTTGAGTGAGGTTTGGACGGAGACGCGCAGCATACCGAACAATCGGGATCATTCAGCAAGTGCCATTTTTGCCACTGCATGTTCAGTCCATCAAACCGCATCACCTGATGGGATTGGAAATGGTTAAGTTGCAGCAGCCACTGCATCGCCATCAACGCTTGCAGGTTACCGATGGAACCCACCACAGGCCCCATCACACCGAGATCGGTGCAACGTCTCGAGGTGGGAATGACATCATCCGGCACCAAGCAGCGATAACAGCCTTGAGGCTGATTGGCAAAATCAAACGCCACCAATTGGCCTTCCCAGCCAATCGCCGAACCGGCGATCAGAGGCTTGCGCGCAGCAAAACACGCTGCGTTGATCGCATGACGTGTCTCTAGATTGTCACTGCAATCGAGTACGATATCGGCGTGCGCAACTTCCAAGTCCAGCACGCTGCCCGCCATTTTGCGCTGCACAGTGCGGACCCGGCAGTCAGGATTGATGCTTGCCAGTGTTTGTGCCAAGGCTGCGACTTTCGGCAGCGTCAACTGCGTCATGCGATATGCCAATTGGCGATGCAAGTTGGACAACTCGACACAATCGTCATCGGCAATCACCAGAGAACCGACACCGGCTGCCGCCAAATATTGCGCTGCAGCCGTACCTAAACCGCCGCAACCGACGATCAAGATTCGGCCATTGAGGAGCTTGTGTTGACCACATTCACCTACATCAGGCAACGCGACTTGTCGCTGATAGCGAACAAATTGTTCATCCGACAACATGGTTGCGCTCCTTCGTCGATGCCAGCGACAGCGCGAGAATATTCTGCAACGTGTGGGTAGCAACAGCCACATCCTTTGCCTCAGTAATGGCTCTCACCACGGCAATACTGGTGACGCCGCACGCCAGAACGTGCTCGGCGTTAAGCGCATCAATCCCGCCTATCGCTACACTGGGCACCCCCGTGGTGTCACCATAAGGCATCGAATCAAGCAGTTGTTGATACAACGCCAAGCGCACCAGCCCCTGCGGTTTGGACGGCATTTGTTTGGTGGTGGTCGGAAAAATATGCCCCAAGGCAATGTAGCTCGGCGCCAATTGGTGAATGCGCAGCAATTCAAAATAACCGTGAGTGGATAAACCCAACCGAAGGTTATTGTCCGATAGTATCTTCAAATCGACCGTCTGCAGATCTTCCTGCCCAAGGTGCACGCCATAAGCGCCATGCTTTACCGCCAGCTGCCAATAGTCATTAATAAACACCTGCGCCCCGAACTCGCGCCCAAGACGAATGGCTTCCATTACCTGCTGTTCCAAATCAACTTGATGCGAGTCTTTGATGCGCAGTTGAATGGTGGTGATCCCCAGTGGCAATAATTGCGCAATCCAACGGACATCATCCACCACGGGGTATACACCCAATGACGCCGACTTCAGGGTTGGAAAAGCAGAAAATTCAGCTTGGGTGCGTGGTTGAGGAAAGTGTCGGTAGTCGCTTGGCCATGTTTCACGTGAAACATTCAATGCCGCTCTGCTCAAAACCAACGCATCTTCGATGGGAAAATCGAGACTCAGACACGCCAGCACCCATGCCAAATGACGCCCATAATCACGAGGTTCCAAGGGGGTGACTTGAAGCAAGGAACGGACTTCATCAGAATGTTGCCAATGGTCGGTCACGCGCCCCTGATGCTCGTCGCCAATAAAAATCCAACGGTCATGCATTGCTGTGGACGCATAATCATCAGCCACGCCACCGTAGTACAACACCCAATCAGCATCTGGCTGAACATGGGGGAACCAATTGCAAGACAAACGGAGAGTCGTGTCACCAACAAGTTGCAAATCAGGCGTTGGGCTCACGCCCAACTCGATATGTCCAATCGCAAAACCTTGTTGTTCAGCGAGCAATAGCACCCGCTGCACGTCTCCCGTCAGTTCAATGCATTGAGATGGGATAAGTAATTTCACGATTTATTCCTCTGTCACCGTCTCGGCAGACGCAGATGCAACCGCGGGGTGATACAGTTCCGCTCCCGTGGCTAAGAACTCCTCAGACTTCTGGCGCATGCCTTCCAGCGGATCGTCGAGAACCTTCACCTCAACCGATTGTTCACCGGTCATCCTGTCAGCATTGGCGTACGTACGGCGCACTTCCTGCGAGATTTTCATCGAACAAAATTTTGGACCACACATCGAACAGAAGTGCGCGACCTTTCCTGACTCCTGCGGCAACGTTTCATCGTGGAATGCGCGCGCCGTGACTGGATCCAGCGACAGGTTGAATTGGTCTTCCCAACGGAATTCAAAACGCGCTTTCGATAACGCGTTGTCGCGAATCTGCGCGCCAGGATGTCCTTTGGCCAAATCGGCCGCATGGGCAGCGAGTTTGTAGGTAATCAGACCGGTTTTGACATCTTCTTTATTCGGCAATCCCAGGTGCTCTTTGGGCGTCACGTAACACAACATGGCACAACCAAACCAACCGATCATCGCAGCACCAATGCCCGAGGTAATGTGGTCATAACCCGGCGCGACATCGGTCGTCAATGGACCCAAGGTGTAAAATGGCGCTTCATGACAATGTTCCAACTGCTCGTCCATATTGGCTTTGATCAGATGCATGGGCACGTGTCCTGGGCCTTCAATCATCACTTGCACGTCGTATTCCCACGCCACTTGAGTCAGCTCGCCCAATGTTCTTAATTCGGCAAACTGCGCCTCATCGTTGGCATCAGCAATCGAACCCGGACGCAAACCATCGCCCAATGACAGCGCTACATCGTACTTAGCACAAATCTCACAGATCTCGCGGAAGTGCATATAAAGGAAGTTTTCCTGATGATGAGCCAGACACCATTTGGCAATGATCGAGCCACCGCGTGACACAATGCCAGTGACACGCTTCGCGGTCATCGGCACATAACGCAATAGCAAACCGGCATGAATGGTGAAGTAATCCACCCCCTGCTCTGCCTGTTCTAACAACGTATCGCGCATCACTTCCCAAGTCAGGTTCTCTGCAATACCGTTCACTTTTTCCAGCGCTTGATACATCGGTACGGTCCCAATCGGTACCGGACTATTGCGTAGAATCCATTCTCGTGTTTCGTGAATATTCCGTCCGGTCGACAGATCCATCACGGTATCGCCGCCCCAACGGGTGGCCCACACCAGCTTTTCAACTTCTTCTTCAATCGACGAACTTACGGAGGAGTTACCAATGTTCGCATTGACCTTCACGAGGAAATTGCGGCCAATAATCATCGGTTCCGATTCGGGGTGGTTAATGTTACATGGAATGATGGCACGGCCTTCCGCCACTTCCTGACGAACAAATTCAGGGGTGATTGCTTTTGGCAAATGAGCACCAAAGTGTTGCCCCGGATGTTGGCGGTTTAACTGCTCATCTTGATAGTGGTGGCGTCCCATATTTTCACGCAGCGCAATGTATTCCATTTCCGGTGTAATGATCCCCTGACGGGCGTAATGCAGTTGCGTCACACGACGACCAGCTTTCGCACGGCGAATAACAGGAAGGTTGCCATAACGCAATTCATCCAGAGTCTGGTCGGCGAGGCGTTCACGCGCGTACGCTGAACTCATGCCCTCGAGAACTTCGGTATCCTCGCGCTCCATAACCCAGTGTTCACGCAGTTTGGGCAACCCCTGATAGAGATCGATGGTGTAATTTGGGTCGGTGTATACACCTGAAGTATCGTACACACACACCGCTTCGTTCGGTTCATAGACGGGTGCGTCTTTCGTACCACCGATCAAGCTGTCGGCGAGCGAAATTTCGCGCATTGGTACGCGGATATCGTCACGCGACCCAGTCAGATAGGTTTTCTTTGAATTGGGGTACGGCTGTACCGAGAGGGTTTCAATAAACTGTTTGGCTTCCAGTCTCGCTTGTTTGCGACTCGACATAGCATTTTCCTTGATGAGGATTTTAGGGATAAATGCTTGGCGGAAAGATGCGACAAGAGGTGATCAGACAGATCTTGGAACTGAAGATACGACGATCCACAGATCGCCAGAGATTGTCTTCTCTTGTTCCCTTCGCAGGTTCTAACCTGATCAGGTTCAACGGATCCCGAATAAACGGTCTCAGCCTTATGGCACTCCGACAAGTGAAATCATTATAGAGCAGTGATATTGCTAAACAAGCAGAAAAGTAGAGTTTTTAATCAACCACGGACCAACCACTGGTACGCAACCCAAGCGGCCGAGATACTCAGCAACACGTTGAGCAGCACGTTTAAACCCATTTTAAAAAACGCACCTTGTTGCATAAGTAGCACGTTATCCATCGAAAAGGTGGAAAATGTGGTCAATGCGCCCAAAAAGCCCAACCCGATGATCTGACGCCAAGGGTATGGCGCTAACCATTCATTTTCAAAAGATGCAATGAGCAACCCCATAATGAACGAACCGACGATGTTAACGGTTAACGTGCCGTAGGGGAAATTGCGCCCAAAGAGTGTCACACACCATTCCGAAACCAAATAACGCGAACAAGCACCCACAGCACCACCGATGGCAATCAAACCTAAAATTGCAAATTGTCCCATGTGCCCTCCAAATGTATTGCCATCATTGTACTGGTTCATTGATGAAAAATGAGCCAGTACGGGTAAAAAAATAGTTTTCAATAACAGCACTAGATAGCCAAAGTGCGAAGAAATACAAAAGTTACAGGAGTCACTTATTTAAGCAACTTCGATAAAACCCATCAATCCGGTTTTCATATGCTCGATCACGTGGCAGTGATACATCCATCGTCCAGGGTTGTCGGCAACAAACGCTGCCTTGGCACTGCCATTTTTGCCTAGCAGTACGGTATCGGTATGAAACGGTTTTTCCAGAACTTGACCATCAAGCTCCAACACTGTAAACGTGTGACCATGTAGGTGAATAGGATGATGGTACTGCGTGACATTGCGTAAATTGAAAATATAGGTTTTTCCCAATTCCAGTTTTGCCAAGGGTTCAGGAATGTGCTCGGCACTCATCCCTTCCCACGCACGTTTATTCACCAACCAGAAGTTGGGCACAGCGTGACCACGCTTATCCGCAGGTGTCACTGCACCTTCCCATTCAAATACAAAATCGATTTCTTGCGCTTGATACAGCTTTACAGGGGCGATCGGATTCAATGGTAATCGAGGGATGGATTTCCCATTGGCCAGCCAAGACTCCTCACAGAGGAACTCACACAACGGAAAAGCGAACTTCCCTTTCATTTGGCGAACATAAACCGTTTCACCCGCTTTAGGCGCGATAAAGGCAATGTCTAAACGCATGCCAGGGCCAATTTTATGTTGCGTTAGCAGATATGGCGTTTCGACTGGGTTGCCATCAATCGCAATGATCCACGCCTCTGCACCTTCGACAGCGATTGGATAGGTGATCGTGTTATCCACGTTGGCAATACGAGCTCTCACCGTCGCATTCTGTTTAATCGTGTATTGCGGATTGTGTTTACCGTTCACCGTCCCCCACTCGCCGGGCGTTCCCATCCGCGCACTGTAGCGTGGGATCATTAAATCTTTCCACTGACCTTTTTTATCCAAATGCCAATGTTTCAGCATGAGTGGGTATTCATGATCAAAGGCCACAGGTTCGGCCTCATCAACAATGATCAAGCCCACTAAGCCCATCCCGAGCTGTTTGACACTGTTCATGTGTGGGTGGTACCAAAACGTACCCGCATCCGGCGGTGTAAACTCATAGGTAAACGTCTCGCCGGGAAGAATGGGAGGCTGACTCAGAAAAGGTACCCCATCCATGGCGATGGGAATGCGTAGACCGTGCCAATGTATGGTGGTCGGTTCATCCAACTTGTTGGTAAAGTGGATCGTCACCTTCTGCCCTTGGCGACAACGAATGATAGGAGCTGGGATGGAACCGTTGAACCCGAGAACGGGTGTCGAATAATCTGGTACTAACGTGGCGTTCGCCGGTTCAGCGGTCAGTTGATAAACATATTCGTCCGGGCTTGAGACCAATCGAATCAACGAACACGCTGGTAATGCAGCGGTGAGACCTAAAGCTGACCCAATTTTTAAAAAGTGACGACGCGAGATATCCATAACCAGTCCTAATAACAATGTTTTCTGGATTGGTAATAAAACTGATTCGCAACAAAATGTAAATGATGAGCCGTTGAAATCTGAAAGAAAAACCGAGCAAATTCAGATTCACTGCGAGATTTCAGAGTAAAGAGTAACACCAAGGAGTCAATCAATATAGGAAGCGATGAATGGCTGGAGTACAAGAAACGAATGAGCTGACGCGGCAACACCCAATACGAGTTGTTTCAAAAGCCACAAACAACAAAGCCCCAGCTTTCGCTGAGGCTTTGTAATGATGGCAGGGGTGGAGAGATTCGAACTCCCAACACGCGGATTTGGAATCCGCTGCTCTGCCAATTGGAGCTACACCCCTAAATTTGGTCTTCCAGATTGAAGAAAACCCCAGCATTGCTGCTGAGGTCT
>NZ_JBICMV010000003.1:0-967 GCF_043106745.1 Vibrio sp. CJQ_6 | reverse complement strand
ATCGGACTGTTGTCCCAGCAATTACCTCGCCTCGATAAGCTTTGCTTGATTTGATAACGCCACAACCGTTGCCGATAAGAACGACTGGTGTAATGACTTCCTTGGTCGCTGTGGAACATCACGCCTTTGGGCTTACCTCGTGATTCAAACGCCATAGAGAGAACTTTCCCTGTCAACTTACTATCAGGCGATACTGACATCGCCCAACCAATTGGCTTTCTCGCGAACAGGTCGATGACAACAGCAAGATACATCCAGCGTTGTCCCGTCCAAACATACGTCACATCACCGACCCAGACTTGGTTGGGAGCGGTAACGGCAAATTGTCTAGACAGATGGTTTGGGATCTCTACGTGCTCTTGTGATGCCTTTCGATATCGGTGCTTCGGTGTTTGGCAGCTTACCAACCCTAATAATTTCATTATCTTAGAAGCTCGATAACGTGTCAGTTTTACACCTTGGGCCGTCACCATGTCGGCAATGCTTCTCGCACCAGCAGAGCCGTTGCTTGCCATATGAACTTCTTTAATGAGACTTTTTAGTTTCACCAACTCTGGGGAAACACGCTTAGGGCGATAACGCCAGTATTTGTAACTGCTGCGATGGACACTGAACACATGACACAAGGTGGTTACACTAAAGCTCTGCCTGAGTTTCTCGATTATCGAGAGTTGTTCAGTGAGTCCGACATCAAGAGAGCGGTAGCCTTTTTTAATATTTCATTGTGCTCTTCAAGGCGTGCAAGTTTCTTCTTCAGCTCTCGTATCTCAATTTGCTCTGGTGTCATTGGTGAGGCTTGAGGAGTCACTCCATTTCTTTCTTGCTTGAGTTGCCTTACCCACTTATCCATTGTCGATTTACCCACACCCATAGCTTTTGCGGCTTCAACAACGGTGTAGTTTTGGTCGAGAACAAGTTGCGCTGCTTCGAGTTTGAATTCCGCACTGAAAGTGCGTCTGGTACGCTT
>NZ_JBICMV010000037.1:0-245430 GCF_043106745.1 Vibrio sp. CJQ_6 | reverse complement strand
ATATTGTTAAAGAGCTTTGCTTTTCGAAGCTTTCTTCTCAAAGCGGACGGCCATTTTAGCGAGTTAACTTAGCGAGTCAACAACTTTTTTTATTTAATTTTCTTTAGGTTAAGAAATCAAATTTGCCGTCGTGTTGCCTTGCTTTCTTATGCAGAATTGCCTGACAACGGATGCGCATTATAGGGAGGAAAAAACGCTTGGCAATAGCAAATCAGCCAAAAACTTCGCTTTTCTGACTGACCGCCTAAATAAACGCCAAAGTGGATTTTTAGTGAACGAAATGACCGAAATTAAATGCCTAATGCTGCGACTTTACGGTTGAGCGCTCGCACCGATTCACGAACACTGGCGACCAACTCTTGATAAGCATCTTCATCGCTTGCTTGATAAACCCGTTTACCATTGATGAAAGTGGCTTTAATTTGAGCCGGTTCTCCGCACACAACTGGCGCACTGATCTCAGAGTGACATCCTGCCATGCGAGGCAGCTGAATATCATAGAGAACCAAATCGGCCACTGCCCCCTCTCTTATATATCCAAGATGATCGAACCCGACCATTGATGCGCCCCCTGCACTGGCCCATTCAATGACACCGTTCACGGACGTCGCAGCCGCGCCATGTTGAGCGCGGTGCAATAACCAAGTCAGATTTAGCTCTTGCAGCATTGACCCCGATTCCGCCGATGCCGATCCATCCACACCGATAGAAATCGGCATCCCCGCTTTCGCCATGTCGATAACCGGCGCGATCCCACTTCCCAAACGACAATTGGATGTTGGACAATGCGCAATCCCCGTTTGGGTGTTCGCTAACAAGGCAATATCTGCGTGTGTAGCTTTGACTAAGTGAGCAAACCACACATCCTCCCCCAACCAATCACAACGTTGTGCAAACTCCACCGCGCTACAACCGTATTTAGCCAGCGCTTGTTGATTATCAAACTCGACTTCTAAGAGGTGGGAGTGCATCCGTAACTGATGAGCGCGCGCATACTCCGCCAACATTTTCAGATCATCGGGAGTCGAGGAATGCACAATGCTGGTCGGAGCAACCACCAGACGTCGCATCGCGTTCTGTTCATCTTGATGATAGCGCCGGCGCGAATGATCTAAACGCGCCAACATCATCTCTAACGATTCTGGCTCGACGCCGGCTTTGGCCAAGCCTTTATGGCTGCCTTTGACCGTTGCTCCCCCTCGACAGAGCACAAACCGAATCCCCATCTCTTCAGCGGCTTGCCAGACCGCATCTTCGACTTCCTGCGAACTGTTGGCATGATAAAGGTAATGATGATCGGCGCAGGTTGTGACGCCAGAACGAAGCAATTCGTAGAAACCCAATTTCGCCGCGCAATACATAATCTCTGGTGTGATCTGCGGCCAATAGCGATACGGAACATGTGCCAGCCACTCGCCTAAGCCATCATTTAAACCTGCAGGGATCCCTTTCAACACGGATTGTGCCAAGTGATGATGAGTATTCACGAAACCGGGATAAACCACACAACCTCGGGCATCGACGACATGTTCATGATGAGAAGGCAGCAGCTCGCTCCCCAGCTCGGTGATAATGCCATCTTGAATGCGGATGTCCTGATGACCAGACTGGGAATAGATGGCGCTTGCCTGTTTGATGAGATAGTTCATGCTCACTTCCTTATAAGAATACCAAAACCATGATGGGCGTTCTCATGAGCAATGCCCCGGAGCGTTCCTCCTGACCGCTTCTACTCACATCCTTTGTTTCAACGTCAACCAAGCTGTATACAATGCAAATCACAGACCAGCTTCAACACCTGCAAAATCGAACAAAAAAAGAATAAGTTGCACCATAACAGTGAAAAATACGCTCAATTGGTGTGCACAAACACCGCTCATCACTCCATGCAGAGGGCTCATTGTATACAAGCATCGATTGAAACAAACATCGGCCAGACAAGCGATTGTTAATAAAAGGTTATCAATTCAGCCATTAGTTTAATGCTGTGGCACGCCCCTTGCTCTGGTCATAGACACCATTCGTGAGTAGAAGCGGTTAGATGTCGTGATGGCATCGGGACATTGCTCATAGTTCGTCAAAGGCGATGCATCCTCGCCTTTGACAGTGCAAAGGAAGACACGGAGTAACTATGAAGACACCTATTTCACACCTCAAAACACTAACACTATCCCTCTCATTGGCGTGTGCCTCAGCAAGCTCTTGGGCAGCAGACAAAGTCACCTTTCAGCTCGACTGGCTACCCGGTGGAGACAAAGCGCCGGTGTATGTCGCCGTGCAGCAAGGCTTTTTCGCCGAGCAAGATCTCGATGTCACCATTTTACAGGGCAAAGGCTCAACCGATGCGATCACCAAAGTCGCAACAGGCACAGCCGACATCGGTTCTTCTGACATCGTGGCATTGCTGGTCGCCAAAGCAAATGACAACGTACCGGTCAAAGCCATTTATTCACTGTTTAGCAAAGCGCCTTACGCGTTTTATGCCTTGGATGACTCGGCGATCACCGGCATCAAGGATGTCGCGGGCAAAACCATCGTGACTTCGCCATTCACATCAGCCAATGTTTTTTTACCACTAATGCTGAAAAAAAATGGCATTGATGACAGCAGCGTCAAAGTGCTCAAAGCCGATCCTGGCGCACTCAACCCCATGCTGATCACCGGTCAATCGGACATCATGATTTCATGGATGACCGATGCGGTAAAAAACCAGCAGCAAGCTGAACAGGCGGGGAAAAAACTCACCGTGCTGCCTTGGTATGACGCCGGACTGGAGTTCTACTCTTCATCGATCATCGCCAGCGACCGCTTTCTTGCCAATCAACCCGATGTCGCTCGCCGTTTTGTCGCCGCTTATGCCAAAGCCGTCGCTTATACGTGGGCCAATCCCGAACAAAGCGCCGCTGACGTGCACAAAATGGTCCCCGAAGTCGACACCGATCAAGCCGCAGATACCATCCGTTCGATTCGTGGATTGGTCTTGAACGAAGTCAGTGAACGCGATGGCGTCGGCGTCTTTACACCAAATCGACTGGCTGAAACTTGGAAATGGACCGCAGAAGCGCAGAACATCGCCCTCGATAAGCTCGATCCGGAAAGCGCCATTTCGCGCGACTTCTATTAAGGAGCACATCATGCAGCCATTCGTCTCATTTCGTCACATCGGGCACACTTACACCAGTGAACACAGCGCGGTCACGGTGCTCAATAACGTGACTTTTGACATCAATAAACATGAATTCGTCGCCATTGTTGGCCCGTCCGGGTGTGGTAAATCGACATTGCTGCGTCTGCTGTCCGGGTTGATTCACCCCACCCAAGGTGACATTCAAGTGTTTGGTCATCCTGTCTCGGGGCCGCGTGAAGACATCGGCATCGTCTTTCAAAAGCCAACACTGTTGCCGTGGAAAAATGTCCTGGATAATGTCCTGTTTCCGCTACAGCATAAATTTGGCCACGTCAGCGCGAAAGATCGCCAATTGGCCACCGAGCTTTTGGACAAAGTCGGCCTGAGTGAATTTGCCACCAGCCTACCGAATCAGCTCTCCGGCGGGATGCAGCAACGGGTTGGGATTGCGCGAGCACTGCTGCTCAACCCCGACATTCTGATCATGGATGAACCGTTCTCCGCCCTTGATGCGTTAACCCGTGAAGAGATGGGCTTTGAGCTGCAACGCCTGTGGTTGGAAAAACCCAAAACCGTTCTTTTTATTACCCACTCGATTTCGGAAGCAGTATTGCTGGCGGATAAAGTGCTGGTGATGGGACCTCGCCCCAGCACGGTGCTGGAAGAAATCACGATAAACCTGCCGCGCCCACGCACCATCAATACCCTAAAAGAGACGGATTTCGGGCGCTATACCAATCGGATTCGTGAGTATTTTTATCGACCACCGCATGACGACTCTGCCACCGCAAATGCTGAGAAAGTCACACCGCTGCATCGCACTGTTGCTTGAGCCCATCTGTACTAAGGATTCACTATGAAAGGATTACTCGCGAAGCGGTCGCAGAACTGGCTGCCGTTATTGGCCATACTCACACTCCTCCCGATATGGGAAGGGGTTTGCCATCTGTTTGCTGTGCCAACCTTTATTCTTCCTGCGCCATCCGACATCGCGCTGGCATTTACCCAAGTGTCCGCCGAACGCTGGCTCGACAATCTTTGGGCCACGCTGAGGATTGCACTGTTTGGTTTTGCCCTATCGTTCGCACTCAGCATTCCGCTGGCGATCATGATGGTCAATTCTAAGTTTTTAACCCGTGCCATCTTCCCGCTGCTGGTTGTGATTCAGTCCACGCCCGTGGTCGCCATCGCGCCACTACTGATCGTGATCTTGGGCACTGGCGATGCCCCGCGCTTGGCCATCACCTGCCTGATCACCTTTTTTCCTCTGGTGGTGTCTGCCACCACAGGCATGCTGGCCACGCCGCCGGAACTGATTGAATTATCGCGATCACTCAACGTCAGCAACCATAAGACCATCTGGCAGATTCGCCTGCCTTATGCCATTCCACACATTTTCAGCGGCGTAAAAGTTGCGATCACGTTAGCGGTGATCGGCTCGGTGATTGCCGAGTTTGTCGCCGCCGAAAAAGGACTCGGCTACTTGGTGCAGTTCTCCACTTCGTATTTCAAAATCCCCCAAGCTTTTGCAGCACTGGTGTTTCTCTCCGTGGTGAGCATGGTGCTATTCAAATCGGTCAGTTGGATTCAGAAAGGCTACTTTGCTTGGAGCCTGAGTGATGAAGAAAAACAACGATAAGGACATAACATGCTCAACCCAACCCTCGATTACCGCTGGCTACGCCACAGTTTTGCGCTGGCAGAAGATGCCAAATCGCGCGGCATTCACCCTTTTGCCGCCGTACTGGTCGATGCCAACGGCGAGATCTTACTCGAGCAAATCAACGGCTATCTGCCTGATTTGGATATGACCGGACACGCCGAACGGCTGATCATGACACAAGCGAGCAAGTTGTATCGCCCCGATTTTCTCAACCAATGCACGCTGTATGTGTCCGCCGAACCCTGCGCCATGTGCGCGGGAGCGATTTACTGGGCTGGCGTCGGACGTGTCGTGTATGGCTTGAGCGAAACTCGTTTGAAAGCCTTGACGGGCAATCATCCGGAAAACCCAACCTTAGCGCTACCGTGTCGAATCGTATTTGAATCCGGCCAGCGCACAACAGAAGTGCACGGGCCACTCTTAGAGGCGGAAGCCGAGCAAGTCCAGCACGGCGCTTGGTAAGCGCGATCATTCATCTTAACCCCGGAGTAGAAGCGGTCTGCAATCTCGATGATTGCTGGACATTGCTCCAATCACACGCACATGCTGAATTGGAGAAATAACAATGACTCAACACGCTTATTCACTCGAAGAACTCAACTTCGAAACGACCCTTAGCGGGCGCGGCACCGAAGCAGAACTCGGCGCCATTCCACTCATCGACTTGTCGGATTTTGATACCCGCCGTGACGCGATCAGCGAACAACTGTGGCAAGCGGCCACAGAGGTCGGCTTCTTTCAATTGATCAATCACGGCATCACACACAGCGATATACATCAGGCATTTGCCCTCAGTGAGCAGTTCTTTGCACTGCCAGCCGAGCAAAAGCAACGCTTTCCGCTCAAAGCGGGGCTCAATGCAGGCTGGGAATTTCGTCAACAAGTTCGCCCATCGACGGGTTTGGCGGATCAAAAGGAGTCTTATCAAATCACGCTGCCACACATGGATACGTTGTGGCCAGAGCAAGATTTGATGGCCAATTTTCAGTCACACCTACTGAGTATGGAGTATCAGGCATGGCAGTTAGGGATGAAGATTCTCTCTTGCTTTGCCGACAAGTTAGGCTTTGAGCGGGACTTTTTTACTCGAGCGCATCAACGTGATTCAGCGCATTACCTCAGCACGCTGCGCATGCTGCACTATTTGCCGATGAGTGATATTCCTGCGAAGGGCGATTATTGGCGCGCGGGCGCGCACACCGATTTCGATTGTTTAACCTTGGTGTTTCAACAGGAGCATCAAGGTGGATTGCAAGTCGCCGCAGGCAAAGACGCTCAGCAAAACTTGGTGTGGAGTAATGTGATCCCGCAAACCGGTGTCATTACCTGCAATATCGGCGACATGTTGATGCGCTGGAGCGATGACGAATTGAAATCGACCTTGCACCGCGTGCGCATGCCAACCGCCGAGGAAAATCAGGGCTCACGCTACAGCATGGCCTTTTTCTGTCAGGCGAACCGCGATCAGGTGATTCAAGGCCCGAAACAAACCTATCCTCCCATCACCGCGCAGGATTATTTAAAGATGCGCCTCAACGCTAATTTCGCTTAATCCGCTTCACCGAACCAAGGCACCACCGGCCTCTGTTATGGTGAGCGCACTGCAAAAAAAGCCACGCAAATGCGTGGCTTTTACTCTTATGATCAATTATTGCGATGCGGTGATGTTGCCATCGTTCACATCGAGTTTGATGGGCGTCCCCGGCAGGAATGTTCCCGCCAGAATTGATTTCGCCAATGGGTTTTCCACATTTTGTTGAATTGCCCGTTTCAATGGACGCGCACCGTATACCGGATCGAAGCCCACTTGCGCAATCAGATCCAACGCTTCGTCGCTGACTTGCAGTTCGAAGTCTTTTTCCAGCAGACGTTTACGCAGGCGTTCCAACTGAATCGATGCGATGGATTTAATGTGTTCACGACCCAGTGGGTGGAAGACCACGGTTTCATCCACACGGTTGAGGAACTCAGGGCGGAAATGTTTACTCACCACTTCCATCACCTGCTCTTTGATGCCCTGGTAATCCAGTGACGCAAAGTTTTCCTGAATGCGTGACGAACCGAGGTTCGATGTCATGATCACCACCGTATTGCGAAAATCAACCGTGCGGCCCTGACCATCGGTTAAACGGCCATCATCCAGCACCTGCAACAGAATGTTGAACACATCCGGATGCGCTTTTTCCACCTCATCCAGCAAAATCACGGAGTACGGTTTACGGCGCACCGCTTCGGTCAGATAACCGCCCTCTTCATAACCCACGTAACCTGGAGGCGCACCGACCAAACGAGCCACAGAGTGTTTCTCCATGAACTCCGACATATCAATCCGCACCATGGCATCTTCACTGTCAAACATGAAGTTGGCGAGGGTTTTACACAGTTCGGTTTTACCCACACCAGTTGGACCTAAGAACAGGAACGAACCAATTGGACGGTTTGGATCCGACAGGCCCGCACGGCTACGACGAATCGCGTTCGCGACCACTTCCACCGCTTCAACCTGACCAATCACACGTTGGTGCAACACGTCTTCCATGCGCAGCAGTTTTTCTTTTTCTGCTTCGAGCATTTTGGCCACAGGAATACCGGTCTGTTTAGAAAGTACTTCGGCAATCTCAGCATCGGTAACTTTGTTACGCAGTAGCGTCATCTCTTGCATTTCTGCTTGCGCGGCCAAGTCGAGTTGTTTTTCCAGCTCAGGAATGCGGCCGTATTGCAACTCAGACATGCGGCTTAAATCGCCGGCACGACGCGCCACTTCGAGATCCAAACGCGCTTGTTCCAACTCGGATTTAATGTGTTGAGTGCCTGACAACGCCGCTTTTTCCGCGTTCCACACTTCTTCCAGCTCAGCGTAATCCCGCTCTTTTTCCTGCAACTCTTCATTGAGGATGTTGAGACGTTTTTCGCTCGCTTCATCGTGTTCATTGCTCAGCGCTTGCTGCTCGATTTTCAGTTGAATGATCTTACGTTCCAGCTTATCGAGCGCTTCCGGTTTGGAGTCCATCTGCATACGAATGCTAGAGGCCGCTTCATCAATCAAGTCGATGGCTTTATCGGGCAACTGACGATCAGACACATAACGATGCGACAACGTTGCCGCCGCCACGATGGCTGGGTCGGTAATTTCAACGTGGTGGTGCAGCTCATAACGCTCTTTCAAGCCCCGCAAAATTGCCACGGTATCTTCCACGCTCGGTTCATCCACCAGCACTTTTTGGAAACGACGTTCCAGCGCCGGATCTTTTTCGATGTACTGACGGTATTCATCCAATGTGGTCGCGCCGACGCAGTGCAGTTCACCACGTGCCAAAGCGGGTTTGAGCATGTTACCGGCATCCATCGAACCTTCACCTTTACCCGCACCCACCATGGTGTGCAGTTCGTCGATGAACAGAATGATGTTGCCTTCTTCTTTCGCCAGTTCATTTAGAACGGATTTCAAGCGCTCTTCAAACTCACCGCGGTATTTCGCCCCTGCAACCAGCGCGCCCATGTCCAAAGACAGCACACGGCGACCACGCAGGCCTTCCGGCACTTCGTTATTAATGATGCGCTGCGCAAGACCTTCCACAATGGCGGTTTTACCGACGCCCGGCTCACCAATAATGACCGGGTTATTTTTGGTACGACGCTGCAGCACTTGAATGGTACGACGAATTTCATCGTCACGCCCAATCACTGGATCCAGCTTGCCTTGTTCAGCCCGTTCGGTCAGATCGATGGTGAATTTTTCCAGCGCTTGGCGCAGCTCTTCCGCATTCGGGTCATTGACCTTTTGACCACCACGGATCTTTTCGATCGCCGCGGTCACTTTTTTCTCGGTCAAACCGAAATCTTTCAGCAACTGGCCCAAAGGACCTTTGTCTTCCAATGCCGCCAATAGGTAAATTTCAGACGAGATGTAGGCATCCTGACGCTTTTGCGCCACCTTGTCACACAGGTTAAACAGCGTCCCCAACCCACTGGAGAGCTGCACGTCGCCACCAATGCCGCTCACTTTGGGCAGACGATCTAACATCTCGCCCAGCTTTGAGCGCAGTTGCATCGCATCCACATCCAACATCGTCAACAAAGGACGAATTGGACTGCCGTTTTGATCAAGCAACGCTACCATCAGGTGCACGGGTTCGATGTATTGATGATCTCGCCCGAGCGCGAGTGACTGAGCGTCGGAAATCGCTATTTGAAATTTACTGGTAAATCTGTCAAGACGCATAACAACCTTCCTAACCTCGTCTGAGATAAACTAACAACGTTAAGAAAGATGGTTACGCAGGGGGAAATTTTCAAGTGAAGACCATTAACTTTATCGGGTTTAATTTGCTTCAATCCAGATAAAGCTGGCCTGACGGCCGGTCACGCCATCGCGGCGGTAAGAATAAAATTGATCGGCCTGTTGATAGGTACACAGACCGTTGTCGAACACGGCGTCAATGCCAAGCTGACGCAGACGCAAACGCGTCAGGTGATTCATATCAGCCCACCATTTTCCCGTTTGATGAGCGGGTTTAAACGCGAGATGCGCGTGGTCATCATGCGCACTGAATGCAGCCAGTACATCATCACCCACTTCAAACGCTTGCGGGCCAATGGCCGGCCCCAACCACACCACCACATCGTCATTGGCAAACTGTGTTAGCGCCTGTTCGACAATGCCCGCAGACAAGCCGCGCCACCCCGCATGCACCGCAGCGACTTTCGTCCCTTGGGTGTTGGCGATCAACACAGGCAAACAATCGGCGGTCATTGCAGAACACACCACGTTCGGCGCTTGAGTCCAAACGCCATCGGCATCCAACACTTGAGCCGTCGGCGCGTCCACTTCCACGACCACGGTGGAGTGTGTTTGATTGAGCCATATCGGCGCACTGGGCATGCCTGCTTGCTGCTGCAACCAATGGCGATTGCGCTCAACCCGATGTGGATCATCCCCAACGTGCATGCCCACATTCAACCCATCGTAAGGCGGCAGAGAAAAACCGCCAACTCGGGTTGAAGAGAGTGCCTTCACCGAAACCGGTGCAGGCCAGCGAGGGATAATCCAACTCATCGATCAATACTCTTCTGAATGGTTCAGTTGAGCGTCTTCACGCAACGCTTCGGTCATTTCAACCATGTCATCCGGCACTGGCGCGTGGAATTCCAACGGTTCACCGGTGATAGGGTGTTCAAAACGCAGCATGACTGCGTGCAGCGCCTGACGATCGAAACCACGAATCATGTCCGTCAGCTCTTGCGTCGCCCCTTTAGGAATCCGCGCACGGCCGCCGTAGGCAGTGTCGCCCAACAGTGGGTGTTGCAAATACGCCATGTGAACACGAATCTGGTGCGTACGACCGGTTTCCAGACGCAGGCGAATTCGCGTGTGCTCGCGGAAATGTTCCGCCACACGGTAGTGAGTAACAGCCGGTTTACCCAGCGGGCTCACCGCCATCAGTGTACGTTTGGTTGAGTGACGGCCAATCGGCTTATCAATCATGCCGCCCGCCGTCATTTTACCGATCGCGATCGCTTCGTATTCACGGGTAATGTTTCGTTTTTGCAGTTCACGCACTAAACGCGTTTGCGCCGGAACCGTCTTCGCCACCACCATCAGGCCCGTGGTATCTTTATCCAGACGATGCACGATACCCGCACGTGGCACTTCAGCAATCGGTGGAAAATGGAACAGCAATGCGTTGAGCACGGTACCATCTGGCGTACCAGCACCCGGATGCACCACCAAGTCTCGCGGTTTGTTGATCACGATAATGTCGTCATCTTCATAAACGATATTCAATGGAATATCTTGAGCTTCCCAGCGTTGTTCATCTTCCAGTTCCGCCTGAACCGTGATCGCTTCACCGCCCATCACTTTGGTGCGAGGTTTGGTCACCACGTTGCCGTTGACCATGACTTTGCCTTCCAACAACCATTCTTTCAGGCGTGAACGGGAAAAATCGGTAAATAATTCAGCCACAGCTTGGTCTAAACGCTGACCAAGCTGGCTTTCTTTTACTGTTTGAGTTAATTCAATCTGCTGAGCCATATCGAACTTTTTTAAAAACCGTGAGACTAATAGCCACTAGTGTGGAAAAATATGGCGCCATTGTATCTGTTACTGCCAAGAAAGTAACGAAACGTTTTGCGGAGCGCCGACGCTCCAAGTGTATAAGCTTTAATTGCAAGGAACTCACTCCTGACATGAAATACCAAACTTTATCAGGCTTACTCGCGTTATCTCTTCTGGCTGGCTGTTCCAGTAATAAAGAGATTGTTCCGGACGTCCCGCCGGCACAGTTGTACACCGAAGCCCAAACCTCGCTGCAAGGCGGTAACTGGATGACGGCGATTGAAAAGCTTGAAGCTTTGGATTCTCGCTACCCGTTTGGTGCTTACTCCGAGCAAGTTCAATTGGATCTGATTTACGCTTACTACAAAAACGATGATCTCGCGCTGGGTCTCGCGACCATTGAACGGTTTATGCGACTCAACCCCACCCACGAGAAAATGGACTGGGTGCTGTACATGCGCGGTTTATCGCACATGGCGCAAGACCGTAACTTTATGCACGACCTGTTCAACGTCGATCGCAGTGACCGCGATCCAGAGCCAGTGAAAGCAGCCTTTGCCGATTTCAAACGCCTGCTGCAACGTTACCCCAATAGTTCGTACGCCGAAGACGCGCAGCGCCGCATGTTTGCGCTGAAAAACCGCCTCGCCGACTACGACTTAGCCACCGCAGATTTCTACCTGCGCCGTGAAGCCTGGATTGCGGCCATCAACCGCACTCAGGAATTGCAAAAAACCTATCCTGATACTGAAGCAGCACGTAAATCGCTCAAAATTCAGTTGCAGGCGTACAAGGAGCTGGGGCTAAAAGATTCCATCGCCCGCACTCAGCAACTGATGGAACTCAACCCAGAGTAATCCTCGACATCATGAGAAAAAGCCACTGCTTGCAGTGGCTTTTTTTGTGGCCGAACGTTGCCGTTTTTGCCGTTCGTTCATACACTTAAAGCCGACCTAAAATGCAAAAGGAGCGGCATTTTGCGTTTATTGAACATGGCACTTTTCGCCCTGGCGTGTTGCCTTGGTTGGCCAGCCCACAGTTTGGAACTCTCCCCATTAAGCGCCAAACCCTACACCGGAGATTGGCCTGTCCTGAAAGACAAAGGCACCCTGCGTGTCGTGGTTTCAGCCGATTTAGGGTTTTATTACGTGGAAGGCGGTCGCCCCAAAGGGATTGGCGCCGAACTGCTGTACCATTTTGAGCAATACTTGAAAAAGCAATCGCCGTATGTGCATGTACAGATCATTCCCGTGCTGCGTGATGAACTCATCCCCAGCGTTGAACGCGGCTTTGCTGATCTCGCGGTCGCCAATTTAACCGTCACGCCCCATCGGCTACAGCAAGTCGATTTCAGCGCTCCCCTGACCAAAGATCTGCAAGAATTTGTCATCACCAGTAAAGCCGCGGCGCCGATCAGCACCCTTGAACAATTAAGTGGACGCCAAATTTGGCTGCGTGAAAGTTCCAGTTATTGGGACAGCATTCAAGCCGTCAACGCCACATTGAGCGCGATGAACCGCCCTCTCGTCCAGGTGCATTTTATCGATGAAGCGCTGCAAGATTATGAACTGCTGGAAATGGTCAATGCCGGCCATGTTGCCGCCACGGTGCTCGACAGCCACAAAGCCGAGCTATGGCAGCATGTGATGGAAAATATTCAGGTGCACAGCGAACTCCCGCTGCGGGAAAATGGCCAAATCGCTTGGGCGCTGCGAAAAGAGAGCCCGAAGCTGAAAACGTTCATCAACCAGTATCTGAAAACCGTCAAATCTGGCACCTTGCTGGGCAACGTCATTTATAGCAAATACATTGATGACACACGCTGGCTGACCAAAGCGCTCAACCCACAAAAACTCGCCAAGCTCGCGCAACTGAGGCAAATCTTTACTCATTATTCGAACCAGTACGCATTCGAAGATTTGATGATGGCGGCACAAGCGTTTCAGGAATCTGGCCTCGACCAACGCAAAATCTCGCCCAAAGGGGCCATCGGTATCATGCAAGTGCTGCCGACCACCGCTCAAGATCCAAACGTCAACATTCCGCACATCGATCAAGTCGACAACAACATTCATGCTGGCATCAAGTACATGCGCTTTATCAAGGACCGTTATTTCACCGATCCACACATCAGCCCCGATGATCAGGTGTACTTTGCCCTCGCCGCCTACAATGCAGGCCCGGCGAGCATCAACCGAATGCGGCGATTGGCCCAAAAACACGGCTTTAATCCCAACGTCTGGTTTAAACATGTTGAAGTGATCACGCGGCGCAACATTGGCAAAGAGCCGATTCGCTACGTCTCAAACATCAGTCGTTACTACGTGGTGTACAAACAACTGGATGCCTTGCAGCGTGCCAAGGTCGAAAATCAAAGCGCAAATTTGGATGAGGCAACCGACAACGAACCGATGGCGCCCTAAATGACGATCAAGTTCACAAAAAAAGTTGCTCAGGAAACATACAAGAGGATTTAATGGGCCGAGAAAATGCCCTAAAAATGGGAAGATTTTCAGTCAATTACTCTTCCAATTTAGCCAACTTCATCAGAATCTCAAGCTTTTTCGCTCGTCTGTTTCACGACTCTTTGCGGAAGATCACGTTTGGTTTCAAAGCCAAAAACACACACGCGTAAATTGATCTGAATCACATTCTTTTAGTTTGGGATGAGTAATCTGAAGTTAACCCACAAGGGATGCAACAGAGGAAAAAGCACTATGCAAATGAATATCACTGGTAAAAACATCGAAATCACCTCTGCAATCCGCAATCACATTGAGAGCAAATTCAAAAAGCTGGAAAAATGGCAGGTGGACATCATCGGATGTCAGGCAAGTTTCAGTGAGGAACCAAACAAACAGAAAAAATTCGAAGCAACCGTCAGCATTCCAAAAGGACAATTAGTTGCCTCCGCTATCCACGAAGATCTGTATGCCGCTGTGAATGAGGTAGAACAAAAACTAGAGCGTCAACTGAATAAACTTCGTCACAAACCAGAGGCCCGTCGTACGGACAAACCTGAGCTGGAAGAAGAAGTGGAAGAGTAAAAGATACGGTTTCCAGAATAGCGCCTTCGGGCGCTATTTTTTTTGCTTGACGCTCCCACCCCGCTTGCTTATTGTGTTGACTTATCAATCAACATTTTCCTCGGAAAAACATGACACTTCATTCCCTGTTCTTTTTTGACTTCTTTTTTCTCCAATAACCTTGGAGGCGTGCTCGTTTACGGAAGATAAGTCAAAAACGAACAGAAAGCCTCCCAACGGGAGGCTTTTTTATAAGGATAATTTACATGACAGACAGACAATACTCGCTCGAAGAGATTCGATTGCGCTTAAATGAACTTGATGACCAACTGCTGAGCCTGCTTTCAGAACGCCGTAAACTCAGCATTGAAGTGGCCAAAAGCAAAGTCGAAACCTCCAAACCCGTGCGTGATGCTGCACGTGAGCAGCAACTGCTTGTCAAATTGATCCACGCGGGCAAAGACAAATACCAACTTGATGCCCAGTACATCACCAAGCTCTTTCACACCATCATTGAAGATTCGGTTCTCCTACAGCAGGCTTACTTACAGAATCTGGCTAATCCACAAAGTCGCAAACCGTTGGCGCGTGTGGCGTTTCTTGGCTCGAAAGGCTCCTACTCTCATCTGGCCACCCGTGAGTATTTCAGCCGTAAAAATACCGAACTCATTGAACTAAACTGCGATCAATTCAAAGAAGTCACCCGCACGGTGGAATCTGGCCATGCCGATTATGGCGTGCTGCCAATCGAAAACACCAGCTCCGGCTCCATCAATGAGGTGTACGACCTACTGCAACACACCACGCTGTATATCGTGGGTGAAATCACACAGCCGATTGAACACTGCTTGGTTGCGACAAAAGACATTCGTCTAGAAGATCTCAAAGTGCTGTATTCGCACCCGCAGCCACATCAGCAGTGCAGTGAATTTTTGGGCCGTCTCAAAGGGGTGAAACTGGAAACGTGCGCCAGCACCGCAGATGCCATGAAGAAAGTGCAAGAGCTCAACCGCACTGACGTCGCTGCGATTGGCAACGCATCCAGCGGCAAACTCTATGGCTTGCAAGCGATTCAAGGCAACATCGCCAATCAAACCGAAAACCACACCCGCTTTATTGTTGTCGCGCGCAAACCGGTTGAAGTCTCGGCGCAAATCCCGGCCAAAACCACGCTGATCATGTCCACGTCGCAAGAAGCAGGCTCCTTAGTCTCCACGCTCCTTGTGCTGCAACGCCTTGGCATCAACATGACCAAGCTGGAATCCCGCCCAATCATGGGCAATCCGTGGGAAGAGATGTTTTACGTCGATCTCTCCGCTCATCTGGATTCAGAAAACATGCAGCAAGCACTGATCGAGTTGACGCGCCTCACACGCCACCTCAAAGTGCTGGGCTGCTACCCCAGCGAGAACGTCAAGCCAACCCAAGTCAAACTTGCTGAACGATAACTGAATCATACATTTGGCTGCAAACGCTGGCAGTTGCATATTGAAACCCTATAATAGCCACAACAAATTTCCACGTGTGGTGATACATGCACTGCCGGCGAGTTTTTGATTCGTCGCGCACTGGGCGAAGACAGCAATAGGATATCGAACCGGCGGAGCCGGGCGAACTCAAAACGGATGACGAAATCGATTTTCACGGCCTTGCTCGGGGGATGCGCCCTCACAGCATCTGTCCAAAGTAGCGAACTCAACTTATATTTATGGGAAGACACGCTCTCTCCGCGAGTCGTCGATGCTTGGCATCAGCGCCATCCCGACACGCCGCTTAACCTCTATCATTTCGATAACGATGACGAGCGCAGCTTGCTGATGCTCAAAAGCGTGCAGTTGCCTTTTGACGTGGTGGTGCTCGATAACGTCTCCGCCCACATTTTCTCTCGCCAAGATCTGTTTGAAGATTTGTCACACTTGCCCAACCGCGACAACAATGCGGCCAAATGGAATCAAGCGTGTGGCAGTCATGCCGTGCCCTATTTCTGGGGATACGTGGGCATTGCCTACCGTAAAAGCAAGCTGGCCGAGCCCCCCACCGATTGGTCGCAACTGGTACACATTGCGCCGAACATGCGCGGCCACGTCGGGCTCATTTCCGATAGCGTCGAAACACTGCTGCCCACGCTGTACAGCTTGGGGGTGTCACCGATTACCGATTCCATCGATGTCCTCAAACAGGCGTATCTGGCATTGGAGCAATCCAATCCCAATATCTTGACCTACGAATATGCCCTCAGTTACGTTCGTAGCCATGCCGAAAACGACAATCTTTACATGGCATTAGCCTACAGTGGCGATCAATATTCGCTCAATCGTTTCTTTGCGAACGATGACTGGAGCTTTAGCCTGCCGCAAGGCCAACCTTATTTATGGGTAGATTGCATGGCGATCAACAGCCATTCCCTCTACAAGCCAGAGGCCAAAGCGTTTCTCGAATTCCTGATGCAACCGGAGATTGCTGCCATGAACGCCGCAGATATTCGAGGCGCAACGCCGAACCTGCGGGCCATGCATCTCTTGCCGCCCGAGTATCGCAACGATGCGACGCTGTTTCCCGCACCGGATCTCGTCGAACAAGGGATCATCGATAGCGAACTCTCGCCGGGCAATCTCAACGTCAGAGCCAAAATAATTAACAGTGTGATCAACCAACATGAAGCTCAACCATAGAATCCTTCTGCTGATTGCGCCGGTGATTCTGCTCAGTGCTGCAGCCTCCAGCTATATCATTTACACCAGCCAGAAAGATGCGTTGCTGAAACGGACCGACAGCTATTTGCAATTGAGTATGGAAAAGCTGGCCAGCCATTTCAGGCAAACGCGCGCCTTGGTCAACAGTTACTCCTTCACGCTCGCCAAAAGCGACATCATTCGCCACTACTTCTACTACGAACACAATCCCTACCGCGAATTAGAACTCGTGGACAATTTGCATCAAACCATCAGTATTCTTCAACCCAGCGATAGTCAGCATGTTGCGCTGTCGATCCTCGACGGTGACAAAAACATTCTCTATTACGCCGAGAACAGCTACGACCCGTTTGCTCAAATGGATCCGCTGGTCAAACAGTTCGTCGATCAGCGGTTCAATCAAACCGCGCGTACCTCCGATGTCAGCTACACCGAAAACTCAGCCGGTGAAGGCATATTGGTGCGTTACGACGTGCTGGATACCAAAACATTGCAAACGCCGCTGAGCTACAACCGCGACGAAGTCTTTTTTATCGTGGTGTATGTGGTGCTGGATAAATTCAACGCGCTGCGCCAACACATTGAATTTGATAACCAAAGCCCCATTTTCTTTCAAGAACATCCACCGCAAAACACGCAGCGTCTGACGCAGAGCGTCGAGCTGCAACCGGGCATGTACGCCATTTTGGACCCCGCGCCATTGCTGTTTCGTGACCGCTTGGCACGCATTCAAAAGGAGCTGATGCTGGCGTTTGGTTTCTCGGCACTGGTCACCGTGTTGCTGCTGCTGATCCTACTCTACAAACATGTCATCAATCCGATTCTTCGCCTCGATAAGCAGCTACAAGAAGTTGAGAACAAACAGCGTAAGAACATTGAAATTCTGAACAGCCAAGATGAAATCGGCCGTCTCTCTTCACGCTTCTACGCCATGTATACCGAGCTCGACAGCACCTATCAACGCACCAAAACCTTGGCGGAATACGATCACCTGACCAAGCTGGCCAACCGCCGCCAATTTCAGGTGCAAGCGGAAAAAACCTTGCTGGAGACGCCGCGAAACAGCCATATCTGGGTGCTGTATATCGATTTGGATAACTTCAAATACGTCAACGACAAATACGGCCACCAGATCGGCGACTCGCTGCTGGTCAGCTTTGCCGATCACGTACGCCGCTTGTGTGAAGCGTTCAACCAGCAACATTACACATACAGTTTGGCCGCGCGTTTGTCCGGCGACGAATTTGCGATTGTGCTCTGCGCGCCAAACCGCAAGGCCGATTGCGCGACTCAGTTTGCCCAGCGCCTACTTGACCCGATGCAAAAACAGGACAACTCGCCACTGGGCCACTTTCCAATCACCGCCAGTATCGGCATCGCCACTTATCCAGAAGATGGCCAGCAGATTGAAAAACTGTTACTCAACGCCGACACCGCGATGTATCAAGCCAAGAACGCAGGCAAAAACCAAGTGGCTTACTACTCTCAGCAGCTCGATGAGATCGTTCAGCGCCGCAACACGATTGAACGCGCGTTGCGCTTGGGGCATTTTGATCAAGAATTCAGTTTGGTCTATCAACCGTATTTCACCTGCTCAGGCCATCAAGTCGCCGGGTTTGAAGTGCTGCTGCGTTGGGAGTCCGAACAGTTGGGCGACGTCTCGCCGGATGAATTCATTCCAATTGCTGAACAAACCGGGTTGTTTGGCCAGATTGACCGCTGGGTGATTCAGTCCGCGTTTGCTGAACTCAACACGCTGCGCGAACAATTTACCCAGCCGATTCAAATCTCCATCAACCTCTCGTCGGCGGAGCTAGATTCCCAACATCTGGCGCAGTTTATCCACCAGCATGCGCAGCAACACCAAGTGGTGCCGCGCTGGGTCGACTTTGAAATTACTGAAACCTTTGCCGCCGACTCCAAGAGTTTCCCGCTGCTGCATGAGCTGTCCCGCTTGGGCTATGGCTTGACCATTGACGACTTCGGTTCGGGCTACACCTCCATTGCCCAACTGGTGCAGTACCCAGTGCAGAAAATTAAGTTCGACCGCGCATTTTTGGATACACTGATCGCCACCAACAAACAGAAAGTCATCAAACCCCTGATTGACTTGTGCCACTCCCAGCACATGAAAGTGACCGCGGAGGGCATCGAAAGTGAAACAATGCACCAGTGGCTGGCGAATTATCGCTGCGATTACATGCAGGGATACTTCTTTGGGAAACCCATGTCACTGAGCGAAGTTTGTGCCTGGCAACAACCGAATGAGATGACCCCGTCCTATGAAAAAAGTGATCATTGCTTCTCTTAACCCTGCGAAAATTCGTGCGGTGGAGAGTGCTTTTTCAACCGTATTTCCTGAACACACATTTGCCTTTGAAGGCATCAGCGTCCCGAGCGAAGTGGCCGATCAGCCGATGAGCGACCACGAGACCAAACTGGGCGCGCTCAATCGCGTGCGCAATGCCAAGCAACATCGTCCCGGCGCAGATTTCTACGTGGGGCTTGAAGCGGGCATTGATGCGGGAGTGACATTTGCGTGGATGATCATCGAATCGGACACTCAGCGCGGTGAATCGCGCTCTGCCAGCTTGATGCTGCCACCTGAAGTGCTGCATCAACTGGCCGATGCCCATGAATTGGGCGATGTGATGGATGCGGTGTTTGGCACAGAGAACATCAAACAGAAAGGCGGCGCCATTGGCTTACTGACTCAGCATCACCTGACTCGCAGCTCGGTGTACCATCAGGCGCTGATTTTAGCGTTGATCCCGTTTACAAACCCCGACCACTTTCCCGCCAACCTGTAAGTGCAGGGATAAAAAAACCAGCCCCAAGGCTGGTTTTTTTATTTCAGAATCAATTGACTCAAGATGGCCCGATCGGCGTCAGAACGAGATTTCAGTTCGTTGGAGCCACGAGTAATTGTCGCAACACCGACCCGTAACATTTGACTCACCTGTCGTTGTGACATCTCACCTTTCAACAGTTCACAGAGAATATTGACCCTCGCCACCAACGCTTCGCGCTCATCTGGGGTCATTAACATCGTTAGCAGCATCGCGTGCTGCTCTTGGTCTGCGGCCTGTTTGACTAACGTCATCAACTGCGACCAGTCACTGTACTCAGGTTGTTGGGACATGATTGTACTCGTTGAGTGATACACGCCTCTATTGTAGAGAACACTCAAACAGAATCAATATTTTGTCTCCACCTCATGCTGATTTAAAAATGCACCGTCCACGCCCATCAAGTCACGGTAGTAGGTTTCAAACATCAAAATGTTCTGCACGTAGCCGCGTGTTTCTCGAAATGGAATCGCTTCGATGAAAGCGTATGCATCCAACTGGCCATCGGTTTCTTTGCGCCAACGGTCGACCCGTTGCGGGCCGGCATTGTACGCCGCAAAAGCAAAGATTCGATTGTTGTCATATCGTTCCAGCAAACCATTGAGATAATGGCTGCCGATTTCGATGTTCTTGCCGACTTGGTACAACTCATCCGCATCATCATACGTGAGCTGGTATTTCTTCGCCGTATAGCGCGCGGTCGCAGGCATGATCTGCATGATGCCACGAGCGCCCACAGGCGAGCGGGCTTCCGAATCCATTGCACTCTCCTGACGCGCAAGCGACATCAGCATGATCGGATCAATGCCGTGTTTTTCACCGTAGAAGTTAAACCACCATTGATGCGCCATCGGAAAGCGCAGCGTCATGTTGTCCCACATGCGTGCCGAAATCGAAGCCGTGACCGTCAGGTGATGCCAACGTTTACTTGCCGCATAGGCGGCCAACATCTCTTTTTCTTCCAGCGTGACGCGGCTGAGCAACCAGCTCCATTCACTTTTCGCCGCGGCAATTTTATCGCGATCAATCAGCTCTTGAATTCTCACCAGCGCCGTTTGATACGGTTTGACCTTGTTCGAATCGAGATCAAGCGTCGACACCGGATAATTCACCGATTGTTGCACCGCTTTGGCGGCCGCAACGCTGTAAAAATTGCGCTCCCCTAAAATCGCTTGTAGCCGTTTTATTCCCGCATCTTTGTGCCCAAGCGCCATGTCACTGCGACCGAGCCAATATTGCCAACGCGTGGTCGCTTGCTCTGCTGGAGGGAGTTGCTGAATCCAATCGGTCACGCCCTGCCAATCCACATGGCGTAGCGCCAAACGAATGCGGGTTTCAATCAGGTTGATGTTACTGCTGCCCGCAATCACGCCATCGCGCCATTGACGCAGTTCCAGTGATTCGGCATCCATCATTCGCAGCGCAATGTATTGACCAATGCGTGCCTGTTGAGCGGCGCTCCAATGCTGCGCTTTGACCACCTCGGCCAATGCACGTTGCGCCTTCAGTTCATCGATGCGCGCCAGTTTTTCCAACGCCAACTCAGCTTGGCGACGTGCCAGCGCCGCTTTGGCATGCCGCTGTGCAAACGCCACCACCGTTTCCGGTTTGTCGTATAAGTCGATCATCTCTTGCGCGATGCTGGCGTTGGCTGGGCGATCGATTTTCTTGAGTAGGTACTTCATCAGCGCGCGGTTACGGCCTTCAAAGGCCAGCACCATGCGATCCAAGACCAAGGTATCCGTGAGGCCACCTTGCTTGTCCCACGCCTCAAACAGCGGGTCACAGGCATCCGCAACGCTGCCGCCACTGAGCCACAGCGATTTCGCACCCGCGTAGGCTTCTGCCCGTTTGCCCGTTTGCAACTTGGCGTTGTAATAGTGGCAGCGATACGTTTCCCCATTGGGTTCGTTGGGCGAAAACTGTAGCAACGCGCCCCACTTCTCCTGACTGGCGAGTGCATCCAGATACGGCGCACTGATGCGATTGGCAAAGGGAAAATCATGGTGCGTATCGATAAACGCCCGCACCGCAATCGGGGGCTTGGAACCCAAATCAATGAGAAAACTGCGGTAATCGAGGTAGGGCGTCAGTGGATAATCGGCCAACTGACGGCGGTGTTTCTTAAATTCATCTACATTTTTGTCATCAAGCCACTGCTGGGCTTGATCATACAGATCCCGCTGAGCGTCCAGATCAAGAGAGCTTGAAAACGCTGTGCCGCTAATCAATGAACTGAACATCAACATTGACGATACAAGACGATGCGGCTTAAAAACACACCAAAGCGTCATGGCTCTTATTCCTTTAAAGCTGATTTAACCGACATTTATTACGCTAATTCTAGCGCGAAATGTAAAGCAGCCAGATGTAAACTTGATGTAAATAATGCGACAGAGAATAAAAAAAGTGTCAGCGTTACAAACTCAGCAAACACTATTAGAGCGACTCATCAATTACGCGGGAAAAGCTTGGTCGCTAGTAACAAATGAGAATGCTTTAGTATAGAATGTCGGCTTTATTCTGTTGGAAAGATTAGGAACGATCGGCAATGGCTGAATACGTATATACCATGTCACGGGTGAGCAAAATTGTGCCACCTAAGCGTCAAATTCTAAAAGACATCTCTCTGAGTTTCTTCCCAGGGGCAAAAATCGGTGTTTTGGGTCTGAACGGTGCGGGTAAATCGACTCTGCTACGTATCATGGCGGGCATCGACACCGATATCGATGGCGAAGCACGTCCACAACCAGGTCTAAAAGTCGGTTACCTGCCTCAGGAACCCGTCCTGGATGAATCAAAAACCGTTCGCGAAGTGGTTGAAGAAGCCGTTTCTGACGTTGCAGGCGCTCTCAAGCGTCTGGATGAAGTTTACGCGGCCTACGCTGAAGACGGCGCAGACTTCGACGCACTGGCTAAAGAGCAAGGCGACCTCGAAGCCCTGATCCAAGCGAAAGATGGCCACAACCTTGAAAACGCGCTTGAGCGTGCCGCCAATGCGCTGCGTCTGCCGGAATGGGATCAGAAAATTGCCCATCTGTCTGGTGGTGAGCGTCGCCGTGTTGCGATCTGTCGTCTGCTGCTAGAAAAACCAGACATGCTGCTGCTCGACGAACCAACCAACCACTTGGATGCGGAATCTGTGGCTTGGCTGGAACGCTTCCTGGTGGATTACTCAGGTACCGTCGTGGCCATCACGCACGACCGTTACTTCCTAGACAACGCAGCGGGCTGGATTCTAGAACTTGACCGTGGCGAAGGGATTCCATGGCAAGGCAACTACACCTCGTGGCTAGAGCAAAAAGATGCGCGTCTGCAACAAGAAGCATCGCAAGAAAGCGCTCGTCAAAAAACCATCGAGAAAGAGCTGGAGTGGGTTCGTAAAAACCCGAAAGGTCGTCAAGCAAAATCAAAAGCACGTATGGCTCGCTTTGAAGAACTGCAAAGCACTGATCACCAGAAACGTAACGAGACGAACGAACTGTTCATTCCGCCAGGCGAACGTCTGGGCGACAAAGTGATCGAAGTGAAGAACCTGAGCAAGTCATTTGACGGCCGTCTGCTGATCGACGATCTGTCATTCAACATGCCAAAAGGTGCGATTGTCGGCATCATCGGTGCCAACGGTGCAGGTAAATCCACACTGTTCAAGATGCTGAGCGGCGTAGAACAACCCGATTCCGGTACCATCGAAATGGGCGACACGGTGAAACTGGCGTCTGTGGATCAGTTCCGTGATTCAATGAACGACAAGAACACCGTGTTCCAAGAAATCTCGGAAGGCGCAGACATCATCAAGATCAACAACTTTGAAATTCCAGCGCGTGCGTACTGCTCTCGCTTTAACTTCAAAGGCTCAGATCAACAAAAAGTGATCGGCGAACTGTCTGGTGGTGAGCGTAACCGCGTGCACTTGGCGAAACTGCTGAAAGCCGGCGGTAACGTGCTGTTGCTCGACGAACCAACCAACGATCTGGACGTTGAAACATTGCGTGCACTGGAAGAAGCGCTGCTGGAATTCCCGGGCTGTGCCATGGTGATCTCGCACGACCGTTGGTTCCTCGACCGTATCGCGACCCACATCATCGACTACCGCGATGAAGGTCAAGTGAACTTCTACGAAGGCAACTACACCGAATACATGGATTGGCTGAAGAAAACCCTTGGCCCTGAAGCGGCAGAACCACACCGCATCAAATACAAACGTATTGCCAAGTAATTCGCAGACTCGCAAGTCATTCGCAGACGCAATTGAAAGGCCGCATCATGCGGCCTTTTTTTTATGGCGACGATTGGCGATCACTCATTCGGTGGAATCGGCTCAGGTTTGCTATGCTTGAAAGGCTTGACCTGCCAGTAAAGTGAGAACGCTATGATTGAACGCCGCCGATTTTCCCGCATCATTTATCAGGCTCCGGCCACTCTCTTTCAGGGAGAGTATCAATTGGCGACCTGTATTCAGGACTTGTCGCTACATGGGCTGCTGTTATGGGCCGTCGATGAGCCCGATTTAGACCCCACCAGATTGGTCGATGTGGCCTTTATGCTGCCCGACAGCGACATCAACATCACATTGACCGCACGCCTCATCAGTCAGGATGAACGTATTTTACGCCTCAAAATCGACCACATTGACATTGACAGCATTGGCCATCTCAAACGGTTGGTGGAGCTGAACGTCGGCAGCGACAGTTTGTTGCATCGTGAAATGGAATACCTAGCGGATTTGGGCGACAGCGAGGACGCGTGACGCACAGGCAAAAAAAGCGCTGCCAAAGCAGCGCGAATATTCGGGGGAGATTAGCCTCGATGAATCGAGTCATTTGCTTGTTTTAATAAATTCTGGCTCTCAAGCATGAATTGCTGAGAGTAGTTGCCAAACCATTGGCTGACTTTTTCAAAATTCTGTACAAACCCGTCTTTGTCATGGTCAGCAATCAGTTTGACCGCTTCACCAAAGTTGCGGTAGAAGTGTTGAATCATCTCCACGTTCTCTTCCGACGAGAGAATAATGTCGCCGTACAAATTCGGATCCTGACCAAACAGACGCCCAACCATCGCCAGCTCTAAGCGGTAAATCGGCGAACTGAGCGTCAGCAATTGAGCCAGATTCGGATTCACTTTCGACAGGTGTAGACCGTAGGCGAACGACGTAAAGTGACGCAGCGCCTGAATCAGGGTCATGCCGTGGTCGTGTTCTGCCGCATCAATTTGGCACAAACTCGCTCCCCAAATCCCAATCTGTTTTAGCAACCATTGGTAATGTTCTTCACCGCGACCGTCGCAGTACACCACCACCTGCTTTGCCAAACTCGGCACGTCGGGGCCAAACATCGGGTGTAAACCAACTACCGGACCTTGGTGCGCTTTGAGCATCGCTTGCAGCGGCTTGGCCTTGATCGAGGTCAGGTCGCACAAAATGCAGTCTTTCGGCAAGTTGTTCAGTTTTTCAATCACGCCCAACGTGAGATGAATGGGCACCGTGACCACCACCAAACCTGCATCACTGAGCAGTTCATCGGCGCGATCCCAATCTTTGCTGCCCAAGACTTTCACTTGGTAGCCCGAGAGTCGGAACATGCGGCCAAACAGACCACCTAACTGACCGTTCCCCCCGATGATCACCACCGAACGCAGTTCAGGGTTGAGGCATTTAAAGCCAGAATCTTTTTCACTGGCGTATGACTCACGCATGGTGCGGCGCAGAATGTCTTCAATGAGTTGCGGTGGCACGCCTTTGCGCTCCGCTTCTTCACGGCGAGAGGCCAGCATGGCGGCTTCTCGGTCGGGAACATAGATGGGCAGGCCATGTTTACTTTTGACCTCGCCAACCTTTTCCACTAACGCCAGACGACGAGCCAACAGTTCCACCATCTGCTTGTCGACAGCGTCAATCTGATCACGCAATTCATTGAGTTCTACGGCCATGGGCAATCCTTTACTTAACCTTTGAGGCGATTTTCTAAACAGGGAATCAGCTCCTGATGAGCGTGGCGTAATAATGCCTCAGTTGATTCCCAATTAATACACGCATCCGTAATCGACACACCGTAAGCCATTTGATCCAGCGGCTGCTCTGCTGATTGGTTACCTTCGTTGAGATGACTTTCGATCATTAGACCGATAATCGACTGATTACCTTCACGAATTTGGTGAATCACATCCTCAGCGACCAGCGGCTGACGACGGTAATCTTTGCGTGAGTTGGCGTGACTACAGTCAACCATCAGCGCGGCGTCTAAGCCCGCTTTTTCTAGTGCTTCTTCACATTCCGCCACAGAGACTGAATCGTAGTTGGTCTGCTTGCCACCGCGCAGAATCACGTGGCCATTGGCGTTGCCTTGGGTGGTCAGCAGCGCCACCTGCCCTTCACGGTTAATCCCCATAAAGCGGTGATTCGACGATGCGGCCTGCATGGCGTTGATCGCCGTGGACAAACTGCCATCAGTCCCATTTTTAAAGCCAATCGGCATTGAGAGGCCGCTGGCCATCTCGCGGTGCGTTTGTGATTCCGTGGTGCGCGCGCCAATCGCCGCCCAGCTAAACGTATCAGCCAAGTATTGCGGGCTGATCGGATCCAGCGCTTCGGTCGCCAGCGGAATTTCCATCTCCGCCAGTTCCACCAGCAGTTGGCGGCCAACATGTAGACCGTGCTCAATGTCAAATGTGCCGTCGAGATGCGGATCGTTGATCAGGCCTTTCCAGCCCACGGTGGTGCGCGGCTTTTCAAAGTACACGCGCATCACGATGTAGAGTTGATCTTTCAGTTGTTCTGACAGTGCTTTTAGGCGCTTGGCGTACGCTTTGGCTGCATCCACATCGTGAATCGAACACGGGCCACACACAATCAACAGGCGATGGTCACGTTTGTGAATAATGTCCGCAACGGTTTGACGCGATTCACGGATAAAACGACGCGCGTTGTCACTCAATGGCAATTTTGCCTTCAGTGCATCCGGGGTAATCAGTATCTGTTCATCAACAATGTTGATATCGCTTAGTTCACTTTTCTTCATCGCACCACCTGTATAAATTTATTTACACTCAACATCGTCATGAGTGCCTAAACCGAATAAACAACAAATTAACAGCCTTTAAAAACAATGCAAGTGTAAATATTAAAAAACATTTAATGTAAACTTAAATTTACATTCATTATTTTCGCTGCTTGATACCCAAAGTTACGAATCAAGCGTGTTTTATTCGTTCTAACTCCCCTAAAATAACCACATTCACACCCTTTCTCTGTGCGTCAACGGCAGGCTTCAGAAAGCGGTGACAAACATGAGATTGACATCGAGGCATGACGTCTCGCATTCAATGAAGAAAGGTATATGGATTTAGTTCTCTCTCTGTTGCAGCAGATGTGTGTGTATCTGGTTCTGGCTTACATGCTCAGCAAGACCCCCATCTTTTTGCCGCTGCTTAATATCTCACGTCGCTTAAATCACAAGCTCAGTGTTTATGTGCTGTTTTCCCTGTTTTGCATCATGGGCACCTACTTTGGCCTGCAAATCAACGATGCGATTGCCAATACCCGAGCGATTGGCGCCGTAATGGGCGGATTGTTTGGTGGCCCCGTGATTGGCTTTGCGGTCGGTTTTACCGGCGGGATTCACCGCTACACGTTAGGGGGATTTACCGACGTGGCCTGCGCGGTCTCGACCACCGCCGAAGGCATCATTGGCGGCTTACTGCATACCTATCTGCTGCGCAAAGGCAAAGGCCGTTTGCTGTTTAGCCCAAGCGTGGTGTTTGCCGTCACGCTGTTTGCCGAAATCGTGCAAATGCTGCTGATTCTGATGATTGCCGAACCGTACGATGAAGCCTATGCGCTGGTCTCCACCATCGCGGCGCCAATGATCATCGCCAACTCAGTCGGTGCGGCGCTGTTTATGAGCATTCTGCAAGATCGCAAAACCATCTTTGAAGAGTACTCGGCCACGTTTTCACGCCGGGCACTGAACATTGCCGAACGCTCGGTCGGCATTCTGGCCGCAGGCTTCAACCCGCAGAATGCCGAGAAGATCGCACGCATCGTTTACGAACAAACCAACGTGGGCGCGGTGTCGATTACCGACCGTGAGAAGATTCTTGCCTTCGTGGGCATCGGCGATGATCACCACAAACCCAATACGCCAATTTCATCGCAAAGCACGCTGGATGCCATTGCGCGCAACGCCATCATCTACCTCGACGGCAAAGAGCACCCGTATCAGTGTTCACTGTCGAAAACCTGTAAACTCGGTTCGGCGCTGATCATTCCGCTTCGCGCCGGTGATCGGGTCATCGGCACCATTAAGCTGTACGAACCGAAACGGAAGCTGTTTTCAACCATCAACATGTCGATGGCGGAAGGCATCGCCCAGATGCTGTCGAGTCAGATTCTGTATGGCGAGTATCAAGAGAAACAAATTTTGTTGTCGCGCGCGGAAATCAAACTGCTGCAAGCGCAGGTCAATCCGCATTTCCTGTTTAACGCGCTCAACACCATCAGCGCAGTGATCCGCCGCGATCCCAACAAAGCGCGCGAGCTGATCCAACACCTGTCGCAGTTCTTTCGCAGCAACCTTAAGCAGAACATCGGCACCGTGACACTCAAAGAAGAGCTGGCCCACGTCAATGCCTATCTGACGATTGAAAAAGCACGCTTTAGCGATCGGCTGGATGTCGAAATTGCCATCGACGAAGCGCTGCTGGAGCGCAACGTGCCGAGTTTTACCTTGCAGCCGTTGGTGGAAAACGCCATCAAACATGGCACCTCCAACTTGCTCGAAGGGGGCAAAGTGCGCATCTACAGCATGGCCGATACACATGGGCACCGCATCGTGGTGGAAGACAATGCTGGCAGCTACCAAGCGCCACGTGAGGATCATGATGGCCTCGGCATGCAAATTGTGGCCAAGCGCCTGACCTATAAATTCGGCGCCAGCTCCGCGCTGAACATTGAAGTGGAACCCAATCAATACACGCGGATGAGTTTTATCATTCCGCATAAAGGAACGTATTAATGCTATCTGCACTGGTCATTGATGACGAACTCTTCGCTCGGGAAGAGCTGACAGAATTGCTGGAAGAGAGTGGTGAGGTCGAGGTGATTGGCGAAGCCAACAACGCCATCGAAGGGCTCAAAAAAATCAATCAGCTCAAGCCAGACGTGGTGTTTCTGGACATTCAGATGCCACAAATCACCGGCATTGAGTTGCTGGGCATGCTTGATCCAGACACCATGCCCAAAGTGGTGTTTGTCACCGCTTATGATCAATACGCGCTGCAAGCGTTTGAAGACAATGCGTTTGATTACCTACTCAAGCCGATTGATCCGGCAAGGTTGGAAAAAACCATCCAACGCTTGGGGCGCAGCGTGAACAAGACGCAAGACTACTCCGCCCTGGCGCCGAATAATCTGGATCAGGTGCCGTGCATTGGCCTGAACCGCATTGTGATTGTGCCGACAGTCGATGTGGAGTTTGCGTTTAGCGACATCAGCGGCGTGCACGTACAAACCCATCAGCAACGCGCCACCAGCCAGTTGACGCTCAAAATTTTGGAAGAGAAAACGCCGTTGGTGCGCTGCCATCGCCAGTATCTGGTGAACACCAAAGCGATCAAAGAAATCAAACTGTTGGAAAACGGGTTGGCGGAGATCATCACCCGCTCCGGCCATCAAGTGCCCGTCAGTCGCCGTTACCTCAAAGAACTAAAAGAGAAACTGGGCTTCCACTAACCGTTGACCGCAAAATCGCTGCAATGACAAAAGGCTCCCGTGGGAGCCTTTTCTTGATTCAGAATGTGCCGTTAGCTGTGCGCGTCAATCAAACGCTGCAGCGCTTGAGACGCCTGCTTCCAACGCTCAGTCGCTTTCAGTTCACGGTAGCTGAACTGTTGCTGTTTCAGCAGCGACTGCGCTTGCGGCACCACACTGATTGGTAGCTGATCCAACACCGCGACTGCCGATTCGCGCTTGTTGCACATCAACACCATGTCGCAACCGGCATCCAGCGACTGCTGCGCACGCTCTGCCGGGCCGCCCATGATCGCCGCACCTTCCATGCTCAAGTCATCCGAGAACACGATGCCTTGAAAACCCAGTTCCTGACGCAAAACCTGTTTCAGCCAATACGGAGAGCCGCTGGCGGGCTGGGCATCATAGTGCGGGTAAATCACGTGCGCAGGCATCATGGCATCCAAAATGCCCGCTTCAATCTGCGCGCGGAAAATCGTCATGTCGTCAGCAATCGAATCACGTTCATCGTAAGGCGTTTCCAGATGGGAATCGGCAATCACCGCACCGTGACCGGGAAAGTGTTTGCCGGTGGTCGCCATCCCCACAGATTTCATGCCGCGCATATAGGCGCTGCTGTAGGTCAACACGGTTTGCACATCGTCACCAAAGGCACGGTTGCCAATTGCACGGCAATCAAACCCCTTATCCAATACGGGCGCAAAGCTGAGATCAATGTCGTGTGCGATGAGTTCCGCCGCCATCAACCAGCCGCCGTCTTCGGCCAACTGCGTACTATTGTCGCTGCGCGCATAAAGCTGCGCGGCAGGGATCTTGCTGAACCCGTCACGAAAGCGCTGCACGCGGCCACCTTCTTGATCCACCCCAATCAGGATCGGGCGCTTCGCCGCCTGACGAATGGCGGTGTTCAGCGCTAATAATTGTTGGTTGTCGTGGTAGTTACGAGCAAACAAAATGACACCGCCAACGGTAGGATGCGCCAGTATTTCGCGGTCTTCCGCCGTCAGTTCACAACCTTCAACGTCTAGCCATAACGGTCCCATGTTTTCCCCTTCATTCATCACGGTGGATTGTCAAAATTTGTCACAGCAAATGAGGTTATTCAGTTTGTTTTTCAATTACAATGAGTTTTAAAGACTTCGCCCTCGGAAACGAGAAATATGACAATCGGATAACAGAATGACTGAACGCGAACTGTACATCGGCATCATGTCCGGCACCAGCATGGACGGCGTCGACACGGCGCTGGTCGCCCTGACGGACCATCAGATTGAATTGCTGGCACACGATTTTCTGCCCATGCCTGCCGATCTCAAGCAGCGCCTCTTGGCGATATGTCTGGGCCAGGAAACCAACGTGCAAGAGATTGGCACACTGGATCACTTGCTCGGTCATCTGTATGCCGATGCGGTGCTCAACCTCCTGAAGCACAGCGGCCATCACGCCAGTCAGATTCGCGCGATTGGCAATCACGGCCAAACGGTCTTCCACCAGCCAAACGGTGCAACTCCGTTCACCCTACAAATTGGCGACCACAATATTCTTGCCGCCCGCACGGGCATTACCACTGTGGCGGACTTTCGTCGCAAAGACATCGCATTGGGCGGTCAAGGCGCGCCTCTGGTGCCAGCATTCCACCGCACGATTTTTGATGTGCGCGATTCCAGCGTGGTGGTGCTTAACATCGGCGGCATCGCCAACGTGTCGGTACTCAAACCCGGCGGTGACGTGGTGGGTTATGACACCGGCCCTGGCAACGTGTTGATGGATGGTTGGTGCCAGCGCCACACCGGCCAAGCGTATGATCGCAATGGCGACTGGGCACGCAGCGGCGAACTCGATGCTGCGCTACTCACCACGCTGCTAAGCGACGACTACTTTGCAAAGCCGGCGCCGAAAAGCACCGGACGCGAATGGTTCAATCTGCCATGGCTGGACAACAAACTGGCCAATCATCATGTCGCGGCTAACAACGTGCAGCGCACCTTATGTGAACTGACCGCGCGCAGTATTGCCAATGACGTGCAGCGCTTTGCCGAAGGCCCCGCCCCCGAACTGTTGGTGTGCGGCGGCGGCGCGCAAAATGCGTTGTTAATGGCGCGATTACACGCTTTGCTGCCGGGTTGGCAAGTAGCGCCGACCACCGCCAAAGGTGTCGATGGCGATTACATGGAAGCCATGGCCTTTGCTTGGCTGGCGCAACGCCGCATGCATAATCTGCCGAGTAATCTGCCCCGTGTGACGGGTGCGACGCGCTTGGCTTCTCTCGGCGTGATTTACCCCGCCGATTAACTGACTTTTCTGTGTTTGATTTAACCGATATGGATAATCCCCATGACGAATGATGCCCTGCTCGCTGCCCTCTCCCATCTGGTTTCTGAAGGTCGCAATCCCGACACCATGGATATCGACCTGCTCTCGTCGCAGGAGATCGTGCAGCGTCTCAATCAGCAAGACAAACTGGTGCCGTTAGCCGTCGAAAAAGTCTTGCCGGAAATCGCCCTCGCGGTCGATAAAATTACCGAAGCGTTCAAGCAAGGTGGACGCCTGATCTACATGGGTGCTGGCACCAGCGGCCGTTTAGGCGTACTCGATGCCTCCGAGTGCCCGCCAACGTTTGGAGTCTCGCATCACATGGTGGTGGGCTTGATTGCGGGCGGGCGCGATGCGATGTTTAGCGCGCAAGAAGGTGCCGAAGACTCCCCGCTACTCGGCATTGATGATCTCAAATCCATTCATTTTAGTGCGCAGGATGTTCTAGTCGGCATTGCCGCCAGTGGCCGCACGCCGTATGTGATTGGTGCGCTGGAATACGCCAACGATTTAGGCGCTGTCACCGTCGCGCTGTCGTGCAATCCCAACTCGCCGATTGCCGAATTGGCCCATATCGCCATCAGCCCGGTGGTCGGCCCGGAAGCGTTAACCGGCTCCACGCGATTGAAATCGGGCACCGCGCAGAAACTGGTGCTCAATATGCTCACCACCGCCAGCATGATTCGCCTTGGGAAAAGCTATCAAAACCTGATGGTGGATGTGAAAGCGACCAACAAAAAGCTGGTCGCACGTGCAGTGCGCATTGTCATGCAAGCGACCGATTGCGACCGCCACACCGCCGAAGCGCTGTTGGCAGAAAGTGACAACAACGCCAAAGTGGCGATTTTGATGCACCTGACTGGCGTGGATGCGGCGCAAGCCAAAGCCAAACTGTCTGACTCCGACGGTTTTCTGCGCCGCGCAATGGCAGACGATGACAACGAGAGCCGCTAACGGCTCTCGGTCGGTTTCTTGATCAGGGCAACCACAGTTTCGCCCTCTTTGGCGCTGAAATTCGCGACATCCGCACACATCTGAATTCGGCCACGATGATCGACCACAAACAGCGGCAGCACATAACTCTCTTTGTGCTGCTGTTGATAATCGTCATAGGTGAAGTTGTCACTCAGTTTGGTGTGTTTGATCTCCCCGCCTTGGTTGAGCAAACTGGCGAGCTTCTTATAACTCACCTCGCCCCCTAAAAAGGGCAACCCATGTGATGCCTGTGCCACGGTGTGTTTGTCACTGCCGTTGCCATTGCCATTCCCGTTTGCGTTGTCATTCAAACAGAACACACGCTTCTCTCCGAAGTCGGAAAGAAACTGCATGCACGCCATGATGTTGAAGTGTTTATCCGGGCTAAGCGCCAGCACGTGACCAATGCCAATCAAGTTCAGGTATTCGTCTGCGTGACTAGAAATGGGGTTGCCGTAATAATGCTCCAGCCCAGCCATGCGTGCTTGGCGAATGTAATCCCAGTTGGAATCGGTCAGCACGACGCGGCAATCGTACTTGGCAATCGCACCGCCAATCTGACGTGCGACATCGTTCGCGCCCAGAATCAGGAAACCTTTCGGCGCCGGCTCAGCCACCTGTAATCCAATCGCAACGGGTCTGGCCGTAACGCTTTGCAACACCACAGTGCCGATGATGACCATAAATGTCAGCGGCACCAGCAACGTCGCTTCGGCCATGCCAAACGATTCCAGCTTGATGGCAAACAGCGATGAAATCGATGCGGCAACAATCCCGCGCGGTGCCACCCAGGCCAAAAACGCTTTCTCTTTCCACTGCAAACTGCTGCGCAGCGTGGCGAGAAAAATCGACAGCGGACGCGAGACCAATTGCATCACCACAAACAGCGCGATCGCACTCCAACCCAGTGTGGCGAAATCGTCCACTTCAATTCGCGCCGCCAGCAAAATAAACAGTCCGGTGATGAGAAGAACGGTGAGATTTTCTTTAAAGTGTAATATGTGCTGAATATTGACGTCTTTGGCATTGGCCAGCCACATGCCCATGATGGTCACCGTCAGCAGACCCGACTCCGATTCCAGTGCGTTGGACGCCGCAAACACGCCGAGCACCACACTCAGAACCGCAAACGGCTGCAGGTATTCTGGCAAGCCGCCGTGGCGCAGAACATAAGCAACAGCCGCGCCCGAAAGCACGCCGATGCCAACGCCGACCAGCAAAATCAGACCAAACACGTGCAAGCTGTGCGCTTCACTGCTGGAGACGATGAACTCATACACCATCACCACAAACAGGGCCCCGAGCGGGTCAATTAAAATCCCTTCCCAGCGCAAAATGTTGGACAGCTTGGCATTGGGCCGCACGGTACGCAGCAACGGTACGATCACCGTCGGGCCAGTCACCACCGTCAAGCTACCAAACAGCAAGGCCAGCGGCCAGTCAAAGCCAAGCAGCGCATGTGTGGCAAACGAAGTGACGCCCCAAGAGATGAATGCGCCCAGAGACACGATGCTCCACACCGTATTGCTGACGCCGCGAATCTCTTTGAAATTGAGGGTTAAACTGCCTTCAAACAGAATCACCGCAACCGCGAGTGAAATCAGTGGAAACAGCAGATCCCCGAGCAGTTGTTGGGGATTGAGCACCCCGGAAACAGGGCCGGCGAGAATTCCCGCCAGCAACAAAAATAAAATGGCAGGCAGACGCAGTTTCCACGCCAACCATTGGCATCCCAGCCCAACGACACCCACAGCGGCCAATGCCAGGGCGATGTATTCTTCATGCATGGCTCTTGTTACCTAGCGCCGATTAGTTGTTGTATTCATTCCAGCCACGCTGCCATTCCATACGGAATTTTTGCGCTTGTTCGGTGCCTTCACACACCCCTTCGTAATACTGGCCGTTGACGCCCATCTGATAAGCGAAATTCGGGTTGCAGTACTCATTCACCCCTTCCACATACCCTTGGTTGTAATCGGCTTGATTAGCTTGGCCTAATTGCGCCAACGCTTTATGAGAGCGTTGGGTGTGTCCGGCGATCCCATCGTTGTAACCAATCTGGTACCAATCGCCCTGCTGGGCCAAATCACTGTCACTGGCGGCACAGCCCATTAACCCAGCCACGACCAACATCAATACTGTTTTTTTCATTATTTTACCTTTACTTAGCCCTTGGATAACGTGTTCATCCTTAACAATAGGCAATGAGCGCTTATTTTGCGTTACTCGCCGTTCACTCGCCATCAAAAACCACTCACTGGCGTCAAATACCACTTAATTCACTATACGACCACTGACCCGGAAACCCAATGAAGCTCGCTTATTGATAATTTAGTATCCAGTCTGAGATTAATTCAATAACACCTACTTCATAATAAAGGACAAACGCTATGTTGTGGTTTCTAACCTGTGTCGCTGCCTTGATTGGTGGATACTTCATTTACGGCGCGTTCGTAGAAAAAGTATTCGGCATCAATGAAAAACGCCAAACCCCAGCTCACACCAAAACCGACGGTGTGGACTACGTCCCGATGTCGACGCCAAAAGTTTACTTGGTTCAACTGCTCAATATCGCGGGTGTCGGCCCGATTTTCGGCCCAATCATGGGTGCGCTGTATGGTCCTGCCGCCATGCTGTGGATCGTGATTGGCTGTATCTTTGCGGGTGCAACCCACGACTACTTCTCGGGTATGCTGTCAATCCGTAACGGCGGTGCATCCGTTCCTTCACTGTCTGGTCGTTACCTAGGCAATGGCGCTAAACACTTCATGAACATTTTTGCCATTGTCTTACTGCTGCTCGTTGGTGTGGTTTTCGTTTCTGCACCTGCAGGCATGATCACCAACCTGATCAACGAACAAACCAGCTTGACCGTAAGCATGTCGACCATGGTTGTCATCATCTTTGCTTACTACATCATCGCGACCATCGTGCCGGTGGATAAAATCATCGGTCGTTTCTACCCGCTATTTGGCGCGCTGCTGATTTTCATGTCCGTTGGTCTAATCACCGCGATCGCGTTCTCGAGCGAACACCAAGTTCTGGGTGGCTTTGAAGTCAGCGACATGCTGCACAACATGAACCCGAACGACATGCCATTGTGGCCTGCCCTGTTCATCACCATCGCCTGTGGTGCGATCTCCGGTTTCCACGCAACGCAATCGCCATTGATGGCGCGTTGTCTTGAAAACGAAAAGAATGGCCGCTTTGTGTTCTACGGCGCCATGATCGGTGAAGGCATCATTGCCCTGATTTGGTGTGCGATTGCATTGTCATTCTTCGGCTCGCTGGACGCGCTGTCTGAAGCCGTGAAAAACGGTGGCCCTGGTAACGTGGTATACAGCGCATCGTTTGGTCTGCTGGGCGTGTTCGGCGGCATCATCGCCTTCTTGGGTGTGGTTATCCTGCCGATTACTTCTGGGGATACGGCGTTCCGCTCCAGCCGTCTGATCTTGGCTGAATACTTCAACATGGAACAGAAAACCCTGCGTAACCGTCTGCTGATGGCGATGCCTCTGTTCGTGATTGGTGGCATCCTGACTCAAGTTGACTTCGGTATCATCTGGCGCTACTTCGGTTTCGCAAACCAAACCACGGCCGTGATGATGTTGTGGACTGCCTCAGCTTACCTGCTGCGTCATAACAAACTGCACTGGATCACCACCATTCCAGCCGTGTTCATGACCACGGTATGTATTACCTTTATTCTGAACAACAGCACGCTGGGCTTTGGTCTGCCAATGCAAATTTCGACCATCGTCGGTATTGTGGCAACGCTAGCCATCACGCTGTACGTGATGAAGATTTCTAAAGGTAAAGGGGAAACGGATCTGGCGGATGAAGATAGACCTTCAGGCGTCACCGAAACGGCTTAATCCCGCAACACACCTCGCAAAAGGGCTCCCATGGGAGCCCTTTTTGATTAGATGTATCTTTTAGATTCAATTGATTGGCTTGAATCTGCCATTTGGCACCGGCCAACAAACTCGCTTAGTCGACCTGCTTAATTTGCAACTCTTTCGGCACTTCAAAGAACATATTCTCTTCACGGCCCAGCACTTCATCCACTGAGGTTGCCCCCAACTCTTTGATGCGGTTCAGAATCTGATTGACCAGTTCTTCTGGTGCAGACGCGCCCGCCGTGACACCGATTTTACTCACGCCATCAAACCATTCTGGATGAATGTCTTCCGGGCAATCAGTCAGGTAACCCGGCGTGCCCAGCTTCTCCGCCAGCTCTTTCAAGCGGGTTGAGTTTGAGGAGTTCTTCGAGCCGACCACCACCATCACATCCACATCCTGCGCCAGAAGACGCACTGCATCCTGACGGTTTTGCGTGGCGTAACAGATGTCATCTTTGCGCGGTCCTTGAATCTCAGGGAACACTTCGCGTAGCTTATCAATCACGTCTGCCGTTTCATCGACCGACAGCGTGGTCTGACTGACATAATGCAGATGAGACGGATCTTTCACTTTGTGTTGCAACGCAACCACATCATCGGGTCTTTCCACCAGATACATGCCACCGGTGTCGCTGGCGTATTGCCCCATGGTGCCTTCCACTTCCGGATGCCCGGCGTGACCAATCAGCACCACTTCCATGTTGCGGCGGCTGGCACGCGCGACTTCCATGTGCACTTTGGTCACCAGCGGACAGGTTGCATCGAACACCGTTAACGAACGCGCTTTGGCTTCCATACGCACCGCCTGTGATACCCCATGAGCGGAGAAAATCACGATGTTGTCGTCTGGCACTTCGTGCAGCTCTTCAACGAAAATCGCACCGCGCTGCTTCAACCCTTCTACCACAAAGCGGTTGTGCACCACTTCATGACGGACATAAATCGGAGGCTGATACATTTCAAGTGCACGCTCAACGATGCTGATGGCGCGATCAACGCCGGCACAAAAGCCGCGCGGGTTTGCTAACAGTATTTTCATGGATTTGCTCATGGTTCTCTTTCTGGCTGGCTATTCTACGGCAAGTTATTCGACAGACAAAATTTCAACGTCGAAGATCACATCTTGTCCGGCCAAGGGGTGGTTAAAATCCACGGTGACGGAATCGCCGGCGATGTCCGTGATGATGCCCGGAATTTCCATGCCATCGGGACCGCTGAAGGCCATGATGGTGCCCACTTCTACTTCAGCATCGCCTACAAAGCGCGCGCGGTCCATGTGGTGAATGTTATCTGGGTTCGGTGCGCCAAACGCGTCAGCTGCCGCCAGTTCAATCGATTTGTTTTCGCCTGCTTGCATGCCCAATAAGCACTGCTCAAAGTTGTCGCTTAGGCTCCCATCACCAATCACCAACTGGGCCGCTTTGCCAAAGTTGTGCGTGCTGTCTGCCACCGAACCGTCTTTGAGTTTGATGGTGAAATGCAACGTTACGGTAGAATCTTGAGTGATGGTTGTTGAATGTGTCGTCACGTTCTGGCTTCCTTAAGGTAATCGAAGGGTAATGCCTTCGTGGATGTTTCCCTCATTTCTTCGTGTGATGAGGTGGGTACAGCGTGTGCTCAATCCAATACTCTTGAATCGAATCTGCTTGATAACAAAAAGCGCCTCCCGAATCAACGGGCGGCGCTTAGGGTTATTTCGGCTTAATCACTTACGCCGTCTGCTTTTTACCGCGAAAACCATCCAAAATGATCATCGCCGCACCAATGCAGATGGCGCTGTCAGCGAGGTTAAACGCTGGCCAATGGTAGGTGCCCCAGTAGAAGTCGAGGTAATCGACCACAAAACCGTGCACGACTCGGTCGAACACATTGCCGACCGCACCACCAATGATGAATGCGTAAGCCATGTTATTCCATTTGTCACTCGACGGTAGGCGGCGCATCCAGAAGGCCAACAGGCCCACCACGGCAAACGCAATCCCAGTGAACAACCAACGCTGCCAGCCCGCCTGATCGCTCAGGAAACTGAATGCGGCACCGTAGTTATGCACGTACAGCAAATTGAAAAATGGCAGAACCTCGATGCGATTCTCCCAGCCGTACCCCATGCCGTTCATCACCACCAATTTGATCGCGATGTCAGCGACAAAAATGAGGAGCGCCAGCCATAGCCAGCGAACTCCTGATTGTTTAAGCGTTAATGCTTGCTGTGTCATGCAGTTCCTTTAAGCAAACTTGCGAACTTCGCCTTCACCGTCCACGTTTGACACACAACGACCACAAATAGTTTCATGACCTTTGATGGTGCCCACGTCTGGGGTGTAGTGCCAGCAGCGATCACACTTCTCCGCTTCGGTTTTGTTCACTTGAACAAACAGACCGTCGATGTCGGTCGCTTGCGCCGCATCGCTCTTCTCGGCCAGCGGTTTCACGTTCGCTTTTGACGTCAGCAAGACAAAGCGCAGTTCATCTTCCAGCTTGTTGATTTTCGCCGCCAGCTCATCGCTAGCAAACAAAGTCACTTCCGCTTGCAGAGAACCACCGATGGTTTTCTCGTTACGCGCATTTTCCAGCAGTTTGTTCACCGCACCACGAACTTTCTGAATATCCGTCCAGAATTCGTTGTTCAGCTCTTCGCCTTCTGCCAGATCAAACAGACCTTCGTACCACTCATCAGCAAATACGAATTTACCACGAGCTTCGCCGTTGGCTTGGTTGGTTGGCATCGCATTCCAGATTTCATCAGCAGTGAACGACATGATTGGTGCCATCCAACGCACCAGCGCTTCCACGATGTAGTACAGCGCCGTTTGACAGCTACGTTGCGCGTTGCCGCCCAGTTTCGCGGTGTATTGACGGTCTTTGATCACGTCGAGGTAGAATGAACCCATTTCAACCGAGCAGAAGTGCATCAGACGTTGTACAACCGCGTGTGTGTTGTACTCGGCGTAGGCTTTGACGATCTCTTGCTGTGCAGCCATCGCGCGCGCCACAGCCCAACGATCCAGTGCCACCATCTCGTCAGCCGCAATGATGTCGGTTGCCGGGTTGAAGCCATTCAGGTTCGCTAGGAAGAAACGAGCGGTGTTACGAATACGACGGTAAGAGTCAGCGCTGCGTTTCAGGATTTCGTCTGAAACCGCCACTTCACCGGTGTAGTCTGTTGATGCAACCCACAGACGCAAAATGTCAGCACCCAGTTTGTTGGTCACATCTTTTGGCGCAACCACGTTGCCGATCGATTTCGACATCTTGCGGCCTTGGCCGTCAACCACGAAGCCGTGCGTCAGCACTTCTTTGTATGGCGCTTTGCCTTTCATCGCAATGGAGGAGATCAGCGAAGACTGGAACCAGCCGCGGTGTTGGTCAGACCCTTCTAGGTACATGTCCGCTTCCGCGCCGTGGAACTCTTCACGGCTATCCACTACCGCGTAGTGCGTCACACCTGAGTCAAACCAAACGTCCAACGTATCCAGCACTTTCTCGTACTGTTCCGCGTCAGCGCCTAGCAGCTCAGCCGTGTCGACATCCCACCATGCTTGAATGCCTTTCTGTTCAACCAGTTGAGCAACTTGCTCAATCAGCTCAGGCGTTTTCGGGTGCAGTTCTGCGGTTTCTTTGTGGACGAACAGTGCAATTGGCACACCCCAAGTACGTTGACGAGAGATACACCATTCAGGACGACCTTCCACCATACCTTCGATACGGCTTTGACCCCAATCCGGCATCCATTTCACGCCTTTGATTGCGCCTAGCGCTTTCTCACGCAGACCCGCTTGATCCATCGACACGAACCATTGTGGTGTGGCACGGAAGATGATTGGCGTTTTGTGACGCCAGCAGTGTGGGTAGCTGTGCTCGTACGCGTGGTGGTGCAGCAATGCACCGTGCTCTTTCAACACTTCAATCACGGCGTCATTGGCTTTAAACACATGTTGACCCGCAAACAGTTCAGTGTCTGGCAGGTAAACACCGTTTGAACCCACAGGGTTAGCTACTTCTAGGCCGTATTTCTGACCCACAGCAAAGTCTTCTTGACCGTGGCCAGGTGCCGTGTGAACCACACCGGTACCGGAATCCGTAGTCACGTGATCGCCCAAGATGGCTGGCACGGTGAAGTTGTAGAATGGGTGGTTGAACTGAGACAGTTCCAGATCCGCACCTTTCGCAAAGCCAAGGAAGTGGAAGTGTTCAATGCCTGCGCGATCCATCACGGATTTCGCCAGTTCAGAGGCCACGATGATACGTTCAGGCTGCTCGCCTTCGATTTGGATCAGGACGTATTCCAGATCATCACGTAGACACACCGCGCGGTTCGCTGGCAGTGTCCATGGGGTGGTGGTCCAGATGACAATAGACACATCGCCGTGGCCTTCGTGACCTTCGGTCAGGGTAAATTTAGACAGCAGTGCCGCTTCGTCGGCCGTTTTGAAACGCACGTCGATAGATGGCGACACTTTATCTTTGTATTCGACTTCCGCTTCTGCCAGCGCACTCCCACAATCCGTACACCAGTGAACCGGTTTGAACCCTTTCAGCAGGTGGCCGTTGTCAGCAATTTTGCCCAGCGCGCGAATGATGTTCGCTTCGGTCGCGAAATCCATGGTGCGGTAAGGTTTATCCCACTCACCCAAGATACCCAGACGTTTGAAGCCTTCTTTTTGGCCTTCAACTTGACCGGCAGCGTATTCACGACATTTTTCACGGAATTCAGCCGCAGTCACTTTCTGACCGGGCTTGCCAACTTTCTTCTCAACCATCAGTTCGATTGGCAGACCATGGCAGTCCCAACCGGGGATGTAAGGTGAGTCAAAACCTGACAGTGTTTTGGATTTAATAATAATGTCTTTAAGAATCTTGTTTAGTGCGTGACCAATGTGAATATCACCGTTGGCGTATGGAGGACCATCGTGCAGTACGAACGATTTCTTGCCTTTCTTTGCTTCACGGATTGCACCGTAAAGATCTTCTTTGTACCAACGTTTAAGCATTTCTGGCTCACGTTTAGCCAGATCGCCGCGCATTGGAAACCCTGTTTCAGGTAAGTTCAGGGTATCTTTATACTCACTCATCGATTCTTAATTCCGTTATATTGGGCGAAGTTAGACATTATGTTAGCCGGTGGAATCATCCGGTTAACCCTTAAGCTGACGCAGCCACACCCTTGCTGCCTCAGCATCCAATTCTATTTGCTGTTTGAGTGCCTCAAAGGACTCAAATTTGTGTTCATTACGCAACTTATGTAAAAGTGCGACTTCTAGCTGTTTGCCATACAAATTGCCATGGAAGTCGAATAAATGCACTTCTAATTGTTGGCGAACCCCATTGACCGTAGGACGTTGGCCAATATTCGCCACGCCCCCAATCGGTTGTTCACCTAACCCATACGCTTCGACCACATACACACCAGACACCGGAGACACACACCGCTTAAGCGGAATGTTCGCCGTCGGAAATCCGATGGTGCGTCCGAGCTTACGCCCGTGAGACACGCGTCCGCTGATGCTGTAATCGCGTCCCAACATGTCGGCGGCATCCGCCAACGCATCGGCCGCTAATGCCTCGCGAATGGCGGTACTACTGACACGCAGTTTCTGTAAGCAGAAGCTCTGGGTGCTCACCACTTCAAAGCCGTATTCACGTCCTGCTTGTTCCAGCATAGCAAAATTGCCTTTGCGCCCCTGACCAAAGCAAAAATCGTCGCCAACGACCAAAAACTTCACACCCAAGCGCGTGACCAACAAGTCACGGATAAACGCTTGTGCGTCTAAGTTGGCAAAATGATGATTAAAGTTCACACACAATAACCGATCGAGATTCAATTTGCCGAGTTGGACAAACTTATCTCTCAATCTTGTTAACCGAGCTGGAGCCTTATCTTTTAAGAACAGCTCCATAGGTTGCGGTTCAAAGGTCATCACGACCGAAGGCAGGTTCAACGCTTTCGCGCGCTCAGCAACCTGATCCAATACCTGTTGATGCCCCAAATGGACACCATCAAAGTTACCTATGGTCAATACACAGCCATGATGGCGTGACTTGATGTTATGAATACCGCGAATCAATTCCATTGGAATACGCTTAAAACCTATAGTTCTCAATTATCTTGGTGTGAAACCGACGGATTATAACCTAATCGGCGTTAATCTGTCGCCGCTTTTAAGTCTTTTAAACGGACGCCCAGCACCAGAGCGGTGACTAAATACACAATCGCGCCAAGTGCGATCAATCCAGTCAGCATCAAAGCGCGTTGCGTCAGCCCCCAGCTCAACCAAACTGACATCGACTCCATCTGCCATAAAATCGCAGCGACCATCGCGCCACCAGCCACCAGCAAACGAACAATAAAACCAATCGTACGCGCAGAAATGACATACACCCCTTGCTTGTGCAGGCCTCGGTACAACAACGCCATATTAATGAAGGCCGACAGCGCCGTCGCGGCGGCCAAGCCGACATAGCCATAAAACCAACCAAAGATGGCGTTGAACACCATGTTGCTCAGCATCGCAACGATCCCAAAGCGCACTGGCGTTTTGGTGTCCTGACGCGAGTAGTACCCCGGCGCCAACACTTTGATCAACATAAAATTGAGCAAGCCTGCGGAATACGCCAGCAGCGACATCGACGCCATGTGCACATCATCTGGCGTAAATTCGCCGCGCATAAACAGCACCATCAACATCGGTTTCGCCAGCACCATCAACCCCAGCATGGCAGGCACGCCAAGTAGAATGACCATGCGCACGCCCCAGTCCATAGTTTGCGCGAACCCATCGCTGTGTGCATCAACATGTTTACGTGACAGCGCTGGCAGAATCACCGTTGCAATCGCAATACCAAACAAGCCCAGCGGGAATTCCAATAAACGGTCGGAATAATAAAGCCAGCTGATGGAGCCGGTTTGCAGAAAACTCGCTACGAACGAATCAAATAACAAGTTGATTTGACTGACTGAGACACCAAATAGTGCTGGAATCATCAGTGTACGAATTTTCACCACGCCGGGATCTTTCCAACCCCATTTGGGCTTAACCAGCACGCCGGCCTTGATCAAAAACGGCAGTTGGAACAAAAACTGCACCAAACCACCTAAAAAGACACCGATTGCCAAACCTATTTCCGGTTGATCCAACAATGGCGAGATATACCACGCCGACAGGATCATCATGACATTGAGAAAAACCGGCGTAAAAGAAGAGACCGCGAACTTACCCAGCGTATTCAATACCGCGCCAGAAAGCGCCACAAAGGTAATGAACCATAAATAAGGAAAGGTAATTTTCAGCAGCAAGCTGGCAAGTTCAAACTTCGGTGCCGCCGGCCCATCATTGAGCCAGTCTAAAAACCAACCGGCACCAAACAGCGCCGTGACCACCCCAGAGAACACCACCCCCAGCACGGTGACGATGGTCACCAAGACACCCAGCGTCCCCGCTGCCCGAGCAATCAGCTCGCGTGTTTTATTGATGTCCCCTGATGCATGATATTCAGTCAATACCGGAACAAACGCCTGAGAAAATGCCCCTTCCGCAAACAGACGACGCAGGAAGTTGGGAATACGGTTGGCAAAAAAGAAAACATCGGCACTGGCGCCTGCGCCCATCAGGTTGGCGACGACAATGTCGCGCACCAATCCCAAGACGCGTGAAATCAACGTCATGGCACTGACAACCATGCCTGACTTGAGTAAGCGTTTACTCACGGTAACCTCGAAAAATACGCTAAAACAACATTATCCTTCTTCACCGGGAAATAATGTCAGTGAGAGATCAGATAAGTATTAGCATTGGCAAAAAAATACTGTTAGAATCCCCGCCATCTTAACCGCGAAGACCTTCCGATTCCAAACTTGTTTGGCTTAGACGGGTTTTTGCACAAATCATTTGACAATTAAGTGCAAATAAGGGATATTTCCGGCCCTTAAATTGTCACCGAACTAAAGTTTTTGGGAGTTAGACCCTTGGCAAACTGTAAATCTGCTAAGAAGCGCGCTATCCAATCTGAAAAACGTCGTCAGCACAACGCTAGCCGTCGTTCAATGATGCGCACTTACATGAAGAAAACTGTTGCTGCAATCGCTGCAGGCGACAAAGAAGCTGCAACTGCTGCATTCGCAGTCGTTACACCAATCCTAGACCGTATGGCAACTAAAGGCCTTATTCACAAGAATAAAGCAGCTCGTCATAAGTCTCGTTTCGCTGCTGCTATCAAAGCTCTGTAATTTGAGCCTGATATCCCAGTGATAAAAAAAACCGGCCTTGGCCGGTTTTTTTATTGGTTGTGTTTGCAAAAATAAACCAAAGTTTCCATCTCGCATCCCTTCTGACTATCATTTTTCATATAGTGCATCGATTGAAAACTTCGGCCATGACATCCTGTCAGTCTGAGCAGTACAAACGATGAAGCAATTCGATCATTGATTTCACGTCATCACTGCTGAGTGTGTAATACACTGTTTGCGCTTCTTTGCGCGTCTCCACTAAGCCATCCCGTCTTAGCCAAGCCAAGTGTTGCGATAGCGCTGATTGACTCAATTCCAGTTTGCCACACAGCTCCCCAACGGAGAGTTCCTGGTTGTGCAACAAGCATAGAATCTGCAAGCGTCTCTCATTTGCCATGGCTTTCAATAACACCACTGCTTGTGCGGAGTTCTTTTCCATTTCCTGTAGGTTCATGAGCAAGCCCCCTTGAAATAACCGCTTAAGCGATACTAATGCACATCATTGTTTCTGCCTGAATGCATCAAACCATTAGCTGCGGGCAATCATCCTCGCGGCGCCATTATTATGTTGGTTCATTTCAGGTTCAACGCTCTGGCAAAAACGGACAAAGAGTACGCCTAAATGTGCCGAAAACACCTCCTACCATTGCGGTAAAACAGGACAAGTATTCATCGGTTGCGTGATAGTAATCTATTTATTAACAGTAATAAAACTCTCATTCAAACAAATTACTAAAATCTGCATCACATACATTCTTTACGGCTGGGTGCTGAATCATTCGCTCGGCGAATATGACGTAGTACTCTTCTTTGATTTCGTCAACGCGGCTAATGAGCTGCAAAGCGCGCTCTTGGTTCATTTCATTCATATACAGCAGCGGGGCCATAAAGATGACGTCGGGGTGATAGAGCGCGAACGCTTTCATCAGTGCGGCATCATCAAACTCCCCTAAAATGTTGGGTTGAATGCCTTGATGATCAAACCACTGACGCACTTTGCGTCCCATCGCGGTGCGGCTACCGGGGATCAATAGTTTGTATTCTTGTAATAGCGCCGGATAGCGCGTTGTGTCGACACCACCGCTAGAGAAGAACCCCATGTGGCTTTCTCCCAGCTTTTTACTAAATAGCCCCGGGCTCTGGCTGGAATCCACTGGGCAGTCTGACAAAATCATGTCCAGCTTATGCTGCGAGAGCTGCTCAAGCAGCATTTCGTGAGTGGATTCGAAACAACGCAGATGAATGCTGTTGTCATCGGGGATGGTGGTCATCAAAATCTTGCTCACCAAGCGCTTGGAAATGGCATCCGCGACCCCGACGTCAAACTGAACGTTGTTGCGCTGGCTGTAGTTGACGATATCCAGCATTTCATAACTCAGGCCAAACATGCGGTCGGCGTATTTAAACACCAACTGCCCCAGCTCGGTGGGCTCAATACTGCGGCCGTTGCGTTTGGTCAGCTTGCCCGCCATGCGCTCTTCCAACGCTTTGATTTGACCGGTGACGGTTTGAGGCGTCAAAAACAGCGCATCCGCCGCTTTGGTCACGGAGCCTTGTTTGCACACCATCCAAAAATAGTACAGGTGGTTGTAATTGAGGTGAGACATAAGCAGTCACTTGTGATGAACAGAGCGTTGGTTATAGCAAATGTCCGACCCTGTCGCAATTTTTCGGGATAATCGAACCATTCACACCTAAGAAATATATTTACCGAAACATTGAATCCCACTCATGACAATGTTGACACAATTGACCTCCTTCCCCGCTGAAAAAATCAAATTAATTTCTCGACGTACGTGTCGTTCGAAAATCACAAAAAACACTTTATAAACAATTGGTTAAATTCAATAAAGTCACTTTAACTGACCGTTCTAATCGCCCTATTAACAATTCTCTCGTTTTGTTTCAGCATTGTCATATTACTGAAATATTCGCCCTCTACTATCGCCCACAGATTCAACAACCGACCAAAGACATTCAGAAGGTCAATGGAGAAAACAATGATAAACCAAGCGACTACCACTGCCGCGCCAATCTCATCGACGACGCGATGGCTACGCTGGGCAAACTTGGCTTTCATGCTGTATCTACTGCTACTGGCAGTTGCCATGGTGGGCAGCGGATTTAAATGGGCAACCGGCGATCAGGCAAAAGTCCTGTTTGAGTTTGCTTCTCACCCGGTCGCTGGGTTGATGATTGGTTTGGTGGCCACGGCGCTGATTCAATCATCCAGCACAGTCACCTCAATTATTGTCGGCCTTGTGGCGGGCGGATTGCCTGTTGAAACCGCCATTCCGATGGTCATGGGTGCCAACATCGGTACAACCGTCACCAATACGCTGGTCAGCCTCGGCCACGTGCGCTGCAAAGAAGAATTCAAGCGTGCTTTTGCCAGCGCCACGATTCACGACTTCTTTAATTTGCTCGCCGTCTTCATTTTCCTTCCCTTGGAAATGATGTTTGGCATTCTGGAAAAAATCTCGCATTGGTTGGTCTCGCCACTTCTGGCGACAGGCGACATGAGCCTGAAAGGCTTTGATTTTATTAAGCCAATGACTAAACCCGTCATCAGCGCGCTGAAAGAGCAGCTCGCCACCTTGGGGGATACCTTGGGCGGTGTGGCGCTGATCCTGCTGGGCATTGCGACCATTTTCGTGGCGATCACCGTCATGGGGAAACTGATGAAGAGCTTGATGGTCGGCCGCGCACGTGAACTGCTGAAAAATGCCATTGGCCGTGGCCCACTGCATGGTATTGCCTCAGGCACGCTGGTTACAGTGCTGGTGCAATCGTCATCGACCACCACCAGCCTGATGGTGCCACTGGTTGGCTCTGGTGTGTTGAAAGTGCGTGACGTGTATCCATTCACGCTGGGCGCAAACATCGGGACGTGCATTACGGCGCTGCTGGCGGCGACCGCGGTATCGGGTGAGTTTGCTGTGTTTGCCCTGCAAATTGCGCTGGTCCACCTGACGTTCAACTTACTCGCAACCCTATTGATTTACGGCATCCCTTTCTTACGTGAGCTGCCAATCAAAGGCGCAGAGACCATTTCTGAGTGGGCGATTAAGAGCAAAGCGGTGGTCGCGGGCTACTTGCTGTCGGTGTTTATCGTCATTCCAGGCATGATTCTGGCGTTTACCTCGTAAACGAACCGAACCCAAAGCTTCCCTCTCGGGAAGCTTTTTTGTTTGCCTCACATCAACAAGAAACACGCGCTGTTTCGACGCTCATCCTCGAGATCGACGCGCATAAAAAAACGCTGGCACTGCCAGCGTTTTTTGTCGTTCGCCATTACACCGAAAACGGATATTGAATCGGCTCATGGAACTCGTAGCCCGTAACATCAAAATCATCCAGCGTCACCCAAGTTTCCAAATCGTGTAGCGATTTGATGTTTGGGTTGATGTGAAATTGCGGCGCCGCGAGCGGTTCACGTTTCAATTGCACATCGCGCATGAGCGCCAGTTGATCCTCATAGATGTGCGCATTGACAATCTTGTGGTAGGCCTGCCCCGGCTTCTTACCGGTAATTTGCGCCATGATCGCCAAAAAGACATACACTTGGACCATGTTAAAGTTTAGCCCCAGCGGCACATCACACGAGCGTTGCGTGCTGTTTAAGTACAGCGTGTCTCCCAACAGGGAAAAATGGTGGCTGTACATACACGGACGCAAACAACCGAGGTGGAATTCTCCCGGGTTGTAGAAGTTCAGAATCTCACCGCGATCGTCAACGCCACGCGTCAAGTCATCGACAATTTTCTTCAACTGATCCACATGACCGCCATCGGGCTTCGCCCAAGCACGACCTTGCACGCCATATACACGCCCCATGTCGTCTTCACCTTGACGGTGGGGGTTATTCAGCCATGCGTCGTTCAGGTTGGCGTTGGCATCCCACGTTTTGGTGCCCAGCGCGCGAAAGTCAGCGGCATTGTCATAACCTCGGATGTAGCCCAGCAGTTCGGCGACCGCTGCTTTCCAAAAACTCTTACGCGTGGTCACCAGTGGAAACTGGTTATTGGCCACGTCATAAGTTAAATCGGCATTGATCACGGTCAGGCAGCGTTTGCCTGTCCGTTCGTTTTCCACCCACACACCTTCATCGACAATGCGCTGGCAAAGATCTAAATACTGTTTCACTTCGAACCCTTACTTTGCGGCCACGCTGTCTTGGTAACGGCCACGTTTGTAAGCCCACACCATCAGCAGTACGCCAGCAATAATCATTGGTGTTGAAAGGATTTGTCCCATTGAGATGACTCCGCCAAACAGCCCCAGCTGGGCATCCGGCTCTCGAACAAATTCAACCAGGAAGCGGAATGTACCATATCCCGCCAAGAATAGCCCAGCAACCGAACCCAGCGGACGCGGCTTCTTAATGAACCAATTGAGAATGAGAAAGAGCACAATCCCTTCTAAAACAAATTCATACAGTTGTGATGGGTGACGAGGCAGCGGCCCAGCATTCGGGAAAATAATCGCCCAAGGCACATCGGTGGTGCGTCCCCACAGTTCGCCGTTCATGAAGTTGCCCAAACGGCCCATGCCCAAACCAAATGGCACCAGCGGCGCCACAAAATCAGCCACACCAAAGAAGGTGCGCTGATGTTTATGCGCATACCAGAACATCGCGGTGATCACGCCCAGCAGGCCACCATGGAACGACATACCGCCCGTCCACACTTTGAAGAGGTAGAGTGGATCGGCCAAAAACAAGTCAAAATTGTAGAACAGTACGTACCCGATTCGACCACCGATCACCACACCGAGAAAGCCGGCAAACAGCAGGTCAGACACTTGCTCACGCGTCCAGCCACTGCCGGGTTTATCGGCACGGCGGTTCGCCAACCACATGGCAAACATAAAGCCAATCAGATACATCATGCCGTACCAGCGCACAGAAATCGGCCCAATGGAGACTAAAACGGGGTCAATGTTTGGAAATTCAAGATAGCCCTGAGACATAAATTGTGTTCTCTTTTCTTTTAAAATCAGATCATTGCATCAACATTGTGACAGCAACAAACATAAGGAAAACCGCAAAGAAGCGCTTTAATACCGTGGTCGGCAACTGCGTTGCCAGTTTGGCGCCAATCCGGGTGGTTAACATCGACGTTGACGCAATCGCTACCAGCGCTGGCAGATACACATAGCCCACACTGTATTGCGGCAGCCCTTCGGCTTGATAACCGTGCAAAATAAAGCCAAGCATGCCGGAAATCGCAATCATAAAGCCACACACCGACGACGAACCGACCGCTTTGCGCATCTCAACGCCGTGATGGTTGAGAAACGGCACGGACAGCGAACCGCCCCCTATCCCGGCCAAACTCGACACCACACCAATCCCACTGCCGTAGAGCGCCGTCATCATCGCGCCCGGCATGGGCCACGTGTGCGTCACACGAATGGAGCGATACATTTGCAGCGCCAACACCAACACAATCGCGCCAAACACTTTCGGCAAATAGTGGTTGGGAATCCACTCTGCAATCACCGAACCGAGGAAACCGCCGACCAACACGCCAGGCAGCAGCCATTTGACGACGAACATGTCGACATTACCGAGTTTAAGATGATTGAGCGCAGAAGAGCCCGAGGTCACGATGATGGTTGCCAACGACGTCGCCAGCGCCAGTTGCATGACGATATCCGGCGAGATGCCCGATAGCGGTAACAGAAACAGTAACGCAGGCACGACGACCAACCCACCGCCAATGCCGAGCAAACCTGCCAGCACACCCACGATAGCCCCAAGTAACAACAGCAGGGCCATTAATCCGATACTCACATTGTGTTCCTATTTTTTACCCGCTCTGACAAAGCCGGCGAAGCCTTTCTCTTCGAAATGAGTGAGCATCATATTATAAATATCATGACCGTAGGGTTGCATCAGCGCTTTGTCAGCAAGTGAGCGCAATTCGCTCATATCAGAGTGACGAACCAAGTATTTCACCCGCGCGACGTTCGAGGTGTTCATACTCAGCGCGGTGTACCCTAACCCAATCAGCAATAAAGAGCCAATCGGATCGCCCGCCAACTCGCCACACACACAAACCGGAATCTGATGTTGTTCACAGGTGTGTTGAATCTGCTTGAGCGCCATCACCACAGCCGGATGCATCGATTCATAGACATCAGCCACACGGGAATTGTTCCGATCGACCGCCAACAGATATTGCGTTAAGTCGTTGGTGCCCACCGAGACGAAATCAATTTTGTTGGCCACCAGCGGCAACAAATACAGCATTGACGGCACTTCAACCATGATGCCGATCTCCGGCATCACAATTTGATCGTCGACTTTGCGCGTTTCGGCATAGGCTTGATGAATCAAGGCCAATGCATCATCGAGCTCTTTGGTGCCGGAGATCATCGGCAGCAGAATGCTCAGGTTGTTGTAGCCTCGGCTGGCACGCATCATCGCCCGCAGTTGAATCATGAAGATATCGGGATGATCGAGCGTAAAGCGAATCCCACGCCATCCCAAAAACGGGTTGTCTTCTTCAATCGGCAGGTACGGCAGCGGTTTATCACCGCCAATATCGAGGGTGCGCATCACCACGCGTTGATTCGGATACGCCGCGAGCACCGTGCGATACAGTTGAATCTGCTCTTCTTCTGACGGGAAACGGTGCTGCAATAGAAACGAGATTTCGGTCCGGTACAACCCCACCCCATCCACACCTTGGTTGATGGCAATGTTGGTGTCAGCGCTCAAACCGGCATTGAGCAGCAATTCGATTCGTTGCCCATCTTGCGTAAACGCAGGCTCCGAGATCGCCTCGTTGACCATTTTCGACAGCTCGCGCTCTTCATTGGCGAGCGCGCGATACTCAGACAGCACCTGTTTGGCCGGCGAAATAAAGAGCTTGCCACTGTAGCCATCAACAATGCCTTTCTTGCCATTGATCTGTTTGAGGTTCACCGACACGCCCATGATGGCGGGAATGCCCAGCGCGCGCGATAAAATCGCTGCATGCGAGTTCGCCGCCCCTTCGAGCGACACAACGGCCAACAACTTATCTTTGGGCAGCGCCGCCAGAATAGACGCCGTCAGCTCTCGCACCACCAAAATAATCGGTTTATCAAGCTGTTGCTGTTCGTGTTCGGTGTTGTAGAGGAAATAGAGCAGACGTTGTCCCAGTTCACGAACATCTTGTGCCCGCTCTCGCAGATAGGCATCCGACATGCGGGCAAACCGGTTGGAATAGGTTTCGACCACCTGACGCAGCGCCCAGTCTGCGCGATCGCCTTTTTGAATCTGCACCTTGAGATCTTTGCGCAGCATCGGGTCGTTCAAGAGGTGCGTAAAGAGGTCAAAGATCGCCAGCGCTTCTTTGTTGATTTCGCTGTCGAGCTTTTTACGCATCTTCCGAAAATCGCTCAGCGCGCTTTCAATGGCACGCGTCAGCCATTCCTGTTCGCGATCGACATCCAGCGTTGACGCCGGATACACTTCCGCAAGCTGTGGTTGGGAGTCATCCCACCATAATTCGCCAATAGCAACACCGGGAGACGCAGGAATTCCACTGATCGCTTGTTGTTTTTTGGTCAGCAGCCAATGGCCTTGCGTTCGCGCATGCGCGACGATCACCGCCAGCTGAGCCGCGAGCGTGACGAGAAACGAGACTTCCATCTCGCTAAACAGACGAGGAGATTTCTGTTGGACAACCAAAACGCCCAACACTTGTTTGCGGTAGATAATCGGTGTGCCGAGGAACGAGTTGTAAACCTCTTCGCCCAGCTGTTTGAAGTATTTAAAGTTGGGATGCTTCGACGCTTCAGCGAGGTTGATTGGCTCGGCAGAACGCTTCACCAACCCAACCAGACCTTCATCAAAATCAATGAGGATTTTATCGCCTTTGAATTTCAAGCCTTGGGTCGCCATCAATTCCAGACGATGCATCTCTTCATTTGCTAAATAGACAGTACAACACTCAGTGCTCATCGCACTGCATGTCTGTTTTACAAAAATATCCAACGCTTGGTAAACGTCTTCAACTTTTGAAACCTGTTCAACTATATCCCTTAGCTGAGAGAGCATCTCTATCCTCTTCGATTTTTGCGCTTACCTTTCACTTTACGTTCTTTAAACGGCATCGCCAATGACGCAAATTCTTTCATCGCCCGACGATACACATCACGCTTAAAAGAGACCACTTGTCTCACCGGATACCAATAACTCACCCAGCGCCAACCATCAAATTCAGGGGTGCTACCACGCTGCATGTTGATTCTTGATTCATCACATTCCAAACGCAGTAGGAACCATTTCTGTTTTTGTCCAATACAGACAGGCTGCGAATCCCATCGAACCAAACGTTTTGGCAGCTTGTATCGAAGCCAATGTCGACTGGTCGCAATGATTTTGACGTCCTTTTTCGTTAAGCCAACCTCTTCGTAAAGCTCCCGAAACATCGCTTGCTCAGGAGTTTCACCCTCATCTATTCCACCTTGCGGGAATTGCCATGAGTGTTGCCCGTATCGTTTCGCCCAGAATACCTGACCATGGTTGTTACAAATCACAATACCCACATTGAGTCGGTAACCATCGCCATCTATCACTGGCAAACCTCTAGTAAAATCTTAATTGCTTTGATTTTTCCACATATCCCCAACGGGAGCAAACTTACTAATGTGATTCACACGAAATTTATTGCTTGCGACCTGCAAATTGAATAAGTTTTGTTCAAATTAAAACTTATCAACAGCAGAGTGAGAGATAGCCCACATTTATTCACGTTTTCTGTGAATAACCATGTGCAGAAGACAGTGGACTGTGTAAAAAAGCCATCAAACCCACAATGTCCCACTTCAAAAACCAAACACAAAACCAATAATTTTCCCTTATAATTCATGAGTTAAAAAACATGTAATTCAATCAAGCTAGACGTAAAATAAGAAAAGATCATTCAAACTCAAAAAACGCTCAAAGATCCACCAATTCCGCTGTTATCCACACCACTGCGTCAAAATGCGCTTTTTTTCGCCGTCATCCCGGTCGCGATTCAACCGGAAACCCCTGTTTATGCATACATGTCACATTAATCTCATTTGTAGCCCTGAGCCACCTGTGGATAACTAGCAAAAAGATGATCTTTTGCACACGTTGATCATTATTTCTCCACGATCCGCGTACGCCGAAAATTTGCTACAATCGCCTTTTTGCCCACAGCGCTTTTTATGAAACCAGAACCACAAACCGAACAGGAACTGCTAGCACGGGCGCAGCACATTGCCGGCGTCTCGTTTGCCGAGCTCGCTCAAGAGGCACAGATGACGGTACCACCGGATCTGCGCAAGGATAAAGGCTGGGTTGGCCAATTGCTGGAATGGCATTTAGGCGCCACCGCAGGCAGTAAACCGCAACAAGATTTCGAATCGCTGGGCATTGAACTTAAAAGCATTCCCATCGGTTACAACGGCAAGCCCTTGGAAACCACGTTTGTCTGTGTCGCGCCACTCACTGGCGTGCATGGCCTCACGTGGGAGCAAAGCCACGTGCGCAATAAATTGTCTCGCGTGCTGTGGATTCCGGTCGAAGGTGAACGAGAAATCCCGCTGGCGCAGCGCCGGGTTGGCTCGCCGCTGATCTGGAGCCCGTCTCCCGAAGAGGAAGCGCAGCTCAAAGCCGATTGGGAAGAGTTGATGGAATTCATTGTGCTGGGCAAGATTTCGGAAATCAGCGCGCGCCACGGCGAAGTGTTGCAACTGCGCCCGAAAGCCGCCAACGGCCGCGTAAAAACTGAAGCCTATGGCGCCAATGGCCGCCCAATCCAAACGCTACCGCGCGGCTTTTATTTACGGACTCAGTTTACCGCACGAATTTTGGCAACTTACTACGCTTGACTCTTAATGCTTGCTGATAGGCAGCGGAATATCGCTGTATTTCTGGCCGCCGGCGATCCCACACTCTTCATACGCGCAGCTCATGCGTAAATAGGCGTGGGTCAGCCCCAGTTGGGAGAGTTGATCTTTGGCGGCATGCAGGGATGAAAAATGCAACGGCTCCCCGCGATCAAGCAGCGGTTCCACACGATGTTTCACCTCGACCCCCAACGTATAATGAGTCGCATCAGCGCACCCAATCACATACACTTTCGGCGGCTCAAAGCCAGGTTTATGCGGGCTGTGCAGCCACTTCGTCAGTTGTTGTTTGTGCATCACTCACCTCCGTTTCCCTCAGTGTAGACGAGCCACCACAGAGCTCAAGTTCCTCCAGCCGCTGCTGCCGACGTACAAATTTCATTTCCTTTTGCACCAATTCTTCGCTTATAGTGAAATTCATATCAAAAGCCGCTTTAGTTTCAATAAGCTATAAGCGGCGTGTTCCGAATGCAGACAAGGAAGTGCCATGCAATACACCAAACTGCCTCACTCGAGCCTTGAAATCAGCAAACTGTGCCTTGGCACCATGACGTTTGGCGAACAAAATACACAAGCAGATGCGTTCAGCCAGCTTGATTACGCGCTCGAACGCGGCATCAATTTTATCGACACCGCAGAAATGTACCCAGTGCCTCCCAAAGCAGAAACGCAAGGGAAAACTGAAGCATTCATCGGCAACTGGTTAGAAAAATCCGGCAAGCGAGAAAAAGTGGTGTTAGCGACCAAAGTCGCCGGTCCGCGCAATGTGCCCTACATTCGGGACAATATGGCGCTCGACCATCGCCACATTCACCAAGCGATCGACGACAGCCTCAGCCGGCTAAAAACCGATTACATCGACTTGTATCAGTTGCACTGGCCGCAGCGTCAAACCAATACCTTTGGTCAGCTCAACTATCCGTACCCAGACAAACAAGAAGAAGTCACACTGATTGAGACGCTCGAAGCGCTCAGCGATTTAGTGCGCATGGGGAAAGTGCGTTACATCGGCGTCTCCAACGAAACCCCGTGGGGCTTAATGACCTACCTGCGTTTGGCCGAAAAGCATGACTTGCCACGCATGGTCTCAATTCAAAACCCATACAACCTGCTTAATCGCAGCTTTGAAGTCGGCTTGTCGGAAATCAGTCATCATGAAGGGGTGAAACTGTTGGCGTACTCCCCGATGGCGTTTGGCGTCCTTAGCGGCAAATACCTCAATGGCGCCCGCCCAACGGGTGCGCGTTGCAGCTTGTTTGAACGGTTTCAACGCTACTTTACGCCGCAAGGCTTAAAGGCGACTGAAGCGTACGTCAATCTGGCCAGAGAGTTTGGTCTCGATCCGGCCCAGATGGCACTCGCATTTGTTAATCAGCGCCCGTTCGTGGCCGCCAACATCATCGGGGCCACCAACTTGCAACAGTTAAAATCCAATATTGATAGTCTAGAGCTTGAGTTAAGTGAAGAATTGCTGCTTAAGATTCAAGAGATTGGCACACGCTACTCCAATCCTTGTCCTTAGAATTCAGAGCGGGGCTGGCGCAGCAGCCAGCCCCTTTTGATTACGTCGGTATTCGCGCACTTAAGACACGACGGATATGACGCACACGGCGTTCCGCTTTGATGGCATCCGGTACGCTGCTTCCCATTGGGCGACCGTCCACTTGCAAGCCGATATCTTTCAGTAAATGTTCGTTGTGCCAGGGAATATCAAACGCACTGCGGCGAACTTTTCGTTTCCATTCACGTTCTTCACGACGTAGATCAGCACGAACCAAGAGTGTAGCCAGTTGTAGATAAACAGAATGACGCATCATTTTTCTCCAGTTGAAGATTGAGACTGGGAAAATGGCGCTATGGTGCTGGAAAGCATGGGATGACCCCTGTTAGCTGCCAATTTCCGCAGCCTATCAGAGGTTACGGATTAATTAGAAATCTTTGCCTTTGGTATCGATGGCACGACGATCAGCAGACATGGGAGCTGCGGTCGCGGCACATGAACCGTGATTAGAAGCGCAAAGGGTATGAATCGATACAAAATGTTTCATATTGCGCCTCCAAGCAAAAATCATTAATCCGAAAAGAAGTGTGTTTTCAGTGAGCTAGACTCACGGTTAAATTCTATGCAACTGAGCGTTATCTTCAACCTTTAATTAACAATCAGCGAAAAAACAACCAATATCTCCAGACTTTCACTCAATAACAGAAAGATATAACGTATTCGCCAGCGGAATAAGCCAATATGCAACATATTTGGGCATAGTCATTCGCCAGTTAATATCCCGATCAAAAAAGCCACCCGCAGGTGGCTTGAGCTGACAGCATCACAGCGATCAGTACGAGTTGTCAGAAATGAGGTTGTGCTTGTTCAACAATCGGTACATGGTCGCACGCGACACTCCCAACTCTTTGGCAGCATTCGACACCTGACCAGAATGCGACTCCAGCACCAGCAACAACGCATCCCGCTCAGAGCGTTCTCGAATGCTTTTCAGGCTGCGTTTACCATCGCCCCGTTTCGGTAAATCAAGATGCGACTCTTCCAACATGATGGTGTCGGACATCAACACCACCCGCTTGATCTGGTTCATCAACTCACGCACGTTGCCGGGCCAGTGATAACGAGTCAAAGCTCGCATCGCATCTTCGGTAAAGCTGCGCGCCTGCGCGTTGTACTCTTTGGAGTATTCGCGCAAAAAGTGCTTCGCCAACACGGCCACGTCTGCCGCGCGCTCTTTCAGGCTCGGCACGTTGATGCGCAGAACATTGATGTAGTGATAGAGCTCTTCATTGAAATCGCCGTCAATCAGCGCTTTTTCAATGTCGGACGAATTGGCCGCCAAAACGCGCACATCAACGGTTTTGCTGCCTTGTGGCGTATCGACGGTGCCTTCTTGCAAGAAACGCAGCAAGTTCAACTGCTGGCTTTTGGGTAAGGTCAGAATATCATTGAGCAGCAAGGTGCCACCATCGGCTTGCAGCAGCAACGGTGACACAGACTCTTCATCACAGCCGATGCCAAACAGCTCACATTCGATGCGTTTTTCTGACATCGCACGGCAGTTGACGGAAACAAACGGTTTTTGAGAACGAGACGAGGTTTTGTGAATGGCTTTGGCGACTGACTCTTTGCCTGAGCCGCTCTCACCGTAAATGAGGATACTGACATCGGTTGGGCCGATGCGTTTAATTTGGTCGCGCAGACGCTTCATGGGAATGGAGTCGCCAATCAATCCCAAATCACTATTGGAGCCGTAATGCGGCCACACTTTTTTCTCAAGTTTCAGCATGCCGAGCTGGTGACCAATGGTGCTCAGCAGTTGTGTATCGGGAATGGGTGCGGTAAAGAAATCGATACAAAAGTTCACAATGAACTGGCAAATGGTGTCGGAGCTCAGCTGAGACTCGCGAATAAACGCTAACCAGCGCACCTGTTTGTGACTACTCACCAAATTGGCGATGCCATTGAGGCTGAATTCATCGTGACTTAGATCCACGATCCCAATGCATGGCCCTGTTTCACTAAACAACAGATCCGCTTTGCGCAAATCCGCGCACTGAGTACAGCGCCACCCCACTTGTTCTAATACCGACAGCCACGGCTCGTACGTACCGCCTACCACGATTAACGAGCCCGGCACGGAGTCCATACGGAATTGAGTGCCCATCAACTGAATCCTTTTTGTTATAAAAATTTTTTATGCAGTGCTACTTATTGGCACTTTCACCACTGACGTTACATTAACGAGACTTGTGATTAGAATCTGTCTCAAGTGTAAGACTAGAAAGTAAATAGAAAACTTTCTACCAAGGTTTAGAATTAAGCCACAGCAAAAAGCAAATAAATAGCAGGGATACCCCCTCATTTTTGGAACCTATTACTGAATAAATAAAAAAAGCCGCCATAAATGGCGGCTTTTAATAACAAATTTAGCAATTAAGCCTGAGGGCGCATTGCTGGGAACAGGATCACGTCACGGATGGTGTGCGAGTTGGTAAACAGCATCGCCAGACGGTCGATACCGATGCCTTGACCAGCCGTTGGTGGTAGGCCGTGTTCCAGTGCAGTAATGTAGTCTGCATCGTAGAACATCGCTTCGTCATCACCTGCATCTTTCGCTTCAACCTGCGCTTTAAAGCGTGCGTCTTGGTCTTCCGCATCGTTCAGCTCAGAGAAGCCGTTCGCCACTTCACGGCCGCCGATGAAGAACTCGAAACGGTCAGTGATGAATGGGAAATCATCGTTACGACGGGCCAGAGGCGAGATATCCGCTGGGTAGCCGGTGATGAACGTTGGCTGAATCAGTTTAGGCTCTGCGGTTTCACCGAAGATCTCTTCCAGCAACTGACCACATGTCCAGAACGGTTCCACTTCCACATGCACTGATTTCGCGATCGCCACCATGTGCTCACGGTCTTGAACTTTGTCGTAATCCAGCGCTTGGATCTCTGCATGGTCTGGGTTGTAGTGTTTGATCGCGTCGAGCATGCTCATGCGCGCGTACTGACCACCAAACTCAACCATTTCATCGCCGTAAGGCATTGACGTTGAACCCAGAACGTTCATCGCAACCGTGCTCAGCATCTCTTCAGTCAGATCCATCAGATCTTTGTAGTCCGCGTACGCTTGGTAGAATTCCATCATGGTGAATTCTGGGTTGTGACGAGGTGACAGACCTTCGTTACGGAAGTTACGGTTGATTTCAAACACACGGTCAAACCCACCCACAACCAAACGTTTCAAGTACAGCTCTGGTGCGATACGCAGGTACATGTCGATGTCCAGTGCGTTGTGGTGTGTGATGAATGGACGTGCAGATGCACCACCCGGGATCACGTGCATCATTGGCGTTTCAACTTCCAAGTAGCCTTTTGAGCTCATGAAGTTACGAATAGCCGCGACCAGCTTAGAACGGATGATGAATGCTTTGCGTGAGTCTTCGTTGACGATCAGGTCAACGTAACGTTGACGGTAACGCATTTCTTGGTCAGTCAGGCCGTGGAATTTTTCTGGCAGAGGACGCAGTGCTTTGGTCAGCAGTTCGTACTCTTCCATGTTCACATACAGGTCGCCTTTGCCTGATTTGTGCAGTGCGCCTTTCACACCGATGATGTCACCGATGTCCAGACCTTGGTATTTCTCTTTCAGTTCTTTTTGAACATCTTTTGCAGCGTAAGCCTGAATGCGACCCGAGGTTTCCTGAATCACCAGGAATGGACCACGTTTCGCCATCACACGACCCGCGATCGCCACGATGTGGTTCAGCGCTTCCAGTTCTTCTTTGGTCTTTTCACCGAACTCAGCTTGCAGATCACCCGCAAGGCTGTCACGACGGAAGTCATTTGGGTGACCGTTCGCCTTACAACCCTTACGAATGTGCTCTAACTTGCTGCGACGCTCTGCAATCAGTTTGTTTTCTTCTTGCGCGATTTGCTCTTGATTCGTTTCGTTTTGAACAGCATCAGTCATTTTACATGTACCCTGTTTTGTCGGTAAAAAGCTTAAAGACCTGATTTCAGGCTAGCTTCGATAAATTTGTCTAAGTCACCGTCAAGAACCGCTTGTGTATTGCGGTTTTCAACGCCGGTACGTAAATCTTTGATTCGTGAATCATCTAACACGTATGAACGGATTTGGCTACCCCAGCCGATGTCCGATTTCGCGTCTTCATTCGCTTGTTTCTCAGCATTCTGCTTTTGCAGCTCAAGTTCAAACAGTTTCGCACGCAGCTGTTTCATCGCTTGATCTTTGTTTTTGTGCTGAGAGCGGTCGTTCTGACACTGCACAACGGTGTTGGTTGGAAGGTGGGTAATACGTACCGCAGATTCCGTGGTGTTCACGTGCTGACCACCGGCACCCGAAGCGCGGTAAACGTCGATGCGCAGATCCGCTGGGTTAATGTCGATGGCAATGTTGTCATCAATCTCTGGGTAAACAAACGCAGACGCAAATGACGTATGGCGACGACCACCGGAGTCAAAAGGTGACTTACGAACTAAACGGTGAACACCGGTTTCGGTACGCAACCAACCGTAAGCGTAGTCGCCCACGATGCGAACGGTCGCCGATTTCAGGCCCGCTACATCGCCTTCCGACACTTCAATCACTTCCGTTTTGAAGCCTTTCGCATCGGCCCAGCGCAGGTACATACGCAACATCATGGATGTCCAGTCTTGCGCTTCTGTACCACCAGAACCGGCTTGCAGGTCAAGGTAGCAATCTGACGAATCGTGGTCACCGGAGAACATACGGCGGAATTCCAGCTTCGCCAGCTTGCTTTCCAGTTCTTCCAGTTCAGGGCCAATTTCGTCAAATGTTTCTTGGTCTTCGGCTTCCACCGCCAGCTCCAAGAGACCTTCAACGTCATCCACACCTTGATCGAGTTGGTCAATGGTTTCCACAACCGCTTCTAGAGAAGAACGTTCTTTACCCAGCGCTTGCGCGCGCTCAGGTTCGTTCCACACATCCGGTTGTTCAAGTTCTGCGTTGACTTCTTCTAGACGCTCTTTTTTGGCGTCATAGTCAAAGATACCCCCTCAGGACGTTCGTGCGCTCTGACACATCCTGAATACGGTTTTTAATTGGATTGATTTCAAACATGTTTGATTTTGACTTTATGAATAGAATTTAACCGCAGAATTCTACTGAAAAATGTGATGAAGATACAGGAAAAATTCGCCTCACTGCGCAGGGTTTTTCGCGGTTCAGGCAGAAATTCTGCCCAAATAAAAAAGGCGGATGATACCTCATCCGCCTTCACTTTGAATCGAGCGATTACACCGTTTCGTGCTGCAGCTCATCCTGTACAGAGGTCGCCACGAAGAACATGCAAATCAGTGCAGCAAAGGTCGGCAGTACCCACCCCATGCCCACATCAAACAGAGGCAGCACGTCAAAGAATGACATGTCGGCACCAACCACTTTGGCGGCGTCGATCAACGCAAACAGGAACGCAACCAAAGTCACCACGCGAAACGCCGCTTGTGGATTCGGTAATTTGTGACGCACAAATGCCAGCAGAACCAGCACAATCGCCACAGGGTACAGCGCCACCAGCACTGGAATCGACAGCGAAATCAGTTGTGCCAGACCCACGTTCGCGATGACTGCGCACGCTACACCGTTGATGATCACCCACGTGTGGTAAGGAATCTTGGTCACCGAGCTGAAGTACTCTGAACACGCAGAAATCAGGCCAATCGCCGTGGTCAGACACGCCAACAAAACGATGGTCGACAGAACCACTTGGCCGTAAGGGCCAAACAGCGCTTGGACATATTGGCTCAGAATAAAGCCGCCGTTGTCCGCACCGCCGGCAATCACCGAGCTGGTTGCGCCCAAGTAGAACAGCGAGATGTACACCGATGCCAAACCAGCGGCCGCAATGAAGGCCGAGCTAATCAGATATTTGGTGGTTGCACGGGATTCAGTGATACCTTTACTACGCATCGCATCAACAATCAGCATGCCGAACATCAGTGCCGCCAAAGTATCCATGGTGTTGTAACCTTCCAAGAAACCTTTGGTGAATGGCTGGGTGGCATACGGGCCAGATGCAGGCATCCACGCACCTTGCGGGTCCATGAATACACCGACAGCCAAAATGATCAGGCCGATAAATAGCGCAGGGGTTAGCAGTTTACCAATCAGGTCAATCAAACGGCCTTGTGACCAAGAGAAGAACATCGCCACAACAAAGAACAGCACGGAGAACGCAGTTAAGTGCATTTGCGAAGTTTCAGCAAACAGCGGGCTCACCGCCATTTCATACGCCACGAGGCCAGTACGCGGCGCCGCAAAAGCTGGACCGATAATGATAAAAATCAGCACCGCAATCAACGTGGCCACTTTGACGGGTAAGTCTTTGGTGAGGTGTTGCCAGCTACCGCCCGCAATCGCCACAGCAATGATAGCCACCAAAGGAAGACCCACAGCCGTGAGCAGGAAGCCGCCCATGGCCGGCATCAAGTTTTCGCCCGCCATCTGGCCGGCCAATGGTGGAAAAATGATGTTCCCAGCGCCCAAGAAGAACGCGAAAAGCATAAAGCCTAAAGCGGCAATATCTGTTAGTTTTAACGTCTGCTTCACAGATAACCCTTATTAAAATGTCATGAATGTTGTGTGTGCATCCGGTGGAGATTCGACGTCCCCAACCTTAAATTAGGGGGCGAATAATGACGAAACCATCGATATTTCGCAATAGCAAAGCAAAAAACACCACATTAATTTGCAAATATAAGAAAAAAGCAGTGAAAATCACTATTTGTTAAAAAATAGATAGAACGATATTTCGATCAACTCAGTCCACAAATTGACAACAACCAGAACAAAAATCCAAACAATAAAATAACAACAGACAGAATTACTTCAAGTTAAACAGAAATCGATATTTTCATGAAAAGTAGCACGTTAAAGACTAAAGGCTTCAAATTTAAGCAATTTACCATTGAAGGGGGCCAAAGCGGCATGCCCGTCAGCACCGATGGTGTTTTGTTGGGCGCGTGGGCGTTTGCCACCTCGCCGCAGCACATTCTCGATATCGGCACGGGCACCGGCTTGCTGGCCTTAATGTGCGCGCAGCGATTTCCGCAAGCGAGCATCACAGCAGTCGATATCGATGAACACGCGTTTCATGCCGCCAGCCACAACGTGGCCCACTCCCCGTGGGCCAATCGCATCCAGGTGGCGCAGCAAAACATTCTTCAAACCCAGCTCAACACGCCCGTCGATGCGATCATCTGTAACCCGCCCTATTTCAATGACGGCCAACAGTCGCAGCATGCGCAGCGCGCCACCGCGCGACACACCGACCGCTTAAATCATGGAGACTTACTGCAAGCAATGGCGCGCTTGCTGACGCCTCTCGGCACCGCCAGTCTGATCTTGCCTGCCGTTGAGGGGGAACAATTCATTGCTCAAGCCGAGCAGCAAGGTTGGTTTCTGGCGCGACGTTGCAACGTGCAACCTTCGGCGCGTAAACCTGTACACCGCCTATTGTTTGAGCTACAAAGAGAGCCGTGCTCCAGCCAATTGAGTACACTCATAATTCAAGAAGGCGCCACCTACAGTGCAGACTTTATCGCCTTAACGCGTGCTTTTTATCTCAAGATGTAGAAATTAAAGATGTGATCTGGCCGATGATCCAACTATAATGTGCGCCCTTTAATTTAGACTGATCAGCCCAGCGCTCGCGGAGTAAATAATAGTGATCAAAACCTTTGCTGACCTAGAACTGGACCCAAATCTTCTTGAAGCGATCGAGGAAATGGGCTTCGAACGCCCAACTCAAGTTCAAGCCGAAGCGATTCCCCACGCCCTGGACGGCAGAGATGTATTGGCATCCGCTCCGACCGGCACCGGTAAAACTGCCGCGTTCGTTATTCCAGCACTGCAGTTCCTGCAAGACTTTCCACGGAAGAAAGCTGGCCCAGCTCGTATTCTGATTCTGACGCCAACCCGTGAACTGGCGATGCAGATTACCGAACAAGCACGTGAACTGGCGAAATACACCAAGCTGAATATTTTCACCATCACCGGCGGCGTGCAGTATCAAGAACACGCCGACATTCTGGCGACCACGCAAGACATCGTGGTGGCAACGCCAGGTCGTTTGCTGGAGTACATCGAAGCAGAACGCTTTGACTGCCGCGCAATTGAATGGCTGATCTTGGATGAAGCGGACCGCATGCTAGACATGGGCTTTGGCCCGGTGGTCGATCGCCTATCGGCGGAATGTCGCTGGCGTAAACAGACCATGCTGTTCTCAGCAACGTTGGAAGGTCGTGGCGTAGAAGGCTTTACCGCTGACCTGCTCAAAGAGCCAGCCGAAGTCAACGCTGAGCCGCCACGTCGCGAACGCAAAAAGATTTCTCAGTGGTATCACCGTGCCGACGACATGAACCACAAACTGGAGCTGCTGAAAGCGATTCTGACACAACAATCCGAGCGTGCGATCGTGTTCTTCAAAACGCGTGAGCGCCTAGCGGAAGTTCGTGCAGTGCTCGAAAGCGCACAAATTGCTTGTTCGTGGATTCAGGGTGAAATGCCGCAAGATCGTCGCAACAACGCGATTAGCCGCTTCCGTGACGGCAGCGTGAACATTCTGCTGGCGACCGACGTTGCCGCGCGCGGTATCGACGTACCGGATGTCAGCCACGTGATCAACTTTGACCTGCCTCGCAGCGCAGATGTGTACCTGCACCGCATCGGTCGTACGGCGCGCGCCGGTAAAAAAGGCATCGCGATTTCGCTGGTAGAAGCCCACGACCAACCGATGATGGATCGCGTAGCGCGCTACCTGAAAGAAGACATCAAAGAGCGCTATGTCGATGGCATGCGTCCTAAACACAAAAAGCCCGTGTTTAAGAAAAAGAAAAAAGACGACAGCAAGAAAAAAACGGCCGTAAAAAAAACCGCCGGTAAGAAAAGCAGCGGTAAGAAGAAAAAATAATTCTGCCCGCAAAAGATAGAAAAAGCCGATGCATTGCATCGGCTTTTTTATTGCGTCATCGCCATGAAGACTGCGCCAGCATTGCCGCGCAGTCAGGCATCCACTCGCTTAGTGTTCACGTGTGGCGCGGAAGGTCACTTCCGGCGAACGTTCTTGCGCGAGGTTGAGGTTCACCATGGTTGGCGCAATGTACGCCAGGTTGTCCCCACCATCCAACGCCAAGTTGCTTTGGTTCTTGCGCTTGAACTCTTCGAATTTCTTCACGTCACCGCATTCAACCCAGCGCGCGGTCGCAACGTTCACACCTTCGTAAATCGCTTCCACGTTGTATTCTGATTTGAGACGCGCCACCACCACATCAAACTGCAGCACACCGACTGCGCCCACGATCAGATCGTTGTTTTGTAGTGGACGGAACACCTGCACCGCACCTTCTTCTGACAACTGAACCAGACCTTTGAGCAGCTGTTTCTGCTTCAATGGATCTTTGAGGCGAATACGACGGAATAGCTCTGGCGCAAAGTTAGGAATGCCGGAGAATTTCAGTGATTCACCTTGCGTGAACGTATCACCAATTTGAATCGTACCGTGGTTGTGCAGACCAATGATGTCACCCGCAAACGCTTCTTCAGCGCGTGAGCGGTCGCCAGCCATGAAGGTCACCGCATCGGAAATGCTCACCTGTTTACCCAAACGAACATGGTTCATCTTCATGCCCTGCTTGTAGGTGCCGGATACGATACGCATGAACGCGATACGGTCGCGGTGTTTCGGATCCATGTTGGCCTGAATCTTAAACACGAAACCACTAAATTTTTCTTCGGTCGCTTCGACTTGACGCTCGTTCGCCGCACGCGGCAGTGGCGCAGGCGCCCACTCGGTCAGGCCGTCTAGCATGTGGTCAACACCGAAGTTACCCAGTGCCGTACCAAAGAAGACTGGCGTCAGTTCACCTTTCAGGAACAGGTCGCGATCAAACTCGTGTGATGCGCCGAGCACCAGCTCCAGCTCTTCACGCAGTTGACTCGCCAGATCCTCACCGATGTGTGTATCCAGCTCTGGATTATCCAAGCCTTTAACAATGCGCTCTTCCTGAATGGTGTGGCCTTGGCCGGTCGCGTACAGCACCGTTTCATCACGATGAATGTGGTACACGCCTTTGAACTCTTTCCCACAGCCGATTGGCCATGTCACGGGCGCGCACGCGATGCTGAGTTCGTTTTCCACTTCATCCAGCAATTCCATTGGGTCGCGAATATCACGGTCCAATTTGTTCATGAACGTCACGATTGGCGTATCACGCAGGCGGGTAACTTCCATCAGCTTACGGGTTCGATCTTCGACACCTTTTGCCGCATCAATCACCATCAGGCACGAGTCCACTGCCGTCAACGTACGGTACGTATCTTCAGAGAAGTCTTCGTGTCCCGGGGTATCCAGTAGGTTCACCAGCGCATCGCGGTAAGGGAACTGCATCACAGAGGTGGTGACCGAGATACCCCGTTCTTTTTCCATCTCCATCCAGTCTGATTTCGCGTGCTGAGCAGAACCACGGCCTTTGACCGAACCGGCCGTTTGAATTGCGCGTCCGAACAACAACACTTTTTCAGTGATGGTGGTTTTACCCGCATCCGGGTGCGAGATAATGGCGAAAGTTCGACGCTTAGAAACTTCGCCTAAAAAAGGAGTAGTAGACATGAAACGGATCTTCTCTTGATGCTAAAGGGCGGCATGCAGCCAGACCTTAGCCTTTCGGTTCAAATTTGCGCGGTATTCTCTCTGATCTTGGCCTCGGGAGCAACTTTAAGACACGCAACACAGAAAAGCTGAGTTTTGACTTGGCCTTTAATTTCTCTCGAATTATGGACTATAACTGATAAGGAAGAACAGGGAATGCTCAACCTCTATGACCAAACTCAAACAGATTCACTCATTAGCGTTTCGCCAAGCCAAGACCGTCTTTCTGGTCTCTGTGCTATTGGGCTTTTGTTTCAGCCTCTATCATACGCTGGTCGACCTACATCAGGAACAAGGACGCATTGAAGAGCACTATCATTTCAAGCTGATTCAAAGCTACAACAACGCCAGCCAAGCGGCGTATCATTTGAATCATCTGTTGGCAGAACAGGTCGCCACCAGCTTGATGGCCGATCCGGCGATTTACCGCGTCTCGATTGTCGATGACTTTGGGGATGATTTGGCGCGTATGGAACGTAATGTGGCAGCGCAAGGTGCGTTTATTCAACTGCTGTCGCGCTACTTAACGCCCGATGTCCCAACCTTTCAGGCCGATTTGCACCAACCCAACTCCAATGTGGTGATCGGGACCTTAAGTTTTTCCATCAACGGCACCTCCATTGCCGAAGCCTTTTTGGCGAAAACAACCCGCGTGCTGATGTTCGACCTGCTACGCAACGTGCTGCTCACCACCATTTTGCTGATCTTTTTCTATCGCAAACTGTCGTTGCCGATCACCACGCTGATCAACTGGGTACGGTCGCTGCCCGATCGGCCGCACAACCTGTCGCCGCCGTTGATTCATCAAGAAAGCGAGCTGAGTGAACTGGCGTCGTCATTTCACACCTTGTGGCATGAGCGCGAACTGGCCGAAGCCAAACTCAATCAGCTCGCCTACTACGACACGTTAACCGGGCTTGCAAACCGCAGCCTGTTGCTGCAAATGCTGAGTAAATCCATCGATCTTGCCCAGCACGATCAACACAGCGGCGTGCTGTTCTATCTCGATCTGGATCGCTTCAAAACCATCAATGACTCCTTGGGCCACACCATCGGCGACAAGTTGATCAAAGCCATCGCCACGCGCCTGCAAGCGTGGGCAAAACAGGATTATATTGCCGCGCGCATTGGGGGCGATGAGTTTGTGGTGCTGATCCCCGCTTTGGACAGCGAGCGCGTCGAGAACGTCGCCAAGCAGTTACTCGCATTGATCTCCAATCCGTATTCGATTGACGATCACCAACTGTATTGCTCGGTCAGCATTGGGATTTCGATGTTTCCATCGGCTGGTATCACCAACATCGATGTGCTGCGCCAAGCCGACACCGCGCTCTATCGCGCCAAAGTCAGCGGCCGCAACAAATATGTGTTTTATGAGCCTGAAATGCAGGCGCAGGTCGAATCATTTTTGGAAATCGAAAAAGGTTTGCACGAGGCACTGAGTCATAATCAATTCGAGCTTTACTACCAACCGCAGGTCAATCTCGACCACCAGATCATCGGCGTTGAAGCGTTGATTCGCTGGAATCATCCGCACAAAGGAGTGTTGCCACCGGGGGCGTTCATGTCGATCGCCGAAGAAACCGGACAAATTTTGCAGATCGGCAATTGGATCATCGAGCAAGCCTGCTATCAATACGCTCAATGGAAGAAAGAGGGCGTGCTACCGCCGGAGTTCCAACGTTTGGCGATCAACATCAGCCCGCTGCAATTTGCGCAGGACGCATTTGTCGATCACATTCGCGACGCCTTACAACAAGCGGGGATCACGGGCGAACACATTGAACTGGAGATCACCGAAAGTCTGCTGCTGGAAAATGTCGAAAGCGCGATTGAAAAAATGGCGCGTTTGAAAGAGTTTCAGCTCAACATTTCGATTGATGACTTTGGGACAGGCTACTCGTCGCTGCGTTACCTGAAACATCTGGCGGTGGATGTGCTCAAGATCGACCGTTCGTTTGTCACCCAGTTGCATCTAGACGACAGCGACCAGGCGATCGTCGATACCATCATCATGATTGCGCGCCGTTTGGGGCTGGAAGTGATTGCTGAAGGGGTGGAAGATACGTTTGAACTCAACGCGCTCAAGGAGTTGGGCTGTGAGCAGTTTCAAGGTTACCTATTTGATAAACCGCTGACGGCCCAAGAGATGGCGCAGCGGTTTAGTCATCATCACTATCATCAATTATTGGAGCCCGCCGAGACGCGTCAGATTGGCCTGCAATAAGTTTCTTAGCAGATGTAGCTCATGATGATCGCATCTTCGCGACCATGCCCAGTAGGGTAGTAATTCACGCGGCGGTCAATCTCGTGAAACCCCAGATCCGTGTAAAGGGCGTAGGCTCGCGCGTTGCTTTCTCGCACTTCCAACCAAGCGCTCTCTGCGCCTTGCTCATGGCACATGTCGAGAAAATGTGTCGCCAGTTGACGGCCATAACCTTTGCCTTGTTGCGCCGGTTCAATGGCGATGTTGAGCAGCGTCACTTCACCAACAATGTTTTGAGCAAAGAAATACCCGACCACCTTGCCGTTGACCAACATCACGCAGTGACAAGCACCGCGGCTGGAGAGATCGCCCACCATGGTTTTTGACCAGGGGTGCGTGTGTGCATGCAATTCAATGTGATAGACCGCGTCGGTATGCTCGGCGGCCATCGGTACAAATTCAACACTCATTTAGATTGCGCTCCGTACGAGCAAATTTGTTGCCATAAGTCACGGCGATGTTGCGTATGACCATCAATGTCGGCCAACGCAGGTGAGGTCAGCCGGTTGGCCGACGTGTCCACATCCACTTCAACACCCGCCAACCAAATCCACGCTAAGCCGCTCAGGTCCAACTGCGCCAATTGATGGGGAAAGACATGACGCGCCGCTGCAAGTGGCACATGAAAGCTTTTCAACACACGTTCAAACAGCAGCGCTTCCGCAGCCGTTGGGTAGGTGTCACTCACCAGCACCAAACGGCATTCGTCGTCCAATGGCGCTAAGGTGGGCTGATAGCCTTGCAGACGCTCAGGATGCACCAGATCCCAGCTCTGGATGCCCATGGCGTGTAAGTAGTGTTGTTGGCGGTCAGACATGTCGCTTCGCTCGTCGATTCATTGCGCGCCATGCTATCAAACTTCGTTGAATTCACTCAAGACGCCGCATACGAAAAGGCACAAAAAAACAAAGGAGCCGTCAGGCTCCTTGGCATTCACGTTGTGGCCATCGCATGATCAGCGCGCTCAAGCATGTTACGCGAGGTCAGCAAATTCCGGACAGTATTGAATCTCACCGCTGCGGCCGGTCAATTCACCGTCCCACAGGGCGACAATTTGAAATGCGTCAGCCGGCACGTCCCATTGACAATGGAATCCGTGTTTCTCGGCCGATGTAAAACCAAAGCGCGCGTAGTAATCCGGGTTGCCAAGCACGACGCAAGCGGGATAGCCCAACTCACCCAGCGACGCCAAGCCTTCATTCACCAGCTCGCCTCCCAATCCTTGATGACGAAATTCCGCTTTGACAGCCAAAGGCGCCAAGCCTTGCCAGTTGAGGTCTTCGCCATTGAGCAGTACCGGACTGAACATGGCATGCCCCACCACTTCACCCTCATCATCACACGCCACCAGCGACAACGTGCGGTGACTGTTTTCTCGTAATGCCATGACCAGATTTGCTTCAGCGTCGGTGTCAAACACCGTTTTAAGCAGACGGTCGACCGCCAGAATGTCCGCTGGAGCTTCAGTTCGAATAAGCATTGAGTACCTCATTGTGTGTGTTTGGCGTTTGCATGCCTTTATGCACAAAATCGGCCAGTTGGTGAAGTAAAATTTGCAATGCTTTCGGTAATTGTTCCAAATCCACACTGTCCATCAAGTTTTTGACTTCCAGTCCCAACTCCGTATCCCCTTCAATCGACAGGCGACGTTGGAAAAATAAGGTATCGGGATCTTCTTTGCGGCCCGCGATCAGAACAAGGTCATTTAAATCGCCGCTAAAACTGACATCTTCATGGCGTACATTGTCTGCAACGATGAGATTTTCGTTCTCATAACTGATAAACCAACGTAAATTCAGGTCTCGGATTTCGACCTTGAGCCATTTGTCTTCAAGGAATTCGAAGTCGCCGTCATCCAAGGCTTCGTGGAAGGCGAGTTTGAGCCCATCCAGCAAGGCTTTTTTTTGCACAGATTTAGGTAATAAGTGGATTGGAGATCTCAAAATTGATGCGGCATTTTGAACTAGTTGAGTACGAATCTTGTTAATCACGCGCGTTATCCGTTACCTTTTAAATTAAGTGTGTCTCATCATAATGGATGTATTTGCGCCAATTCCTGTTATGCATCAAAAAACCAGTTCCCTGATGTCGCTTTTCAGTAGCAGGAATCAAAGTTATAGTTAATGGTTGTTGCCTGAGTAACAATTTCAATGAATAGTACGCATTCTGGACGGTTGGTAGTATCTTGATGCTTTCGCACATGCCCTCGCAAAATATACAGCACTGGTTTGCAAAAATTACGTCGCATAGTCCGTTCTTTTTTGCATTGCTTAATGACCAACATCAGTATGTTCTGGTCAATGAGCGCTATTGCGACATCGCTGGCTTGTCAGCAGATGAACTCGTTGGCATGAACGATAAAAGCGTGTTGGGCGAACACTTTTATCAACATCTCAAACCCTACTACGACCGTGCGTTTCGCGGCGAAACCCTTGAAGCCGAAATCACGCTACACGAACTCGACCTCGAAACCAGCCTGCACTTTTCGCTCTCGCCCATTCTCAATGACAAACAGGTCGAATACGTCGTTTTTCACGCCATCGACACGTCTGAAAAACAGATTCTCATTCGTTCACTGGAAGAGTCCGAACACAAGTTTTCCACCCTCACCACACTGCTGCCCGACGGCTTACTGTTGGTGGAAGACGATTGCATCATTTCCGCGAACCCATCATCGGCACGTTTGCTTGGCTTGGATGACACCTCCGATTTACTCGGTGAAGATCTTTCTAGCCTGTTTATTGACGAAAAAACCAAAGCGGCATTTAGCTCCCCCATCGGGTTATTGCTCTCAGAAGCCCCCTTGGTGTGCCTGACCGGCCCTCGCTGCGGCTTTGAGCGGAAAGTACAGCTCAATGCGGGCACCACTCGCGTGCTCAGCAGCAATTCACAACTGATCCTGATTCAGGATGCGTCGCAAGCAACCAAACAGCTCTCGGCGACGACCCAAACGGATGTGCATATCGACACCTTAACCGGTTTGTATAACCGTTTGGGCTTTACCAAACGCCTAGAACACCTGATTCAAAACGACACGCCGTTGGTCATGCTCTACCTCGACATCGATAACTTCAAAAACATCAATGATTCGTTGGGGCATCACATTGGCGACAAAGTGATCAAAGAAGTGTCATCGCGCCTCAAACGCCTGTTGCCGCCTCACGCGGTATTGGGTCATCTTGGTGGCGACGAATTTGGTTTGATCTTGCCCGAGCCGGAGCACAATCGCTCCGCCGAAATGCTGGCAGAGCGCATCATTTCGCTCATCAACCAACCGTTCGATCTGCATCATTTCAGCAAACGACTGGCCTGTTCAATCGGCAGCGTGTGTTACCCCGGGGATGGTAGCGACGCGCGCGTGCTGCTGCAAAACGCGGACACGGCGATGTACGAAGCCAAAGATCGCGGCCGCAACCGCTTAATCAAGTTCAATGATCAAATGAACAAAGAAGCACGTATGCGCCTGTGGCTGGAGATCGAACTGCAAAAAGCCCTGCAACAAAATGGCTTGGAAGTGTGGTACCAACCGAAAGTGAATGCGCGTGATTTCAGCATCAATGGCGCGGAAGCGTTGGTGCGCTGGAAGCACCCGGTTGAAGGCTACATCAGCCCGGGTGCCTTCATTCCCGTGGCGGAAAAAGCCGGCTTGATCGAACACCTTGGCCGCGTGGTGATGCGCGATGTGTTTGCCACCGTCAAACGCTGGAAACAGCAAGGCATTCTGCCAGGCCGCGTAGCAATTAACATTTCACCCGAACAATTTGGTAACCCACAACTGATTGATTATCTTGAGAAGTTACTGCGCACGACGGCGTTGGATCCCAACTGCATCACCTTTGAGCTGACAGAAAGTGCGGTGATGAGCGACAGCGAACACACGCTGCAAATGCTCAATGCGATTAAGAAACTGGGGTTCTCGTTGTCGATTGACGACTTCGGCACCGGCTACTCGTCGCTGGCCTATTTGGCACGCTTTCCGATCGACGAGCTGAAAATTGACCGCGCGTTTATCACCGACATCGACACGCTCCCGAAACAGGTGACGGTGATTGAAAACATCATTAATTTGGGTAAATCGCTCAACTTAACGGTGGTGGCCGAAGGGGTCGAAACTCAGCAGCAAGCCACGTTGCTGTCCAATCTCAATTGCCATTCGATTCAAGGCTTCCACTTCTATCGCCCGCAACCGAAACATGAAGTCGAAGAGCTGTTTTCTCAGCATCGCCGTCATCGTAAATCACTCTAAGTGAGTAATTTTTCCTTTATTGAATGAAACCTGCCTTACATCAAATCCGATATTCATAATTCTTCATAAAATACGGGAACTTGTCCTCAGAAAACAGTACCCGAGCAATGGAACTACTCTGTCCTGCAGGCAACTTGCCTGCTCTCAAAACAGCCATCGATTGTGGCGCTGACGCGGTTTACATCGGCTTTAAAGATGACACAAATGCACGTCACTTCGCGGGCCTGAATTTCAGTGGCAAAAAGCTGGATAAAGCCGTTCAGTACGTCCATGACCAAGGAAAAAAGATTCACGTCGCCCTTAACACCTTCGCGCATCCCAATGGATTTGAGCGATGGAGCAGTGCGGTGGATCAAGCCGCCGATTTGGGCATTGATGCGTTGATCGTGGCCGATGTGGCCATTCTCGATTACGCCGCCACTCGCTACCCAGACTTAGAGTTGCACCTGTCCGTGCAAGCCTCGGCCACCAACGTCAAAGCGGTCGAGTTCTACAAGCAGAACTTCAACGTGAAACGCGTCGTTCTACCGCGCGTACTCTCCATTCATCAGGTCAAACAGCTCTCGCGTAATATTCCACACGATGTCGAATTGGAAGTGTTTGCTTTTGGCAGCCTGTGCATCATGTCGGAAGGGCGCTGCTACTTGTCTTCGTACATGACAGGCGAATCGCCCAATACCGTGGGGGCGTGCTCACCAGCCAAATACGTACGCTGGCAAGAAACCGCGTCCGGTTTGGAATCGCGCTTGAATGAAATCCTGATCGATAAATATTCGGCCGGAGAGAACGCGGGCTACCCCACGCTGTGTAAAGGTCGCTTTATTGCCGACATCGACGGTGAACATAAACGCTACCATGCGCTGGAAGAACCCACGAGCCTTAATACCTTGTCGTTGCTGCCAGAACTGTTTGCTGCGAATGTGGCCTCAGTCAAAATTGAAGGCCGTCAGCGCAGCCCGGCGTATGTTGAACAAGTGACGCGTACTTGGCGCGCCGCCATCGACCGTTACCTGGCCAATCCAGAAGGCTATCAAGTGGAAGCGGCGTGGAATGCAGCGCTGGCTAATGTTTCGGAAGGCACACAGACCACACTCGGTGCTTATCACCGTCAATGGCAATAAACGACGTGGAGAACACCATGAAATACGCCCTCGGTCCCCTGCTCTACTTCTGGCCCAAGCAAGATGTAGAACAATTTTATCAGCAAGCGTGCGCCAGCAGCGCCGACATCATTTATCTCGGTGAAACCGTCTGTTCCAAACGACGCGAAATGAAATCGCAACACTGGCTGGAGATCGCGCAAGCCCTGAGCGCTGCCGGCAAGCAAGTCGTGTTATCGACCATGGCGCTGCTCGAAGCCCCCAGTGAAATCAATGTGATGAAAAAATACATTGATAACGGTGACTTCGCGGTCGAAGCCAATGACATGGCAGCGATTCAAATGGCGAGCGAAAAAGGCATTCCGTTTGTGGTTGGTCCGGCCATCAATGCGTACAACGCTTACGCCCTGAAGCTGTTTCTCAAACAAGGGATGACCCGTTGGTGCATGCCAGTAGAACTGTCGCGTGATTGGCTCCAGAACGTGTTGGCACAGTGCGAACAGCTGGGTATTCGGGGTCAGTTTGAAACCGAAGTGTTCAGCCACGGTTATCTGCCACTCGCCTACTCAGCGCGCTGCTTTACCGCGCGGGCTGAAAATCGCGCCAAAGATGAATGCGAGACCTGTTGCATCAAATACCCCACCGGCATTCAAGTTCACAGCCAAGAAGGTCAATCGGTGTTTAATCTGAACGGCATTCAGACGCAATCGGGTTACTGCTACAACTTGGTCAATGATCTCCCAGCCATGCAGGGATTGGTCGACGTGGTGCGCCTGAGCCCGCTTGGCGTTGAAACCTTCAGCCATCTCGACCGCTTTAAAGCGAACGAGCATGGCCAGCACCCTCAGCCTCTAGCGAACCATCAATGCAACGGCTACTGGCATCAACTGGCGGGCCTAGAAGTCAAAAACATCTAACCCACCACACAACGATCACCACCGTCATAGACGGTGGCTTACGGATAGAAAAAAGGCTGAAGGATCTCTTCAGCCTTTTCACTCACAGATCGCCGTCAGGCGTACGCCGGGGCGCCCGGTTTGCCCAAGCGCGACACATCACGCCACAGCATCACAGCGACCACCGCAGTTAGCGCAATGTTCGACAGCGGAAACGCAATCCACACCCCGGTAATGCCATACAGTTTCGGCAGCATGTACAAAAACGGCAGCTGCACCAACATATTGCCCACGGTGACAAACATCGCTTTGCCCCCATGATTGGTCGCTTGATAGTAAGCCGCACTCACCACCAAAAAACCATCCAGAAACAGCGCAAACATGTGCAGTTTGAGCGCAAACACCGCGCCTTCCATCAAACGAGGATCATCGGAGTTAAAGATACCAATCACCTGTTCAGGAAACAGGTTGATCAGGACCACAAACACGACCCCGCCCAACACAGCGATGCTCATCGCCAATTTGAGCAAGCGGCGAATATTGTCGTACTGACGCGCACCATGGTTAAAGCTCGCCAGCGGTTGCATGCCGTTGGCAATGCCCTCCACCGTGAGATAGTACACGGTGACGATATAGCCCAAAATGGCATACGCACCGACCATGACGGCATCGCCGTACTGAATGATCAAGCTGTTGTGTAACGCCACCATGGTTGAACCGTAGGCGTACATAAAAAAGCTGGAGACACCAATGGCAAAAATCTTCGGCAGATAGCGCCACTCCATGGTGAGACAAGCGCGTGTTAAACGCAGTTTGGCGCGCTTGGAGAAAAAGTAGCTCAAACCAAGCCCAGTGACGATCAGTTGCGAAATGGCCGTCGCAATCGCTGCACCGGTTAATTCCCATTGCCACCATGCGATCAGCACGTAATCAAGCACGATGTTACACAGCGCACCCACCACCATCAACATGGTCGCCAAATTGGGGCTGTCATCATTGCGCAGCAAAAACGGCATCGCAATGGAGCCAAGGGTAAACACGCAGCCAACGATCAGCACTTGCAGATACTGCATGCCCAATTCAAATGTGCGCCCTTGTGCGCCTTGCCAACGCAAAAAGTCATCGGCAAAAAACCACAGTAATGTCGCCACGATTGGCGCCAACATCACGAGGGTCAACAAGCCTGTCGCCAGAATACGCTTGGCACTGTGCAGATCTTTTTCCCCTTGTTTGATCGACACCAATGCACCGGTGCCGACCCCCACCAACATCCCCACGCCTAAAATGGTCCCAATCACCGGCCAGGCAACGTTGATGCCGGCCAATCCGGTCGCACCAACATAGTGACCGATAAAAATACCATCCACGACTTGATAAAGACCATTCACCAGCATGGCAGCTACGGTTGGAATCGCGTAGCGAAGAAACTGACGATTGATAGCGGTGTTCATGTTCAACTACTCATTTATATTATTAGCTTTGCTAACTAATGTTAGCCATTAACGTAATGCTTTACTCAACAACATATCAAGGCATGATGACTCTTCGTCACTGAGGTGCTGCGACACCAGTTCAGCCAGCAATTGATACACTTTGGCTTCCGATGCCAAATGGATTTCCGCCAGTTCGGTCAATGACAACCGATGTGACCGAGCATCCTCACTGCATCGTGTTCTTTGCACCAATCCTTTTCTTTCTAGGCGTTTAGCCATATTTGATGCCGACGGTTTACTCACTTCGAGCTCCGCGGCCAAATCCGTGAGTCGAATCGCCTCCTGCGCGCCCTGAATGACCTTTAAGTAGTCATATTCATTGAAACTGAGCTGCGCGATGGGATCTTCTTTACTGTACTTTCGCCACACTTTGGAGGTGAAACGCTCCAGCTTCTCTAATTGGATATCTAAACTCATCCCGATGACCATTTAGTTAGAAAAGCTAACTATTTTGCCGAAATTTAAATTCATAGGCAATAAAAAAGCTGCCCGCGGGGCAGCTTTGATGAAAAGACAACTGAGTTCATGCCGTTAATCGAGTGAGGGCGTTTCAGCCTTTGCTTTGGCAATTTGCACGTCACGCAGATGCTGGTAGATGCGCCCCAGCTCAATGAATGAGTAACGGTGTTCAACGTATTCGTACACGTTAAAGGAGATCGCCAGTTTATACAAAGAGATGGCATGCGCGTAATCCCCCTGCATTTGATAGCGTTTTCCGAGGTAGAAGTAAGCTTCTGTCAGGTGCTGTGCCAACGCACTGTTGTCGCGTGTGGCTGCCAATACCGCTTTAAAGGCTTGCTCTTCAGACACTTGGTTGAGCATCAATGCCACCAAAACCCAGCCCCACTGTTCATCATGTTGCTGATAACGCGTCATCAGATCCTGACGTGCCTGCGCTGGGTGTAACTCGCTTTGAATGATATACAGCCAGAGCGCGCGAAACGGATCACTGGGATCTTGCAGGTAATGGTTGTTGATTTCATCCAACGCCAGCTCGGGACGCTCGCCGTAATAAAGTGCAATCGCACGATTACGCGCTGCGTAAAAATTCTCGGGGTCGAGCTCTAAGGTTGAATCAAATGATTCGTATGCCGCATCAAATTCACCGGCTTCGGTGTAATACACGCCGAGCAGATTAAAGATATCCGGTTGTGCCGGATTGAGTGAAAGAGACTGCGTAAAATCGAGGCGCGCTAAATCTCTTAACCCCACACTGTCGTAGTAATTGCCGCGTTCAAACAGCATCTTAGCGCGAACTTCATCGCTCAAATCCGGACGTTGCAGCAGTTGCGTTAAACGCGCAATTTGCACTTCTTGCTGCACACTCGCCTGTAGCGGAATCGCCATCGGTGGGTACACCCATTGCGTACCTTGGGTCGAAGATTGAGAGGCGCAACCTGCCAAAATCATCAGCGCGACGCTGGCTGTTGCGGTTCGAAACCATTTCACAAATCGATACTCCTGTGTATCCCGCATAAAAAAAGGGAGCGAATGACGCTCCCTTTATAACATGCTTTGGCGTTAAAAAGCGAAAACAGATCGCGCTTTAACCCAGTGAGGCTTATTCAGCTGCTGGTGCATCTTGTGCCGCTGACGCTTCTTCAGCTGGTTTCTCAACCGCTTCTTTCATGCTCAGACGGACACGGCCTTGACGGTCGATTTCCAGAACTTTAACTTGTACTTCTTGGCCTTCAGACAGCACGTCAGACACTTTCTCGATACGCTTGTCAGCGATTTGAGAGATGTGAACCAGACCATCTTTACCTGGCAGTACGGTAACGAATGCGCCGAAGTCAGCCAGACGAGCCACTTTACCAGTGTAGATCTTACCCACTTCAACTTCTGCGGTGATTTGCTCGATACGACGGATCGCATCTTGTGCTTGCTCACCTGAAGTTGCCGCGATTTTGATGGTGCCGTCATCTTCGATTTCAATGGTCGTGCCAGTTTCTTCAGTCAGCTGACGAATCACTGCACCGCCTTTACCGATCACGTCTTTGATCTTGTCTGCGCTGATCTTCATGGTGTGGATACGTGGCGCGAATTGAGAGATATCGTCACGAGCACCAGAGATTGCTTGATCCATAACCGACAGAATGTGCAGACGTGCACCTTTTGCTTGGTTCAGAGCGATCTGCATGATCTCTTTGGTGATACCTTCAATCTTGATGTCCATCTGCAGTGCAGTCACACCGTTTGAAGTACCCGCAACTTTAAAGTCCATATCGCCCAGGTGGTCTTCGTCACCCAGAATGTCAGACAGAACTACGAAGTCATTTTCTTCTTTCACCAGACCCATTGCGATGCCCGCAACCGATGCTTTGATTGGCACACCCGCGTCCATCAGAGCCAGTGAAGAACCACATACAGACGCCATAGAAGACGAACCGTTTGATTCAGTGATTTCAGAAACCACACGTACGGTGTATGGGAATTCATCGATCGAAGGCATCACTGCAGCAATACCGCGTTTTGCCAGACGACCGTGACCAATTTCACGACGCTTAGGAGAACCGACAAAACCTGTCTCGCCCACACAGTATGGAGGGAAGTTGTAGTGCAGCAGGAAGTGATCTTTTCGCTCGCCAGTCAGTTCGTCGATGATTTGCGCATCACGTTGAGTACCCAGAGTCGCCGTCACCAGCGCCTGAGTTTCACCGCGAGTAAACAGCGCACTACCGTGGGTACGTGGCAGAACGCCAGTACGTACGTCCAGTGCACGAACCATGTCTTTTTCACGGCCATCGATACGTGGGTTGCCAGCGATGATGCTACGACGTACCACAGTTTTTTCTAGGTCATGGAAAATGGTGTGAATTTCTTTTGGATTCAGCTCTTCGTTTTCAGCCAGCAGCGTTGCGCTGACTTCAGCACTGATTTCGTGGATGCGGTCATAACGCGCCATTTTTTCAGTGATTTGGTATGCTTCAACCAGTTTCGCTTCTGCAAGTTCAGCGATTTTAGCAGTCAGAGCCGTGTTCTCTTCTGGCGCAACCCAATCCCATGCTGGCGTCGCAACTTCTGCTGCGAATTCGTTGATCGCTTTGATCACAGTTTGTTGTTGGTCGTGACCAAATACAACCGCAGACAGCATCTCTTCTTCAGACAGAACTTCTGCTTCAGATTCAACCATCAGCACAGCAGATTCAGTACCGGCAACCACAAGGTCAAGCTTCGATGTTGCCAGCTCAGTGTTGCTTGGGTTCAGAACCAATTGACCATCGATGTGACCCACACGTGCAGCACCGATAGGACCGTTGAACGGAATACCAGAGATCGCTAGCGCAGCAGAAGTACCAATCATGGTCACGATGTCAGGTTGTACGTCTGGGTTAACAGACACAACAGTCGCAATCACTTGAACTTCGTTTTTAAATGCATCAGGGAACAGCGGACGGATTGGACGGTCGATCAGACGAGCAGTCAGCGTTTCGCCTTCAGAAGGACGGCCTTCGCGTTTAAAGAAACCACCTGGGATTTTACCTGCAGCGTAAGTACGCTCTTGGTAGTTTACGGTCAGCGGGAAGAAATCTTGGCCTTCAACGGCTTCTTTCTTACCAACCACGCTTACGAATACTGCTGTATCGTCCATCGTTACCATGACAGCTGCCGTTGCTTGACGAGCCATCACGCCAGTTTCCAGTGTCACGGTGTGGTTACCGTACTGGAATGTTTTTACTACTGGTTTTTCAAACATTGAGTTTTTCCTTTTCCAGGGCGTACCTGGATGAATCGATTGAGGTCTCAAAACATCACCAATCGCGACTAGTAAAAACGGACTGATTGCCCAATCGGTTTTTAATAGCCGCGACCTGTTGGCCGACTTACGGTGACTGTAATGCCTTGAGTTTAGATAATGCTGACTCCATCGAGTCAGACGGCGGGTAGTATAAACTACATTGCGAAAGATGTGCCAAATTTAGATAACAAAAAAGGGGCATATAGCCCCTTTTTAAACAAACTGTACTATGCAGTCACTGATTAGCGACGTAGGCCTAGACGTTTGATTAGATCTTGGTAACGAGACAGGTCTTTGCCTTTCAGGTAATCAAGAAGTTTACGACGGCTAGAAACCATGCGTAGCAGACCACGACGGCTGTGGTGATCGCCTTTGTGCGCTTTGAAGTGACCTTGCAGGTGGTTGATAGAAGCAGTCAGTAGAGCTACTTGAACTTCTGGTGAACCAGTATCGCCTTCGGCACGTGCGTATTCAGCAACGATTGCTGCTTTAGTTTCTGCATTCAGAGACATAATTCTCTCCTAAAGAGTTAAGTTTATATTTGTGTCAGCCAATCTCTGATTCAGCCGACACGAGGAGCGCGAATTATAGGGAATTATTCCCCTTCGCACAAGATCAAAAAAGACCGTTACTCAGCGTCTGTCGGGTAAACCACCAAACGTTTTGGCGCAATTTTGCCATCGTCATTCATTTCACCCACGCCCAAGAAGAGTTTCTCCTCTCCGCCGGTCAAACGAACGAAGCAATCACTTGGCGCGCCAAAGACTTGCACCGCTTGGCCGTGTTGCACCATGTGGACCAGTTCAGGCACCAGATTCACTTCTGGTAAATCCTGCACTGCGGTATCCATTGGCAGCAGCAACGCATCCAACACGTCGTAAGGCGAGCGCTCTTCACGCTTGGCGTCTTCCACCATCGCGTTGAGTTGGTCTAATGTGACCATGTTTTCGTACGGGTACTTCGCCACACCAGTGCGACGCAGCATTGTGACATGCGCACCGCAACCCAGCATTTCGCCTAAATCGTCAACGATGGTTCGAATGTACGTGCCTTTTGAGCAGTGCACTTCCATTTCCACTTCATCACCTTCAAAGCGATGCAGGACGATGTCGTACACGGTGATTTTGCGCGCTTCGCGTGGCACTTCAATACCTTGACGTGCGTATTCGTACAACGGACGTCCTTGATATTTCAGCGCAGAAAACATCGATGGCACCTGATCGGTTTCGCCACGGAATGATTCAATCTTGGCCAGCAAAGTCTCGCGATCGACCTGCACCGGGCGCGTTTCCACCACGTCACCGTCAGAGTCTGAGGTGTCGGTGCGCTCACCTAGTTTGGCAATCACGCGATAGCGTTTGTCGGAATCAAGCAGGAACTGGGAGAACTTGGTCGCTTCACCAAGGCAAATCGGCAGCATACCGGTTGCAAGCGGATCCAGCGCACCGGTGTGTCCGGCTTTCTCGGCGAAAAACAGGCGTTTCACTTTCTGTAAAATGTCGTTCGATGAAATGCCTGTTGACTTATCTAGCAACAGCACACCGTTGATCGCACGGCCTTTACGACGACGCGCCATTACTCTTCGTCCTCACGACCCGATTCTTTTTGTTTTTGCTTGTCTTGGCTGACCACTTCGGTCACCAAGTTAGACATACGCATGCCTTCCACCAGGGTGTTGTCGTAGTGGAAACGAATCTCTGGCGTCAGACGCAGACGAATGCGTTTGCCCAGCATCATACGGATGTGCACTTCGTGCTCACGCAGCGCATTCAGGCATGATTCTGGCGTTTGCTCACCCACGCACAGGAAGGTCACGAAAACTTTGGCGTAAGCCAGATCGCGAGACACTTCTACGTCAGAAATGGTCACCATTCCCAGGCGGGAATCGCGCACTTCGCGTTGCAGAATCATCGCTAATTCTTTTTGTAATTGCTGTGCCACACGTTGAGTACGGCTAAATTCTTTTGGCATATTCTTTTCTCACTGATAGAAAGAATGGGGGGATGGTTTACCCAGCCCCCCATGGTGTATTCAACAACCTAAACTTGCCGATAATGCAATTTTAGTTGGTTAGTCGATGGTGCGTTGAATCTCAACAACTTCGAACACTTCGATCTGGTCGCCTACGCGAACGTCGTTGTAGTTCTTCACGCCGATACCACACTCGTAACCATTCTTCACTTCTGCGACGTCATCTTTAAAGCGACGCAGAGATTCCAGTTCGCCTTCGTAGATAACCACGTTATCACGCAGTACGCGAATTGGGTTATGACGCTTGATGGTACCTTCGGTCACCATACAACCAGCAATTGCACCCAGTTTCGGTGACTTGAACACGTCACGAACTTCAGCAAGACCAATGATCTCTTGCTTGAATTCTGGAGCCAGCATACCGCTCATCGCTTGTTTCACTTCGTCGATCAATTGGTAAATGATCGAGTAGTAGCGAAGGTCGATATTTTCTGCTTCGATTGTACGACGCGCTGATGCATCCGCACGAACGTTAAAGCCGACAACGATAGCATTTGATGCAGCGGCCAAGACGGCATCTGTCTCAGTAATACCACCGACGCCTGAACCCACGATGTTCACTTTCACTTCGTCAGTCGACAGTTTCAGTAGTGAGTCAGCGATTGCTTCAACCGAACCTTGTACGTCTGCTTTCAGAACGATGTTCAGTTCAGCAACGTCACCGGCAGCCATGTTCGAGAACATGTTTTCCAGTTTCGATTTCTGCTGACGAGCCAATTTCACTTCGCGGAACTTACCTTGACGGTAGTTCGCTACTTCACGTGCTTTACGCTCATCACGAACAACGGTTGCTTCATCACCAGCAGCAGGAACGCCTGACAGACCCAGGATTTCCACAGGGATAGAAGGACCAGCTTCGTCCACTTCTTCACCCAGCTCATCACGCATTGCACGAACGCGGCCATATTCTTGACCACACAGTACGATGTCGCCTTTGTGAAGCGTACCCGACTGAACCAGAACGGTTGCAACTGGACCACGACCTTTATCTAGGCGTGATTCAATCACCACACCAGAGGCCATGCCGTCTTTCACGGCGTGCAGTTCTAGCACTTCCGCTTGCAGCAGAATCGCTTCTAGCAGTGAATCGATGTTAGTGCCCTGTTTTGCAGAGATGTGAACGAAGATGTTCTCGCCGCCCCATTCCTCAGGAATCACGTCGTATGCCGCCAGTTCGTTCTTCACGTTATCTGGGTTCGCTGCTTCTTTATCGATCTTGTTGACCGCAACAATCAAAGGTACGCCGGCCGCTTTCGCGTGCTGGATCGCTTCAACTGTTTGTGGCATCACGCCATCGTCCGCTGCAACCACAAGAACAACGATATCCGTCGCTTGAGCACCACGAGCACGCATTGACGTAAACGCCGCGTGTCCCGGAGTATCAAGGAAGGTGATCATGCCGTTTGGCGTTTCAACGTGGTAAGCACCGATGTGCTGAGTAATACCACCCGCTTCGCCAGACGCAACGTGTGTACGACGAATGTAGTCCAGTGTTGACGTTTTACCGTGGTCAACGTGACCCATGATGGTCACAACTGGTGCACGTGGCACAGACTCAAATTCGTCATCACGGTCAGACAGAACGGCTTCTTCCAGTTCGTTCTCTTTACGGATGATCACTTTGTGACCCATTTCTTCTGCAACCAGCTGCGCAGTTTCTTGGTCAATCACTTGGTTGATGGTTGCCATTGCGCCCAGTTTCATCATCACTTTGATGACTTCTGTCGCTTTCACAGACATCTTTTGAGCCAGCTCAGACACGACGATAGTTTCGCCGATGACTACATCTGATTTTGCAACCACAGCGCTCTTATCGAAGCCATGTTGCATTGATGAAGGCTTGCTGATGCGACCTTTACGACCGGCTTTGCCACCGCGAGCACGAGAATTGTCACGCTCTTGTTTATCATCGCGAGAAGACATTTTTTTCTTGTTCGCTTTGGTAGAACGACGGCTGGAACCTTCTTCACGACGGTCTGCTTCATCTTCGGCTTCACGAGCGTAGCGTGAAGTCGTTACGTGGTAATCTGTATCTTCTTGCATATCACCCTTTTTCTCTTCTTCAGCAGACCAACGCTCTTTATTTAATTCGGCCAATTCACGCGCTTTTTCAAGCTGACGGCTACTTTCCTCTTCAGCCTTACGTTTCGCTTCTTCTTCCTGGCGATGTTTCAGTGCTTCGGCTTCTTTTCGCGCTGCTTCTTGCTTAGATTTATCTTCAGCAGAACGCTCACGTTTTGCTTCTTGAGCTTCGCGCTTCACTTTATCTTCAGTGTCGCGTTTTGCTTTTTCTTCCGCGTCACGTTTTGCTTTTTCTTCCGCTTCACGTTTCGCTGCTTCTGCAGCTTCACGTTTCAGCGCTTCTTCAGCATCACGTTTCGCTTGTTCTTCCGCTTCACGTTTTGCAGCTTCTTCAGCTTCACGTGTCGCTTCATCTTCGATTGTACTGCGCTTAACATACGTACGTTTTTTGCGCACTTCAACCTGAACATTCTTACTTTTACCGCCACCGGCGTTCACGCTCAGTGTACTACGGGTTTTACGCTGGAGTGTCAAACGAGTTGGCTCTGCAGCCGTTGCTTCGCCATGCTCTTTACGTAGGTGGGAAAGAAGCTTCTGCTTCTCGTCCTCGGTTACGCTGTCAGAGCCTGATTTTGTCATCCCAGCATCAGCAAGTTGCTCTAATAAGCGGTCAATTGGAGTACCAATTTCTTCACTCAGTGATTTAACTGTAAGTTGTGTCATGCCGCTTCCTCCCCTTGCTGAAAATTATGCGTCTTCGCCAAACCAACAAATGTTGCGAGCCGCCATAATTAATTCGCCTGCACGCTCTTCGGTTAGGCCTTCGATTCCTTCTAGATCGTCAATCCCCTGATCTGCGAGATCTTCCAGTGTTGCAACACCTTTCGCAGCCAGTTTGAACGCCATTTCGCGTTCTAGGCCTTCTAGTGCCAGCAGATCTTCTGCAGGCTCAAGACCTTCATACGATTCTTCTTGTGCCAACGCGATGGTGGTCAGCGCGTCTTTCGCACGGGTACGTAGTTCTTCAACCAGATCTTCATCCAGTCCGTCTACTTCCAGCAGTTCATGGACTGGGACGTAGGCGATTTCTTCTAGAGTCGAGAAGCCTTCTTCAACCAATAGCTCCGCGAAATCCTGTTCGATATCCAGGTACTTCATGAAGTTCTCGATAGAAGCCATTGACTCTTCTTGGTGTTTCTTCTGCAGATCCGCCACAGTCATGACGTTCAGTTCCCAACCTGTTAGTTGAGATGCCAGACGAACGTTTTGACCGTTACGGCCAATCGCCTGTGCTAGGTTGTCTGCTTCAACCGCGATGTCCATCGCGTGTGCATCTTCATCAACGATGATCGACGCAACATCGGCTGGCGCCATCGCATTAATCACGAATTGTGCTGGGTTATCATCCCAAAGCACGATATCAATACGCTCGCCACACAGTTCGCCTGAAACCGCCTGAACACGTGCACCACGCATACCCACGCATGCGCCCACAGGGTCAATGCGTTTGTCGTTGGTTTTCACCGCGATTTTCGCACGAGAACCTGGGTCACGCGCAGCACCTTTCAGTTCAATCAACTCTTCGCCAATTTCAGGTACTTCAACGCGGAACAGCTCGGCCAACATTTCTGGCTTAGAACGTGTGATGAACAGTTGGAAGCCGCGCGCTTCTGGCGCTACTTTGTACAGCAGGCCACGAACACGGTCGCCTGGGCGGAAGTTTTCGCGTGGCAATTGGTCTTCACGTAGAATCACAGCTTCAGCGTTGCTGCCCAGATCCAGAATCACAGTATCGCGGTTCACTTTCTTCACCACGCCGGTGATCAAGTCGCCTTCGTTATCGATGAACTGTTCAACGATTTGAGCACGTTCTGCTTCACGCACTTTCTGTACGATCACTTGTTTCGCCGTTTGAGTCGTAATACGGTCAAACGTCACGGATTCGATTTCATCTTCAATGAAGTCACCCAGTTTCACCGATTCATCATCGTAAACAGCTGCTTCCAAAGAGATCTCTTTGGTTGGGTTTTCAACTTCGTCAACCACTAACCAACGACGGAACGTGTTGAATTCACCGGTTTTACGGTCAATCGCAACACGCACATCGATTTCGATTTCATATTTCTTCTTTGTAGACGTCGCCAGCGCAATTTCAAGCGCTTCAAAAATACGCTCACGAGGTACCGCTTTCTCGTTAGAAACCGCCTCAACAACCGCTAAAATTTCTTTACTCATTGTTATAGCCTCTAAGACTTAAAATTTAGGGATCAGGTTAGCTTTAGAAATGTTGCTGAGAGCGAAGTGTTCTTCTTGCCCGTCAACCATGACATTGATGGTTTCACCGTCGGCGCCCAGGATTTCACCTTTCCACTTGCGACGGTTGCCCACTGCCATTTTCAACACGATGCTGACCTCGTGACCTTTAAATTGCTCGTAGTGTGCAGCTTTGAAAAGTGGTCTTTCCAAACCTGGTGAAGAAACTTCAAGGTTGTAAGCCACTGTAATTGGATCTTCAACATCCAACACTGCACTCACTTGATGACTAACTTCTGCACAGTCATCGACGGTAATACCGTTTTCGTGATCGATATAGATACGTAGCGTTGAGTGCTGTCCTGCACGGACAAATTCTAATCCAACTAACTCATAACCTGATGCAACAACTGGCGCGTCAAGCATTTCAGTAAGTTGTCTTTCTAAACCAGTCATTTAAACCACTCCAGAAACAAAAAAAGGGCATAGAGCCCAATTTAAATTCCAAGCAAGCACCTGAATTTCAAACGAAAAATTCAGATAACAAAAAACCCCGAAAGTCGGGGTTTTTGTTGCTGGACCCTGATAAATTGAGAATTTCTTCTCAACTGCAGTGAGGTTCGCACTGCCAAACTTGAATCCGTAACCTTCAGAGGTTAATTGGTTGCGGGGGCCGGATTTGAACCGACGACCTTCGGGTTATGAGCCCGACGAGCTACCAAGCTGCTCCACCCCGCGTCCGACTTGTGAGCAATTATACGCTCTACAAGGTGATTTACAAGTTTGTAAATATGGTGCCGAGAGAGGGACTCGAACCCTCACACCTAGGGCGCTAGCACCTCATGCTAGTGTGTCTACCAATTTCACCATCTCGGCATAACCTGACTTATCGCTTTCGATAAGTTATTGAGGAATCTCGTCGCCTGATTTGGCGGGAGCATCACTCACTGTCTCAGCAGCTTTTTGTTGAATCACTTGACCTTGCGATGGGTCAACCCATTGTGATTCAGTTTTATGCGTAGACATATTACCTAGCACCAAGCTGATGATAAAAAATACGGTTGCAAAAATTGCAGTCATTCGGGTTAGGAAGTTACCTGAGCCGCTCGCGCCAAACACTGTGTTTGAAGCACCAGCACCGAAAGAGGCTCCCATATCTGCGCCTTTACCTTGTTGAATCAACACCAGGCCAATGATACCAACCGCTGCCAACAGGTAAATCACAAGTAGAACTGTAAACATTACTTCCACCTATGTTCCAAATTGTTGAGCCAGCGCCGTTCAATCATGTGACTTGAACAAGGCTAGCGACCTCCTCTTCGAAGGCGGACGCAATACTAACGAATGCGCGTTTGACTGACAAGCGGAATTTTCGAAAAAAATCGACTTTACGAATCAAACGGTCAAAAAAGATTCAAAGATGATTCAAAGAACGTGTAATCAAAAACTTGCCCGATTTGTCAGCCACATTTTAATGACCTGACGAATCGGGCAAATGCCGGCTGCGTTTAGCAGTTTACTTTCACTGCTTCCGCAATTTTCAGCGCTGATGCTTTCACCAACGCCGCATCTTCACCTTCAACCATGACACGAATCAACGGCTCAGTGCCTGATTTACGCAGCAGAACGCGGCCTTTGTCACCCAGTTCAGCTTCCACTGCTTGAACTGAAGCCAACACAGCTTCGGCTTCAAGTGGGTTGCTGTCGCCGCTAAAGCGGACGTTTTCGAGCACTTGCGGATAAAGCGTCATTCCCTGCGCCAGTTCATTCAGCGTCATGCCACTACCGACCACAGAAGCCAGTACTTGCAGTGCAGCAACGATGGCATCACCGGTGGTGACTTTATCCAATAGAATCACGTGGCCAGAGTTCTCCGCACCGATTAACCAACCTTTCTCTTGCAGTTTTTCCATCACATAGCGATCGCCAACCGCGGCGCGAATGAACGGAATCCCCAATTGCTTCAGGCCATTTTCCATGCCAAGGTTGGTCATTAAGGTCCCGACAACGCCACCTTTCAGCTCGCCACGACGCAGCGCATCGCGTGCGATGATGTAAGCGATCTGGTCACCATCGACTTTGTTACCGAATTCGTCGACCATGATCAATCGGTCACCATCGCCATCAAACGCTAACCCCAAATGCGCTTTTTCTTCCACCACACGTTGTTGTAGCGCACGCACATCGGTCGCGCCCACATGATCGTTGATGTTCACGCCGTTTGGCTCAACCCCCATCGCGATCACTTCAGCGCCCAGCTCTTTAAATACATTTGGCGCAATGTGATATGTGGCGCCATGCGCACAATCGACAACAATTTTCAGCCCAGACAGACTCAATTGATGCGGGAAGGTGCTTTTACAAAACTCGATGTAACGCCCTGCCGCATCCATAAGGCGGGATGCTTTCCCCAGTTCCGCAGACTCAACGCATTCAAGCGTTTTATCCAGCTCCGCTTCAATTGCCAGTTCGATATCATCGGGCAGTTTGGTGCCTTCGGATGAGAAGAACTTAATGCCATTGTCGTAATACGGGTTGTGCGACGCAGAAATAACAATCCCCGCTTCAGCGCGAAACGTTTGAGTCAGGTAAGCAACCGCTGGTGTTGGCATTGGACCGGTAAAAATTGCTTTCAAGCCCGCAGCAGCCAGACCGGCCTCAAGCGCCGACTCCAGCATGTACCCCGAAATACGAGTGTCTTTACCAATGATGACTTTTCTTGTGCCCTGTTTTGCCAGCACGCGTCCAGCAGCCCAGCCAAGCTTCAATACGAAATCCGGTGTGATTGGGTATTGGCCAACTTTGCCACGGACACCGTCAGTACCAAAATAACGTCTTTGATCAGACATGATGATTCCTTAGTTTTTATAATGCGCGGTTTTTGTTCATCGTTTGGATAATCGTCATCGCTTCCAGTGTTTCTTCGACGTCATGCACACGGATAATCTGCGCGCCTTTCATTGCAGCAATCGATGCACACGTCACGCTGGCCACCATGCAATCTGCAGGTTGTTTGTCCAGCAATTTAAAGATCATGGACTTTCGAGACATGCCAGCAAGCACAGGCAAGCCGAAACGATGGAATTGTTCCAAATTCGCTAACAGATGATAATTGTGTTCGATGGATTTACCAAAGCCAAATCCCGGGTCAAGGATGATATTCTCACGCGCGATACCCGCCGCTTCACACACCGCCATGCGTTCCGCCAAAAATGCTTCCACGTCAGCCAACACATCGTCGTATTGCGGTGCATTCTGCATGGTTTTGGGTTGGCCTTGCATGTGCATGATGCACACCGGCACATTTGCTTCAGCGGCGACTTCCAGAGCACCCGGCTCGGTCAATGAACGAATATCATTGATCAAATCGGCCCCCGCAGCCACCGACTGACGCATCACCTCCGCTTTGCTGGTGTCCACTGAAATCCACACTGCTGGATTGCGCTCACGGATGGCCTTCACGACCGGAATGACGCGCTGCAGTTCTTCTTCAAGCGTGACGTCAGGCGCACCTGGCCTTGTCGATTCTCCCCCGATGTCAATGATACTAACGCCAGCAGCAATCATCTTTTCAGCCCGTTCTAACGCTTTATCGAGTGTGGTATAGCGACCACCATCAGAAAAAGAATCCGGCGTGGTATTGAGAATCCCCATCACATGGGGGCGATCAAGTTCGAGGGTTTTGGTTGCGGTTTGTATTTTCATAAGTCCCTGAAAATAGGTTAGCCTGAAACAGAAAACCCCGAACAAGTCGGGGTTTTGATTAAAGAGAAGGATTATTCGGTGTCTTTCTTGTCAACAGACTGCGCTGCATCTTGTTCAGCCGTAGGTTCATCTGCTGGTGCAGCCTCCACTGGCGCTTCAGCTTTTGCTTCTGGCTCAGCTTTGTCTTGAGGTGCCGCATTCGCGCGGTCTCCCCAACCTGCGGGTTCACGAATGTCTGCTTTGCGAGCCATCAGATCATCGATCTGACCCGCATCAATCGTTTCATACTTCATCAATGCATCCTTCATGGCGTGCATGATATCCATATTGTCGATCAAAATTTTGCGCGTACGTTCGTAGTTGCGATCAATAATCTTACGGATTTCGTCGTCAATCAGTTTCGCAGTGTCATCTGACATGTGTTTGGTCTGCGTCACGCTACGACCTAGGAAGACTTCGCCTTCCTCTTCCGCATACAACATTGGACCTAGTTTTTCTGAGAAGCCCCATTGGGTGACCATCTTGCGTGCAATATCTGTTGCACGTTCGATGTCGTTCGAGGCGCCTGTCGACACTCGCTCAACGCCGTAAATCAATTCTTCCGCCAAACGACCACCGTACAGACTGGAAATCATCGATTCCAGATGTTGTTTCGACATGCTGACGCGATCTTGCTCTGGCAGGTACATGGTGACCCCCAATGCACGACCACGTGGAATGATCGAGACTTTGTAGACGGGATCGTGCTCAGGCACCAAGCGACCGACAATGGCGTGACCCGCTTCGTGGTACGCGGTCGATTCTTTCGTCTCTTCCGACATCACCATAGAACGGCGCTCTGCACCCATCATGATTTTGTCTTTCGCCAGTTCAAATTCAACCATCGAGACATTGCGCTTGTTACCACGTGCAGCAAACAGAGCCGCTTCGTTGACCAAGTTCGCCAAGTCTGCACCAGAGAACCCCGGTGTACCACGCGCAATCAGTGATGGTTCAACATCACCAGCCAGCGGCACTTTACGCATATGCACTTTCAGAATTTGTTCACGGCCACGTACGTCTGGCAATCCAACTACAACCTGACGGTCGAAACGGCCTGGACGCAATAGCGCAGGGTCAAGTACGTCTGGACGGTTAGTTGCGGCGATAACGATGATGCCTTCGTTCCCTTCAAAGCCGTCCATTTCAACCAGCATTTGGTTAAGCGTTTGTTCACGTTCATCGTGACCACCGCCAACACCAGCCCCCCGCTGACGACCCACCGCATCAATTTCATCGATAAAGATGATACAAGGTGCGGCTTTCTTCGCTTGTTCAAACATGTCGCGCACACGAGAGGCGCCGACACCCACGAACATTTCAACGAAGTCTGAACCGGAAATCGTAAAGAATGGGACTTTCGCTTCACCCGCAATCGCTTTTGCAAGCAGCGTTTTACCCGTACCTGGAGGACCGACCATCAAGACACCCGTTGGGATCTTACCGCCCAGTTTCTGGAAGCGGCTTGGATCGCGCAGGTAATCCACCAGTTCTTTCACGTCTTCTTTCGCTTCGTCACAACCAGCGACGTCGCCAAACGTGGTTTTAATCTGTTCTTCGCCCATCATGCGAGCTTTACTCTTACCAAAGGACATTGCGCCTTTGCCGCCACCGCCTTGCATCTGGCGCATGAAGAAGATCCAGACACCGATCAGCAGAATCATCGGGAACCAAGAGATAAAGATCGTGCCGAGTAAGCTTTGTTCTTCTGGTGGTGTCCCTTGAACTTTGACGTTCTGATTAATCAGGTCGTCCAGCAGCTTCTGGTCATACACTGGCATGTAAGTGACGTAGCGAGTGCTTCCACCACGACGGGTGAAAGAAATTTCACTGTTATTGAATTGAGCTTCCTGAATCTGGCCTTGGCCAACTTCCTGTACAAATGTGGTGTAATCAATGGTTCTGCCGTTGCTGTCACCAGGGCCAAAGCTCTGGAATACCGACATCAATACGACAGCGATCACAAGCCACAGTATTAAATTTTTTGCCATGTCACTCAAGGTGTAAGCCTCGCGATAACTAGTTGTAATTAAAGGTAGGGTACTACAGTTTGTGGGCTGTAGCCATAGTGTTAACTTTTCCCTCAAGGGGTAAAATAGTTAACCTTTGTAACCGGTGGCGACGATGTAGACTTCGCGGGAACGCGCCCTTGAAGAATCAGGTTTACGAATTTTAACCGCTTTAAACATGTCTCGGACATCCTTGACATATTGGTCAAACCCTTCGCCCTGGAACACTTTGACCACAAAACTACCATTAGGTGCAAGAACTTGTCGACACATATCTAAAGCTAATTCCACCAGATACATAGCCCGTGGTTGGTCCACTGACAAATTACCCGCCATATTGGGGGCCATGTCAGACATCACGACGTCAACCATATTCGGTTGGATTCGTTCTAGCAGTGCATCCAATACGGCTTCTTCACGAAAGTCGCCCTGCAAGAATGAAACGCCCGCAATGGAGTCCATCGGCAAAATGTCACAAGCAATCACTTGCCCACTTTCACCCACAATCCCCGCAGCGTACTGCGACCATCCACCCGGTGCCGCCCCTAAGTCGACCACCGTCATGCCTGGTTGCAATAATTTATCTTTATTTTGAATCTCTTCTATCTTGAAGATAGCACGAGAACGATAACCTTTCTTTTTGGCCTCGTTTACGTACTTGTCATCAAAATGTTCTTTCAACCAGCGGCCGGAGCTCGCCGAATGTTTCTGTTTACTCATTCGATTCCTAACTTAGCAGCCTCTATCCGAGAAAGTATGGTAGAAAATATAGTCTTCCAAGGTAGATGGCGTTAAAATGTGTTTTTTCAACCCTAATAGTAAAGAAAATTGGGCGCGTAATGAACCTAAGCAACAAACAAAAGCAGCATCTAAAAGCCCTAGCACACAATTTAAAGCCTGTTGTGCTGATGGGTGGCAACGGACTTACTGAAGCTGTTTTAGCAGAAATCGAAATTGCGCTTGACCACCACGAGCTGATTAAAGTGAAAGTGGTATCAGAAGATCGCGAGACGAAACATCTGATTGTCGATGCGATTGTTCGTGAGACTGGCGCAGAGAAAGTTCAGGTCATCGGTAAAGTCTTGGTGCTTTTCCGTCCTTCTGAACAGCGTAAAATCGAACTACCACGCAAGTAATTTCGGTTACTTAAGATTACAAAAAGGTCGCATGATGCGACCTTTTTGATTTTTAGTGCTGACGGGACTGATTTACACGTAATCGACGTGGTCAATCTCAAACACCTTTTCACCACCCGGCGTGCTGATGGTGACTTCATCACCTTCCATCTTACCAATCAGGCCACGGGCAATCGGTGAGCTGACTGAAATGCGGCCCGCTTTGATATCGGCTTCATCGTCACCCACGATTTGGTAGGTTTTTTCTTCATCCGTGTCAACGTCAATCAACGTCACAGTTGAGCCAAAGATGACCTTGCCAGAATTATCCATCTTGGTGACGTCAATTACCTGAGCGACCGACAATTTGAATTCGATATCACGAATTTGCGCTTCACAAATCCCCTGCTCTTCACGAGCCGCGTGATACTCCGCGTTCTCTTTGAGATCGCCCAATTCGCGAGCTTCCGCAATCGCTTCTGAAATCTTCGGACGAAGCTTAAGTAGTCTATCCAGTTCATCACGCAGCAACTTTTCGCCGCGAACAGTCATTGGAACTTTTTCCATTTTATACCTCAATGCCAAAGTTATCTTTGGACAATACAAACCTACCCAATCCTATAAAAGGCTTAGGTCATGCGTAATCATTTCGTTTCGAATAGTGTAAACAAACATGCCGATGAAATCATCCAAATTCAAGTTTTGCGACTAGAAATTGAGATTCACCGCCAACTCCTTTATTCACCGTGATCTTCTGCACAATTCAACTGTTTAGATTTTCCGCTAAAACACGTAAAAAAAAATAAAGTTTTTAAGTTTTTTTACCATTTTAATACCTATTTAATTTGCGCACTACCCCTTAAAAAAACAACAACTTGACCTTTTTTTACATTTAATAAAACACTGTTCATAAGCCGGATTTATATCATTTTACTAACTAATAGAGGAACTTTGCGGGTACAAATTGACCCACGAATCGTTTCAATGAGCGATACGAATACTAATATTAGATGCGTATTCAACAAGACTCATTTGAATATTCGCCGCACGTTAACTAACAACGTGGCTGGATTACTATTTATGGACAGTAAATTAGGACTTAATAAGATGAACAAGACTCTGATTGCTCTTGCAGTCTCAGCTGCAGCAGTGGCAACTGGCGTAAACGCTGGTGAACTATACAACCAAGATGGCACTTCTCTAGCGTTAGGCGGCCGTGCTGAAGCTCGTCTTTCTCTGAAAGATGGCAAAGCTGATGACGCATCTCGCGTACGTATCAATGTTCTGGGTAAAACTGAAATCAATGACGGCGTATACGGTCTGGGTTTCTACGAAGCAGAAATGAAAACCTATACTGAAGGCAAAGTTGATGGCGGTAGTGATGACTTCACTACACGTCTGGCTTACGCTGGTATCGGCGGTAACTTCGGTCTGGTTGCCTACGGTAAAACTGAAGGTTCACTGGGCGTAATCACTGACTTCACTGATATCTTCAACGGCCTAGCAGGTAATACAGCAGCAGACAAACTGGCTGTAGCAGACCGTACTGACAACATGATTTCGTACAAAGGTCAATTTGACGACCTAGCACTGCGCGCATCTTACCGTTTTTCTGATCGCGTAAAAGATTCTGATGGCAACGATGCCGAAGATGCAAACGGTGAGTTATACGACAACAACGCTGATGGTTTCTCGCTATCTGCTATCTACGCATTCGGCGACACTGGCTTTAAAGCAGGTGCTGGTTACGCAGACCAAGACAAAGCTAACGAGTACATGCTAGCAGCATCTTACACAGTTTCTGATTTCTACGTTGCAGGCCTGTTCACTGACGGCGAAAAACAAGACTCAGCACGTAACAAATACGATTACACTGGTTACGAGCTAGCAGCGTCTTACACCATGAACCAAACTGTGTTCACCACTGCATACAACTACGCTGAAACTGAAAGCGAAACGTCTGCAGACAACCTAGCGTTCGAAGCAGCTTACTTCTTCAAACCAAACTTCCGTACTTGGGTTTCTTACAACTTTAACCTGATCGACGACGGTGACACAATCGGTACTACTGGTAACACAACTGGTAAAACAACAGCATCTAAAGCAGACGCTGAAGACGAGATCTCTGTAGGTCTACGTTACGACTTCTAATTTGACGATTCCGTCAATCTCAAAACGCCTGCTGACTAGCAGGCGTTTTTGTATCTCGCTATACTTCCCCTCATCATTCTCCCAGCGATCAGGTGTTATGTATTTTTTTTCCTTGCGACGACTCCGCACGCTCAGCGGTTTCTGGTGTCTTGCCTTGTATTCCATCGTCGCTCATGCCCAAATATCGACCGAACCACTGCCCGCAGGTAGCCGTGCCGGGCTGCTGATTCAGCCACTGCAACCCCATGCCACCGCGACCGTACAACAAACCGGAGACTATTTTCCGCCCGCGAGCACCCTCAAAGTCATTACGGCGTTAGCCAGCCAGTTGGAACTCGGCCCTGAGTTTCGCTTTGAAACCACCCTGAACGTCAACGCCGATGATGTTGCGCTGAACTTTGATGGAGACCCCACACTCACCACACAAGACCTTAAGACGCTTCTGCTGGCGCTGAAACAGCAGCATGGCACGGTCATCAAAGGCAATCTTTGGCTCGACAATCGCCGCTTCACGGGTTATGAACGCGCCGTGGGCTGGCCTTGGGATGTGATGGGTGTGTGCTACAGCGCCCCCGTGAGTGCGATCAGCATTGATGGCAACTGCATTCAGGCCTCGATATACACACAAGATGATGGCGCGACGCGCGTCTTCGTCCCTGAACACTACCCGGTTCACGTGACAACCGATGCACAAACGGTCAGTGACACTGAGCAGCAAAGTCAGCTCTGCGATTTAGAACTCACCGCATCACAAGAAAACCATTATCGACTCGCTGGCTGCCTGACGCATCGCAGCAAACCGTTGCCACTCAAGTTTGCGGTTCAAAACACCGAGCTGTACGCTCAACGTGTGGTGTACAAGCTGCTCAATCAACTGGGTATCACGCTCAAAGGCGACATCCGCATTGGAGCAATGCCGAATCATCACGGGCACACGCCCCATACCGTGGCTGTGCACCGTTCGGCCAACTTGACGCAATTGCTTGAAACCATGCTGAAAGAGTCCGACAACCTCATCGCAGATTCTCTGACCAAAACGCTGGGCCATCAGTTTTTTCTCCAACCCGGCAGTTTTAGCAATGGCACAGAGGCGATCAAGCAGATCATTTTCGCGCGCACGGGTATTTCACTACAAGATGCGCAACTGGCTGATGGTTCTGGCTTGTCACGCAACAACCGACTGCGCCTCGATAGCATGCGTCAGGTGCTAATGTACCTGTGGCAGCATGACGCTGAATTAGGTTTGATGGGATTGCTCCCCGTAGCCGGAGAAAGCGGCACGTTGAAGTACCGTCGTAGCATGCGCAGCAATGAGGTGAAAGGAAGAATCCAAGGGAAGAGCGGTTCGCTGTATGGCACATACAACATGGTCGGTTTCGCCCTTGATGAGCAAGGTAAGCCGGAGACGCTGTTTATTCAGTACGTCACCGACTACTTTCCGCCCAAACCCGTGCAGGACGTGCCGGTGGAATCACCCATCACTCAGTTTGAATTGGGCTTTTATCAGCATGTGCTTAGCCTAAGCCAAGCACATAGTTCACCACATTGAAGTAAATCCACATGCCGGAGATATCAACGATTGACGCCAATACTGGACTCACAAGGACAGCTGGGTCCAGTTTACACGCACGCGCAATGATTGGCAGAATACCGCCCAGCGTGGTGGAAATCGTCACCTGAATAAACAGCGCAATCGCAATGGCCAATGCAATGCTATTGAGGCTGAATCCACCAGCCGCATTCGGATCGCTAAACAGCAGAATGCGGCCAATCATGACCAGTGCGATGGCAAATGCGATACACAGCGCTACACGGCTCTCTTTCCACAACACACTCATCCACTGGCGTTTTTTCAATTCACCCGTCGCCAATGCACTGATCACCAAAGTCGCCGCTTGGCTTCCGGTGTTTCCCCCTGCTGCCGCGATCACTGGCATGTAAATCGCCAGCAATACCAACTGACTCAAGGTATCTTCGTAGTGTGAAATGATCAGTCCGGAAACGATCCCCAGCAACGCCAGAGAAATAATCCAGCCGATACGATGTTTCACGTGATCCATCACACTGGTGGTGAGATAGCTGTGTGACGTTTCGACTTCTGAGTGAATAAATCCCAGGCGGTGCGCGTAGTGACGTGCCCGTTTATCGTGATCGTCTTTATCCAACAAGTTCAACAAATGCTGCACATAGCCGACAGAACAGTGATGCAAAATAGCCACCGCCTCATCAATCGGCATAACCGTTAATAAATGCACTTGCGTTGCTTCGTCGTACTGCAAAAAAGCATTACGCGCAGCGCCGATTTCCTCTTGAGAAAAATGGGCGTTGTTTTCAATGTAATAATTGTTCATTACCGTCATGGCGAATCTCCCGATTGGCATTGGGTAACGACCATCAATAAGCAGGCACAACAAATTCGCACACATCACTGTGATGTGACATGCCAAAACTTATCAACTAGATAAAATGGAGAAAAAAGATGGGAATTGAAGAACAGGATTCCTGCCGCGTGGGCAGGGCTAACAAGCCGATACCAACAGCGGTTATTTTTCTCCCTTCATACTAGGGGGATGGTCGGTATTGTTCATGTTAGTCTCCGAAAATGGCGTTACTTCTAGAGTAACGCGCTGATTGTAACAAACGCGACGCGAAAAAGCAGTCAAAAGCGCGTAAATTTTCTCAACGCCTCGACATCTCCCCAAGCAACGCCAATACTTGATAGATGACCATCAGCGGCAGGGTTTTCCATCTCGATGAATAGGATAAAGCGGAAAGGCTATCAATGCGTGGGCATCACTTGCGTGATATTAGGTCTGATCGGCGCGACCGTCCCTTTGCTGCCAACCGTACCGTTTCTGCTGCTTGCCCTGTATTGCTTCGGCGTTTCCTCCCCAGCCTTTCAACAATGGCTCTTGCAGCATCGAACGCTGGGGCCACTGGCGAGACGATTGCATCACAAGCAAGGCTTTACCCGCGCTGAGAAATGGCAATCGCTTGCCGTGATCTGGCTATCGATGGGCAGCGTATGGTATTTCATGGCTCAAAACACCCATTGGCAATACGCGATTGCTGCATTATTAGTGTTTGAAACGGGGTTCATTCTGCGATTGAAAACCTATGTCGCCCCAGCGGACGCCACAAAAAAAGCGCCCTGAGGCGCTTTTTTTGTCACAATGATGAGGCAATTACTTCACTGTTACGCGAGCAAACTTGCGTTTACCCACTTGGTAAACTGCAGTGCCAGCGGCAGGAACCAGTTTGGCGTCATCGAGTTTTTCACCATCTTGCTTCACAGCGCCCTGTTTGATCATGCGCATCGCATCGGATGTTGACCCCACAAGACCCGCTTCTTTCAGCAAGTTAGCAATCGCGATACCCGCTTCGAATTCAAATTCCGGCATCTCTTCTGGCATAGCGCCTTTTTGGAAACGGTTAATGAATTCTTGCTCTGCAGCATCGGCATCCGCTTCCGTATGGAAACGGGCAATGATTTCTTTTGCCAGCAGGATTTTGATATCACGTGGGTTGGTGCCGTTTGCCACATCGTCTTTGAACTGTTGCAGCTCTTCCAACGGACGGAATGACAGTAGTTCGTAGTAGCTCCACATCAGATCATCGGAAATCGACATGATCTTACCAAACATCTCGCTCGGCGCTTCACTCACACCAATGTAGTTGTGAGCAGACTTCGACATTTTCTTCTCGCCGTCCAAGCCCACCAGCAGTGGCATCATCAGCACCACTTGTGGCTTCTGACCGTTGGATTTTTGCAATTCACGGCCCATCAACAGGTTGAATTTCTGGTCGGTACCACCCAGCTCAACGTCGGTTTCCATCGCCACAGAGTCGTAGCCTTGCAGCAGCGGATACATGAATTCATGGATCGCAATCGGCTGGCCATTGGCGTAACGTTTTTTGAAATCATCACGCTCAAGCATGCGTGCCACCGTTTGGTTTGCCGCCAGGCGAATCATGCCTTCTGCGCCCAACTGAGACAGCCATTCCGAGTTAAACTGAATCTTGGTTTTCGCAGGGTCCAGAATTTTGAACACTTGCTGCTTGTAGGTTTCTGCGTTACGCAGCACATCTTCGCGCGTGAGCGGTGGACGAGTGGTGTTTTTACCGGTTGGGTCACCCACCATCCCGGTGAAGTCACCGATCAGGAACGTCACATCATGGCCCAAGTCCTGGAAAGTACGCAGCTTGTTCAGGATGACAGTGTGGCCAAGGTGAATATCCGGAGCCGTTGGATCCGCACCCAATTTGATACGCAGAGGACGGCCTTCTTTGAGCTTGGCAATCAGTTCTTCTTCCGGAATCAGCTCCTCGACACCACGCTTAATCTCAGCTAAAGCAGCTTCAATACTCGCCATTCTTGTTCACTCCCACAGATTTGGCAAAAATTTAATAGTTCGACATCTTACTTGAATAGCGATGAATTTTGAAACCAGTTAGACTAACGAACTAGCGTTTTTGTTAATTAATCATTGAACGAACCCGAGTATGCATTCTATTTTTGCTCGTCTTCCGTGGATTCATCGGGCCTTAATCGCCCTATTCAGCGCGTTGATTGTCGTCGCCCTGTTTTTTCTGCCGAATCCGGAGGATCTGAGAAACGATTCCAACCGACTGGAAGTTGGCCGCCATTATCCGCTTGCTATCAATAGTGAAGCGCTCTCTCCCGGTTCCACCATTTTACCTTCTGCCATTTTGCGTTGGGAAAAACACACGGTTCACGCGGGTGAAAGTGCGGCGGTGTTATTTCAACGTATCGGCCTCTCCGCTCGCCAGTTGTATGCACTGACGTCCAGCAATAGCGAGATCAACCATCAGTTGTCGCGTTTAAGGCCGGGGGATGAACTGCAATTTGGCTTTGATGAAAACAATGACCTGATTCAACTCAAACGAAAACTCAGCGCCTACGAAACCTTTTCCATCACAAAAGCTGAATCCGGCTACACCTCAGCTTTTGATAAGAAAGAGATTTTCTATCAATACAACTACGCCGAAGCCGACATCAGTTCAAACTTTTGGAATGCCGCGATGGGCGCGGGGCTGACCGCAAACCAAATCATGGAATTGGCGGGAATTTTCGGTTGGGATATCGACTTTGCACTCGACATTCGCGCGGGAGACAACTTCAAACTGTTGTATCAAGAAAAAGTGGTAGAAGGAGAAGTGATTGGCCGCGGTAACATCATCGCTGCGATGTTCACCAACCAAGGCACCACGTTTACTGCAATTTTGGATGACAATACGGGCAATTATTATGATGAAAACGGTCGAGCGATGAAAAAAGCCTTCCTGCGTTCCCCCCTCGATTTTCGCCGCGTGTCGTCCAACTTCAACCCAAACCGTCTGCACCCCGTGACCGGCCAAGTTAAAGCGCACCGAGGCACGGATTATGTGGCGCCAGTCGGCACGCCGATTTGGGCCGCGGGCGATGGCATTGTCGAAAAATCGAGTTACAACCAGTTCAACGGGAACTACGTGTTCATTCGTCACAGCAACACTTACATCACCAAGTACCTACACTTGACACGCCGCACGGTGAAGACCGGTCAACGCGTCAAACAGGGGCAAGTGATCGGCACACTGGGGGGCACCGGACGCGTCACCGGCCCACACTTGCACTATGAATTCTTGGTCAACGGCGTACACAAAAACCCGCGCACGGTTGCACTGCCACAATCCAAATCGTTGAACGGCAAGGCCAAAGACACCTTCATTGCCAACGCGCACATTCGGTTGCAAAAGCTTTCACGCTACAGTGAATTGCTGTACGCCAAAAACTAACACCAGAGAAACCGGAGCTTGCTTCGGTTTTTTTTTCGGTTTATTTTTTCTCGCGTCCCAGCATCAACAGACACGGCGTCAACACCAAGGTTAACAGCGTGGCAAACGCCAATCCTCCCGCCACCGCCGTCGCCAGCTGTGACCACCATTGCGTGCTCGGTGCGCCAAATTCAATCTTCTGATGGATGAGGTCAATGTTCATTTCCAACACCATCGGTAACAGGCCTAAAATGGTGGTGATCGTCGTCAACATCACCGGACGCAGACGCTGCACACCTGTGCGTAAAATCGCCTCTTGTGGATTCAATCCACGTTTGCGCAGCTGATTGTAGGTGTCAATCAGTACAATGTTGTTGTTGACCACAATCCCAGCCAGCGCAATCACACCAATCCCCGACATGATCACACCAAACGGTTTGTGGAAAATCAATAAACCAGCAAAGACGCCCACCGTCGAAAACAACACGGCACTGAGGATCAAAAAGGCCTGATAAAAGCTATTGAACTGAGTGACCAAGATCAGCGCCATCGCCACCAAGGCCACCACAAACGCCGACTGCAAAAACGCCGCCGAGTGCTCCTGCTCTTCATTTTGCCCGCGCAAACGAAACTCAACGCTGTCTGGTAAGGCGAGTTCAGCCAAAGCATGTTCGATGTTGGGCAACATCAATGCGAGGTTATACCCTTCCTTTAGATCGGCCATCACATGGATGACACGACGACCATCGACGCGCTTGATGGTGTCTTGCTTATGATCCGGCTTGATGGCCGCAAAGTTGGTGATCGGAACCAGTCCCGCAGGCGTTTTCACTCGCAGCTGATCAAACCGACCAATGTCCCGCTGCGCTGTGGGATAACGCACCAGAATATCGACTTCTTCATTGGCATCATCAGGCAGATAGTCGCCAATTTTTAATCCATTGGTGACCAACTGCACCGTATTACCGACCAACGTCGCATCCGCGCCAAAACGCGACGCATCATCGCGGCGAATGTCGATTCGCCAATCAATGCCCGGTTTATTACCACTATCACTGATGTTAGTGAACGCCGGATTGGCATCAGCCCAAGTCCGAACCTGTGTGGCTGCCGCATTCAGCTCATCGGCGTTGCGCGCCGACAGTTCGATCACCAAATCGTGTTCACTTGGAGGACCGGCATCAGGAAACTTATATTCAATCTCGACGCCAGCGAATTGATCCGTGACCTGTTTGAGTTCCTCAATGATGGTCTTTACTTTGCGCCGATGCTGCCAGTCAACCGGTGTGATCTGAATCTGACCAATCCCGTCCTCCACCCCCGTGCGCGTGTACACACTTTCAAACTCATCGTGGCCAAGCATCACCTGCTCAATGTCTCGCATGATGGTGTCTTTTTCCTGAATCGACAAATCGCCATAAGAGCGCACTTTGACGGTAAAGAATGGCGGGTCGACTTCGGGGAAAAACTCCGCGCCCAATCCCGCTTTTGCATAGGTCACACCGACCGCCGCCGCCATCACCACGGCAGCCAGCAGTATTTTGAGTGGGTGACGAATGGCCACTGACAATGTTAGGTAATAAAGTTTGGTCAGGCCTGTGGCTTGATCAAACTCGCCATTTTGCAGCGCAATCATACGCGCCTGCTCTTGTGGTGAGACGTGCTGCGGCCTTCCCATCAGGCTGCCTAGTACTGGCACAAACAGCAAGGCCATCACCAATGAGGCGGCCAACGTGGCAATCAGCGTCAACGGCAGAAACTTCATGAATTCGCCCGTGATGTCCGGCCAAAACAGCAGCGGCGCAAACGCGGCCAACGTGGTGGCGGTCGAGGCGGTAATGGGCCATGCCATACGCTTGGCGGCATCGCGGTACGCTTCACCACGGGGCATGCCCTCTTGCATGCGCCGGTCGGCAAACTCCGTCACCACAATCGCACCGTCCACCAGCATGCCAACCGCCATAATGAGTGAAAACAGCACCACAATATTGACGGTCAAACCAAACACTGACAGCACCAACAATCCGGTTAAAAACGAACCGGGAATCGATACCCCCACTAAAAACGCGGTGCGTACGCCTAAAATGGCAATGATGACAATGACCACCAACAGGATTGCTGACAGGATGTTATTTTGCAGATCGTTTAGCATCAACTGCACATCTTTCGACTCATCCCAAGTGTATTTCACCAGTAAGTTATTCGGCCAATCCTCACGCTTTTGCGCTTCACGCATCACGGTTTTCACCAGCGCCACGGTGTCGATGATGTTCTCACCCGCTCGTTTTTTTACATCTAGAACCACCGCCGATTTGCCATCAAGACGGGCAAAGCTTTCCGGATCGCGAAACGCACGGCGCACGGTGGCGATATCGCCAAACGTGATCACCCGCTTGCCCTCCACCTTGACGGGCAGCTCCAACACATCTTTTAACGAGTTAAACACCGAGGGGACTTTGACCGAAAATCGCCCATAGCCGGTATCGACAAAGCCCGCGGCCACAACGCGATTATTGAGTGCGATGAGATTGTAGATGTCCCCCTGATCCAAGCCGTAGCTCTCCATCAGCAATGGATCGACCACGATCTCCACAATGTCTTCGCGATCGCCGGCAATATCCACTTCCAACACTTGGCGATAGCTTTCCAGCTTATCGCGCAGCGCTCGGGCGATCTGCACGATCCCCCGCTCAGGCACCGTGCCGTATAACACCACCGACAGTACAGGCTGCTCGGACGCCAACGTCACTTCATTGACAATCGGTTCATCGCTGTCTGCCGGCAACTTCGGTTTGGCGAGGTCAACGGCTTCACGCACGTCCGCCATCGCTTTCGTGAGATCAACGCCAACATTGAACTCCAACACAATTGAGGCATACCCTTCCGCGGCATTGGCCGTCATCTCTTTCACCCCCTCGATGGCGCGTAATTCTTGCTCCAATGGACGGGCGATCAGTCGCTCCGCATCATCGGGGGAGATGCCTTGGTGAGTGACCGAAACATAAATGATGGGAATGGTGATGTCAGGGCTGGACTCTTTGGGAATGGTCAGGTAGGTCAGCACACCCGCTGCCAGAATAAACACCAGCAACGTCAACATGGTTCGCGCGCGAGACAGCGCGGCATCAATCAATGTAAACATCGCGCGCTCCTACGGGGTCACCAGTTGCTGAACCGCAATGACACGATCACCGTCGCGCACAAAGCCTTGCCCACGCGTAATAATCTTGACCTGATCGCCAAGCCCCGTCAGCCACACGCCATCTTGTTCTGCCTTCACCAACTGAATGGGCACGAAGTGGACCGTGTCTGCAACCAAGGTTTTCACTCCAAGATTGCCTTCTGCATCCAACGCGAGCATCGCCGATGTGACTTTGACCGCCGGTTGCGTGGCAAGCGCTAATTCTACTTCCGCACTCACCCCCGCAGGCATCGCATCACGCGGATTGGGAACGGTGATTTCCAGCGCAAAGGTATGGGTGGCTGGATCGGACACTCGAGCCAGATAGCGAATGGTGCCATCGAGCAGCATGCCATCCATCAATCGCACTCGTGCGCTTTGCCCCACCGCTAAATGTTGAATGTGACGTTCACTGACATCGGCTTCGATGACCAAAGGATTGAGTTCAATCAGCGTCGCGATCGGATCGCCAATACCAACATAATCACCGTGTTCAACAGGTAACAACTCAACCACTGCATCAAATGGCGCGCGCACTTGGGTATGACGCAAGGCGAGTTCAACACGACTGAGTTCAGCGTTGGCATCCGCTCGCGCCGCCAGCGCATTGGTGTAGGCGACCTCACCTTGTAGGCCTCGATTTTTGAGCGACTTCGCCGCCTGATACTCTTGCTCACGTACACGAAGTTGCGCGCGAGCACGTGCCAGTTGCGCCGCCAAATCACCCGTTTCAATACGCGCAATGACTTGGCCTTGTGTCACGGCTTGGCCTTTCTCGACCAGTAACGCTTGAATTCGGCCACCAAACTCCGCCGCCAGACGCACCTGACGATTCGGCGCGGTTCGGCCGTAGAGTTCGATTTTTTTGTCGGTGGGCTGCGCGACGAAGGTTTGATACAACACACGCGCAAGGGGAATGGTGTCGGCGTTGGGCTCTCGGCGCTCTTCGGCGTTTAACGCCCCAAGACTAAGCCAAGCAGCGAGAAGACCAATAAGATAGGCAGAAAAAAGCCAAGGACGTTGGGTCAGAAAGTGACCCACGGACAAGCGGCCCGACGTAGGGTGAGACATAAATAATCCTTTATACTTATATCCCTACGCAACCGCCTTATACGTAGGACAGTCAGCCGCTGAAGGCGACTGACTTTGGCATCTATGGTCTGATGTCAGACACTAAACGATGCACCGCAGCCGCAAGTTGTGGTTGCGTTCGGGTTGTTGACAAAGAAACGAGACCCTTCCAGTCCTTCCGTGTAATCAACCACCCCACCGATGAGATATTGCAGGCTCATCGGGTCAACCACTAAGGTTACGCCGCTGTTTTCGATCGTGGTGTCACCATCATTGACGTTTTCGTCAAACGTAAAACCGTATTGGAAACCGCTGCAACCGCCGCCGGTGATATACACGCGCAGTTTCAGTGCTGGATTTTCTTCTTCAGCGATCAACGCTCTCACGCGTGTTGCCGCTGCATCGGAAAAAGATAATGGTACATTTATATCGCTCACGACGACCTCTCTCACTCGTGTCTGTGCCCAGCCGCTCAAGTCATCTCAGGCTCTGCGTCGGGTCTGTCTAATTGTGATTTGTGACGATTATCTAATACCTGACTTGTCCGTTCAAGTATTAGCCTGAATTTCGCTATCTCTCAGCCCGAACCATCATCGCTGCGAATCATTCAATGGTCTTTTTTTACCTCGAATCGAATGAATGACTCTGTGAATGGGCTCAGAAAATCGGGGAAAAGATTTCGTCTCGCGCCGCATCAGCGTACAATGCTGGCCACATTGGTCCGAGCAATCATAAAGAGGAACTATCCATGACCAAATCAGAAGATCTTTATCAAAAGGCACAAACAAGAATCCCGGGAGGCGTAAACTCTCCTGTACGCGCATTTAATGGCGTTGGCGGTTCTCCAATCTTTGTTGACCGTGCAGACGGCGCGCTGATTTTTGATGCTGATGGTAAAGCGTACATTGATTATGTCGGTTCATGGGGTCCGATGATCCTCGGTCACAACCACGCAGTGATTCGTGAAGCGGTGATTGATGCTGCCAATCGTGGTTTGAGCTTTGGTGCCCCCACTGAAATGGAAATCGCGATGGCTGAACTGGTGTCAGAACTGGTGCCATCCATGGAACAGCTGCGTATGGTGAACTCGGGTACAGAAGCGACCATGAGTGCCATTCGCCTGGCGCGCGGTTTTACTGGCCGCGACAAAATCATCAAATTTGAAGGCTGTTACCACGGCCACGCAGACAGCCTGCTTGTGAAAGCTGGCTCGGGAGCCCTCACGCTGGGCCAACCGAGCTCTCCCGGCGTTCCAGCGGATTTCGCAAAATACACGCTTACCGCCCGTTTTAATGATCTCGACTCAGTTCGCGCGCTGTTTGCCGCCAATCCAGGTGAAATTGCGTGCATCATCGTTGAACCGGTGGCGGGCAACATGAACTGTATTCCACCCGTTGAAGGCTTCCACGAAGGCTTGCGTGAAATCTGTGACCAAGAAGGCGCGCTGCTGATTTTCGATGAAGTGATGACCGGGTTCCGCGTCGCGTTGGGCGGTGCTCAAGCGCATTACAACATCAAACCTGACTTAACCACACTGGGCAAAGTGATCGGCGGCGGCATGCCAGTCGGCGCATTTGGTGGTCGTCGTGACGTGATGCAATACATCGCGCCAACCGGTCCGGTTTATCAAGCAGGGACACTGTCTGGCAACCCTATTGCAATGGCAGCAGGTTATGCATGTCTGTCTCTGCTAAAAGAAGAAGGCAACGAAAAACGCCTTGCGGCGAAAACCAAACAACTGGCTGATGGCTTTAAAGAGATGGCCGACCGCCACGGGATTCCACTGTTGGTTCATCAAGTTGGCGGGATGTTCGGTTTCTTCTTCACGGACCAAACCAGCGTCACGTGCTTCGAAGACGTGACCCAATGTGACGTTGAACGCTTTAAACGCTTCTTCCACCTGATGCTGAAACACGGTGTTTACTTGGCACCATCAGCCTTTGAAGCGAGCTTTACGTCTCTGGCACACGGTTCTAAAGAGATTGAAGCCACGTTGGAAGCTGCCGAACGCAGTTTTGCGATCATGGCTGCAGAAGCATAAGCAAGCTGCGGGACACGAAAAAGGCTGCCGACGCAGCCTTTTTTTGTGCTTGAACGCTTTTCAGCGTCAAAGCCTCGGGTGAGCACATGACTGACATTATGCTTGCCAGTTTACCGCCACCAAGATCACCAAAATGGCGATCACAACGCCCAGCCACGGGATACGACGGCGCTTGGGTGACGTCTGTTCGCAGCCTTTATCGTTATCACAACATCCCATTTTCTGCTCCTCATTGCTAACCGCCTGAAATGCGGCCATTATAAACCCAATTGATGATCACATGGGACCACTACCGTGCCTGACAAACTGAAAATCTCCTCCAGTCATTGGGTTTTGATCGTTGCCTTATTGGCTGCGGCGTTTACCTGCTATTTACTGGTCAAGCCTTACGTGAACTCGATTGTGATGGCATTTATCATCTCACTTCTGATGTTCCCAATCCATGAGAAACTCGAAGCCAAACTGCCGTCACACAAGAATCTGGCTTCGCTGCTATCGTGCATTATTCTGACCTTCATCATCGTGATTCCACTGCTGTTTGTGTTTGGGGCAATCGTCCAACAAGGCTCTAAATTCTCACAAAACGTCTATCAATGGGTCACGCACGGCGGCATTCAAACGGTTTTCAACCATCCTTGGGTGGTGAAAGGTCTCTCGCTTGCGAACCATTACCTGCCATTTGATGAAATCCAACCGCAGCAGATTGCGCAAAAAGTCGGCCAATTGGCCACCTCGTTTGGGAGCAATCTGGTCGGCATCAGCGCCAAAATACTCGGCGACGCCACCAACTTCATCATGAACTTTTTGTTGATGCTGTTTGTGCTGTTTTTCCTGCTGCGCGATCACGACAAAATCATCACCGCCATTCGTCATATTCTGCCGCTGTCTCGCAGCCAAGAAGACAAACTGCTGTCGGAAATCGAACAAGTCTCGAAATCGGCAGTGATGGGATCGTTTCTGACCGCCATCGCACAAGGTGCGGCCGGCGGTTTCGGCATGTGGATGGCCGGATTCCCGGGCCTCTTCTGGGGCACCATGATGGGCTTTGCGTCTTTCATTCCGTTGGTCGGGACGGCGCTGATCTGGATTCCTGCGACGATTTATCTGTTTCTCATTGGCGACACCACGTGGGCCATCTTCCTTGGTGTATGGAGTGTGGCAGTGGTCGGTTCCATCGACAACCTGCTGCGTCCGCTCCTGATGCAGGGCAGCGCAGGCATGAACACGCTGATGATCTTCTTTTCACTACTGGGCGGTATTCAGTTGTTCGGTTTGATTGGCTTGATCTACGGCCCACTGATCTTTGCCATCACCATGGTGCTGTTCAATATCTATGAAGAAGAATTTAAAGGGTTCTTAAACCGTCAAGACAACAGCTAAACCGCCATTCTAAGCCTTACCCGAAGGATAAAAGCACTTCAAGCACTGGGCTGATTATGCGAAAATCAGCCCCCCTATTTTGTGTCGAGTCTGTTATGTCGAATTACATCGCGCCGAGCCAAATTGCACAGCGTCAGTTGGCCTACTTCGAAGGTAAACACGTCTTGGTTGCGGGTGAAGCCGAAGATTTGTTCCCACTGGAACTAGCCAAACACTGCGCCTCCGTGTCGGTCTTTACCACCAACTATGGTTATTACCGCCAATTACACGGCAAATCCGCGCTTCACTGTTACTTTGGTGCCGAATTGGTGGATGAAGTCCATGCCGACATGGTGCTGCTGTACTGGCCCAAAGCCAAGCTGGAAGCGGAATACCTGCTCGCCATGTTGATGGCTAAGCTGGGGGAAAACACCGAAATCGTCGTGGTGGGTGAAAATCGCTCTGGCGTCAAAAGCATTGAAAAGATGTTTGCCGCGTATGGTCTGATCAACAAATATGACTCAGCGCGCCGCTGCTCCTTTTATTGGGGTCAATGTACGCAGGCGGTGAAACCATTTATTCTCGACGAATGGTTCAAATCTTACGCGGTGCAGTATCACCACCATACCCTCACCGTGCGCAGCCTGCCGGGCGTCTTTAGCCATGGTGAGTTTGACATGGGCAGCCGTCTGCTACTCGATACGCTCCCGCCCCTACAAGGCAAAGTGCTCGATTTTGGCTGTGGTGCTGGTGTTCTCGGCGGTGTGATGGCCATGCTTTATCCCAACATTGCATTGGAAATGTGCGACATCAGCGCATTGGCGATTCGTTCGAGCCAAGAAACCCTCGCGGCCAACGGACTCTCAGGCCGAGTGTTTGCGTCGGATGTATACTCCGACACCGCGTCGGACTACCAGTTCATTGTTACCAATCCACCGTTCCATGCCGGATTGGATACCAGCTACAACGCCGCAGAGACATTACTGGCAAAAGCACCTGCGCATCTTCAACGTCAAGGCCAACTGGTTGTGGTTGCCAACAGTTTCCTCAAATATCCGCCGATCATCGAACAAGCATTTGGTAATTGTGAGACGTTAAATAAGACCAATAAATTCACCATCTATCACGCTCACAAATAAGTGAATAGAGAGAAATTGCCGTTTTTAACGGTGATTTCTCACCCATTTTGCCGAAAAGTGCGTCCATGCCCACGCTTTGAACCCAACTTACTTGTCAAAGTAAAAAAACTCGTTAATTTCGTTATTTCAGTTCATTCTAATCAACCACGCCACTGACTCACCGCAAAGAGCCGGTGCCATCAAAGTAACGCCTTTTCTATGTTTAGGTTCAATCGGAAGCAAAAGTTTAAGCGCCTGCAAAATACCCTCATGCTCGCGTTCTTGGTTCTTAGCATCACCCCATTGACGGTGACGGCGATTTTTTTCCTTCAATCTCACAGTAAAGATCTTCAGGAACAAAGCACATCGCACCTTCTTTCGGTCCGTGATACGAAGCAACAGCAAGTCATCGACTACCTCAGCGCGAAAGAGTCTGAAGTCATGGGCTTTGTTCGCTCAGAACTGGCTTACGCCAGTGGCGGGCGTTTCTATGGGTTAGTGAACGCATTTCAACGCTTAGGCGTTGATATCGACCAAGCACGAGAGCATGCACAGCAGCGTTACGTCACCGGTTCTGGTGATGAAGTCAAAACCTCCGTGCTACCAGAATCGAGCAGTTATGTCGGCAGTGAGCGCTATCGCCTCCTGCACAAACGCTACCATTGGGCCTATCTCGAGCTACTCAAACGGTCCGACTTTGATGACATCCTGTTGGTCGATATCACCGGCAACGTGGTGTATTCCATCTACAAACGTGAGAACTACGGCACCAACTTGCTCACGGGGCGATTCAAAGACAGTAACTTAGGGCAAACCTTCCGCCAGTTGGAACAGCAAGTCAGTGAACACCGAAAAACCAACGAAGATTACACACCAGTGGTGTTGTCGGACTTTGTCGATGAACAAGGCCGTCAATTTGCTTGGATGGGCGCGCCCATTATTCAACAAGGCTATCTGCACAGCTACGCCATGTTCCGTTTACCCAACAACGGCATCACCAAGCTGATCGCAGACACCAACACCACGTCATCGATGCGCACGTTATTGGTCGGTCAGGATCATCGTTCACGCACGCTGGCTTACGATCAACCGGAAATCGATAAAAGTACGCAAGTGATTGATTGGGCGCTCAATGGCAGCCGATCCGTCGGCACGTACACCAATCTTGATGACGAGAAAACCATTGCCGCTTACGCGCCGATCAATCTCAAAGACCTGCATTGGGCGTTGGTGGTCGAACTGCCTGAAAAAGAAGCTTTCGCACGCATTCGTCAATTGGAAAAACTGTTCATCTTCGCGATGCTGACTGCCATTATTTTGGTGGTGATTGCCTCACATTACCTATCGAATTTCATCACCTCACCCCTGCTAAAACTGACATGGGCCGCTGAACGCGTGTCGGCTGGTGATTTAGATGAAACCATGATCAACACCGATCGGCGTGATGAAATTGGGCGACTGGCGGTTAGTTTTGAACGCATGCAGCGCTCGATTCGCGAAAAAATGCAACTGATTAAGGCACAGAATAAAGAGCTCGAGAGCAACATTCAGGTCATCCGTAAACAGAATGATGAGTTGCAACTGGCCAACAAACTCAAAGATGAGTTTCTGGCCACAACATCCCATGAGCTGCGAACTCCATTGCATGGCATGATCGGGATTGCCGAAGCATTGACTTCCGGCGCCAATGGCCCAATCAGCGCCGCGCATAAGTATCAACTCGACATCATTATCAGCAGCGGGCAACGTTTGGCCACACTGGTCGATGACCTACTCGATTACCACAAAATGCGTTACGGCAATCTGGATATTCATCGCACGGCAGTCAATCTTTCCAACGCCACACGTTTGGTTTTGGAGCTGTCAAATCACCTGTTGGGTAAAAAACAGATTCGCATCATCAATCAGGTCGCAGAAGAAGCGCCGGTATGGGTCTCTGCTGATGCGCAGCGTCTTGAGCAAGTGTTGTACAACTTGATTGGCAACGCGATCAAATACACCTCCGAAGGCAAGATTGTCATTTCTGCCACTCGCGTTGACCAACACATTCGCGTACAAGTGGTGGATACCGGACAAGGGATTCCGGCAGAGCAATTAGAACATATTTTCGAACCCCTGATTCAAGCCGGGCACGACACCAGTCGCTACCGCCAAGGGGCCGGACTGGGCCTCTCGATCAGCCGTCAGTTGATCGAGCTGATGCAAGGGTCGCTGTATGTCAGCAGTCAACCCATGGTCGGAACGACGTTTAGCTTCACACTGCCGATGGCCTCTGACGACGAAATCGCCCAAGCGCAGTTGACGCAACAACCGCACTTCCAAGCGCCTGAATTGACTGAACTGGATCTGCCAGACCATCACAGCATTCCGGAGAATCCAACCGGGCCGTTGCTCTTGGTGGCTGATGATGAGCCGGTGAACTTACGCGTGCTCGATAGCTTCCTGCGTCTTGAAGGCTATCGCGTGCGCACCGCTCAGGATGGGAACGAAGTCCTGCAGGCCGTCGCAGAAGAGAAACCTGAATTGTTGCTACTGGACATCATGATGCCCGGCATGAGCGGCTATCAGGTGTGTGAAGAGCTGCGTAAAACGTACGATCATGCAGCGTTGCCAGTCATCATGCTCACCGCGCTCAATCAATCCGATGACCGAGTGCGCGGCTTTGAAGCCGGCGCCAACGATTATCTATCCAAACCGTTCAATAAGCAGGAATTAGCCGCACGTATCGTCGCGCACTTGACCGCAAGTAAAGCGGAACAACGTCGCCTTGAGAACGCGGAACTGCAAAAAGAACTCAAACATCGCGCCATGGTGGAAGCAAGCTTGCTGGAAACACAAGGCCGACTGCTGGAACAGCTGGAATCAGCGCCAGAAGCGATTGTGTGCATTCGGGAAGACAACAAGGTTCGCTTTGCCAATGACGCCGCAGCGCGCCTGTTTAAACGCAGTCAGGAACAGCTCAAACGCTCCAACGCTGACGAATTGATTGCGCAAAAATACTTGTTGGTCGAACAGGATCACTATTGTGGCAATGTCGACATCTTCATCGACGACACGCGCCAACACGTGAACGCCGATGTCTTGCGTCTGCCCAAAGGTGCCGGATTGCAAGCGATGTATATCTTTAATGTCGGCGGTAACATTAACGCGGCGCGCATCCACAACCTTGAAACGGCGGTTGAAGCCCTATCAAGTTACGCGTTTGACGGCGACAAAGATAAATTGCAACAACTCAAAGAGCTGGGCGGTGAATTCACACGCTTGGCCGACAAAGCCTCCGGTGACGGCCAATCCAAACAAGAGTTGATGCGTTCTGTTCTGGTCGATGCCATGACCTCCGCCCTCAACTACTGGGAAAGAGTCTCCGGTCAAAGCAAGTTCACCTTTGCTGAACAAAGTGGGCTGTGGCGCGTCTACCTCGATCGCAGTACGCTGCAAACTCGAACACTCGACAAATACCTGCGTATCGAAACACTGCCTAAAACGCCGCGCTGGCGCACCGTGCTTAACTCGTTAGATTACATTCTGGATCACTGCCAGGAACAAGGACCAGAACGCACTTACATTGAAGTGCAACGGGATAAGTTACAAAAGCTACTGACGTCAGAATAACCGCACTGCTGCCGACAAAGCCCGTCACTTGACGGGCTTTTTTATGGCCGACACGCCGCATCCTAGTCGCATTCTGGCCGCACCAGATTGGCTCGAATAACCGGGCAAAACTTCATCATGCGTGCTTCCTTTTACCCGTAAAATAAACCCATTTGTCGCGCCGCGCTTCCCCCTCTAAAAACGTCAAGGTCCGCGCGAATACGGTGTTCAATGCCGCTTCAAACGGAGTGTATGAACAACTTTGCGAAACGAATCACAACAATTCGCCAGATTTAATTTCCAACAAAAAATTTCTATCTCAAACGAGCAGTGAGCAAGATCTCACTAATAAAAGAACAGGAACAAACCCACAAATAACAATACATAAAGCGTTAGCAAACACTAACTCACCTCGTGTTAAAGTGGATTTTATGTGATATCGATCTGCGCTTATTTTTTACTCACCATGAGACTTTTTTAGTCAATTTTGACGTTTATAACAACGTACCCTTTGGTTTTGACGTTTTTGACGGGAATTGAAATTGATAAATTTCCTGACAAGGTGTTTCCTTACCCCTGTCAAAGGCCTACAGGCCACTCATGTTATCCGGCACCTCCGACCGCATAACACTTCAATGAGGTAGGTCCTTGTGAGTGTTGTTCAATACGATAGCACTCGACTCCATTTGTGAAATAAAAGCAAATAGTAAGGAACAGCTATGCTTGCCAATATTAAGAAAACCGCACTTGCAGCCGCAGTTATTGCTGCAGCAACCAGCGTTTCAGCTCCGGCATTTGCCCGTAGCGAGCTAACCATCGTGCCAGATTTCTACCCTACCATGGTGCGTAACTTCAACCCGTACCTAGCCACAAACCTACGTACCACCACCGACTTCATCTACGAGCCGTTGGTTGTATTTAACGAAATGCATGGCAACACTCCGGTGATGCGCCTGGCTGAAAACTACAAGATGTCTGACGATCTGATGAGTGTGACGTTCGACATCCGTAAAGGTGTGAAATGGTCAGATGGCCAAAAATTCACAGCAAACGATGTGGTTTACTCGTTTAACCTGCTGAAAAACAAGCCTGAGCTTGATCAGCGCGGTATCAACAACTGGGTCACCAGCGTAGAAAAATTGGATGATTACAAAGTCCGTTTCCGTTTGACGGAAGCGAACTCTAACGTTCCTTACGAAATTGCTCAGGTGCCGATTGTGGCAGAGCACGTTTGGAAAGACGTCAAAGATCCAACCACATTTACGAACGAGAATCCGGTAGGTACAGGTCCATTTACGGTTATCGATACCTTTACACCACAGCTTTACATTCAGTGCCGTAACCCGAATTACTGGGATTCTGCCAACCTAGCCGTGGATTGTCTGCGCGTGCCACAAATCGCAAACAACGACCAACTCTTGGGTAAAATTGTTAACTCAGAACTCGACTGGACATCATCATTCGTCCCAGACATCGACCGTACCTACGCAGCAGCGAACCAGAATCACCATTACTGGTATCCAGCGGCAGGGACACAATCGTTCGTCGTGAACTTCAAAAACGCTGACCCAGCGAAAAAAGAAGCGCTGAACAATGTTGATTTCCGTCGTGCATTCTCAATGGCACTCGATCGTCAAACCATCATTGATATCGCGTTCTACGGCGGCGGTACCGTGAATGACTTCGCATCCGGTCTGGGTTACGCCTTCCAATCTTGGTCTGACGAATCAGTTCATAACAAGTACAAAGGCTTCAACACGTACGATGTAGACGGTGCGAAAGCGCTGCTAGCAAAAGCGGGCTTCAAAGACATCAACGGCGACGGCTTTGTTGAAACGCCATCGGGTAAATCATTTGAACTGCTGATTCAATCACCAAATGGTTGGACTGACTTCAACAACACCGTTCAGCTTGCGGTTGAACAATTGCAAGATGTGGGTATCAAAGCGAAAGCGCGTACACCAGAATTTGCGGTTTACAACCAAGCCATGCTGGAAGGAACGTACGATGTGGCGTACACCAACTACTTCCACGGTGCAGACCCATACACCTACTGGAACAGTGCATACAACTCAGCACTGCAGAAAGGTGATGGCATGCCTCGCTTTGCGATGCACTTCTTCACTGACAACAAACTGGACGGTCTGCTAGACAGCTTCTACAAAACAGCAGACAAGAACGAGCAGGTTGAAATCGCACATGGCATTCAGAAGATCATCGCTGAAAACCAAGTGACGGTGCCTGTGATGTCTGGTGCATGGATGTATCAGTACAACACCACGCGTTTCACGGGTTGGTGGAATGAAGAAAATCCAAAAGGCCGTCCAAGCATTTGGGCTGGTATCCCTGAGCGTCTACTGCATGTACTGGACCTAAAACCAGTTAAGTAAGCGTTCTATCTTTGCGGCGCACCCATTGTGCGCCGCTGATTAAAAATCCCCTGATTTCATTGTCCATATGGCGCTCGTCGTTAGGGGATTTCTCGCTCTCAATTTCGCTAGGAGCGGCCTGAAGCCAATTCAGGAACAAACTGGGTGAGTAAGGTGTGTGAGTTATGGGTTATTTTTTAAGACGTTTGTCGTTCTATTTTGTCGCATTGATCGTTGCTGCGACACTCAACTTTGTTATTCCGCGAGCAATGCCTGGTGACCCGGTTACCATGATGTTTGCTAACGCGACAACCCAAGTAACGCCAGAACGAATCGAAGCGATGCAAAAGCTGCTCGGTTTTGTCGATGGCCCTTGGTACGTGCAATACGCCACGTATATGAAAAGTATCTTCAGCTGGGAGCTGGGGACCTCCATCAAATTTTATCCACTAAGCGTCAATGAACTGCTCGGTAGCGCCTTTGGTTGGTCGCTGTTCCTTGCCGGCACCGCGGTGGTCATTTCCTTTTCGATTGGTTCCATCTTAGGCATTTTTGCGGCTTGGAAACGTGGTAGTCACTATGACACCTTCATCACGCCGGGCATGTTGGTAATCCAAGCGGTACCGCAAGTGGTGATCGCCATGCTGGCCATGTTCACGTTTGCCATTGGTTTAGGCTGGTTCCCAACAGGTTATGCCTACACCGCCGGAACAATTCCAGACTGGACCAGTTGGACCTTCATCAAAGATGTCGGCTACCACGCCATTCTCCCGCTGGTCTGTGCGTCAGTGGTCCAAATTGGCGGCTTTTTGGTCAACATGCGAAACAACATGATTAACCTGTTGGCCGAAGACTACATCACGATGGCCAAAGGTAAAGGCTTGAGCGAGAACCGCGTGGTCTTTAACTACGCCGCGCGAAATGCGCTGTTGCCGAGTGTCACCGCCCTCTCCATGTCGTTGGGCATGGCGATTGGAGGTCAGCTCATCATTGAAATCATCTTCAACTATCCGGGTCTCGGTACGGTGTTGTTCAACGCCATTACAGCCCGTGACTATCAAGTACTGCAGGGTCAATTGCTGATCATGACACTGTTTATGCTGTTCTTTAACCTGCTGGCGGACATGTTGTACGTCGTACTCGACCCGCGTCTGCGCAAAGGAGGTAAATAATCATGAAAGCCCTTTGGAAACTACTGCGCGGCAACCGAGTCGCCATGGTGGGTGTCACCATTTTAAGTATCTTCCTGTTTATCGCTGTCGCAGCCCCGCTGATCACAAAGCATGCTCCCGATAAGCGTACAGGGAACCCACATGAATACCCTGCATTTGTCGTGAAAGCGGCCAAAGCCAACCCTGAGGGTTGGGTCGCTGAAAATCTGGCAACCGACCGCCGCACTTTGGCGATGTCGAAAAAAGCCGATCACACCTTAGGCACGACACGGATGGGTCGCGACGTGTGGTCACAAGTAGCTTACGGTGCTCGCGTGTCACTGGCCGTGGGATTTGGCGCCGGGATTACCGTGTGTTTTCTGGCCACCGTCATTGGGGTGTCAGCCGGTTATTTCGGGGGACGCGTGGATGATTTCCTCACCGCAGCCATGAACATCATGCTGGTGATTCCACAATACCCATTACTGTTTGTGGTGGCTGCCTTTATCGGGGAAGCTGGGCCATTAACCATCTCCCTCATCATTGGCTGTACCTCGTGGGCTTGGGGGGCTCGGGTTGTACGCGCTCAAACACTCGCTCTGCGCGAAAAAGAGTTTGTGAAAGCGGCGGAAGTCCTAGGCGAATCCTCCTGGCGCATCATCTTTGTGGAAATTTTGCCGAACCTCATCTCGATTGTCGGCGCAAGTTTCATCGGTTCCGTGATGTACGCCATCATGATGGAAGCCACCATCTCGTTCTTGGGTCTAGGCGATCCAAACACCATCAGTTGGGGCATCATGCTCTACAACGTGCAAACGTCTTCTTCCATGCTGATCGGCGCTTGGTGGGAACTCTTGGCACCATGTATCTCCTTGACCTTGTTGGTGACTGGTTTGGCACTGCTGAACTTCGCCGTGGATGAAATTGCGAACCCGCAATTGCGTTCTCACAAAGGCATGAAACGTTGGAAAAAACTGGCCGCACAAGACAAGCAAGAGCGTAAGCCTGAGCCTGCGCCACAAACCCCAATCTGGAGCGGAGACAAATAATCATGACAGCACCACTTATCTCGATCCGCAACTTATGCGTGGATTACATTACCGACGCAGGCGATGTACGCGCCTGCAATAACGTCAGCTTTGATATCGCTCCCGGTGAAGTGTTTGGCCTGGCCGGCGAGTCAGGTTGTGGTAAATCGACCGTCGCATTCTCGTTGATGCGCCTGCATAAGCCGCCCGCATTCATCACTGGTGGCGAAGTGATTTTCAACGGTGAAGACATTCTGAAATACAGCGATGACCAAATGCAGGCATTCCGCTGGAGCCAAATGTCGATGGTGTTCCAGAGTGCGATGAACGCCCTCAACCCGGTTCTGACCATGGAAGAGCAGTTCTGCGATGTGATCATGCGTCACACCACCATGAACCGCCAACAAGCGAAACGTCGTGCAGAAGGATTACTGGAAATTGTCGACATTCACCCTAGCCGTTTGAACGACTATCCGCACCAATTTTCCGGCGGCATGCGTCAACGTCTGGTGATTGCCATCGCTTTGGCGCTCAATCCAAAGATGATCATCATGGATGAGCCGACCACCGCACTGGATGTGGTGGTGCAGCGCGAGATCCTGCAAAAGATCTACGCCCTGAAAGAAGAATTTGGTTTTTCAATTTTGTTCATCACGCACGACTTGTCGCTGATGGTCGAATTCTCAGATCGCATCGGCATCATGTATTCCGGAGAACTGATTGAAGTCGCGCCGTCTAAAGAAATTCTGCAGAGCCCGTATCACCCCTACACCAAAGGCCTTGGCAGTTCGTTTCCACCATTAACCGGGCCAAAAACTCGCCTAACGGGCATTCCGGGGAACCCGCTCAACCTGCTGGAAATTCCACAGGGTTGTCGTTTTCAGGCACGCTGCGATCGCGTACACGAAACCTGTACCAAGATCCCAACCAGCCTGCGTCAAATCGAGCCGGGACGTTTATCCAACTGCCACCTGTATGGTGAGCCCATTGCCCAAGTGAAACTGTAAGTCCGGTAGAGACAGAATTTCTGGAGTCCAATATGAGTAAACAATTCGGCGAACTACTGGTGGAAGGCAAAAATCTGGTCAAGGATTTTCCGATCAACAGTAACGCACTCAAACAACCCATGATGCGCGCCATCAATGACGTGTCATTCAAAATGTACAAAAGCCGTGGTTTGTCCGTGGTGGGTGAATCCGGTTCGGGGAAATCCACCACCGCGAAAATGATCGCCAAAATGTATGCCCCGACCTCAGGCGAGATCGAGTACAAAGGGCGTGACATTCAAACGATCAAATCACGCTCTGACCTAATGCATTACCGCGAAGGCGTGCAAATGGTATGGCAAGATCCGTTCGGCTCACTCAACCCAACGCACACCATTTTTCACCACATTGCGCGCCCATTGTTGATCCACAAGAAGATCAAACCCGGCAATAAAAAAGAGTTACAAGAACGCGTTTATGACCTCTTAGAACAAGTGGGCCTGATCCCACCAAAAGAGACTGCGGAAAAGTACCCGCACCAACTTTCCGGCGGTCAACGTCAACGGGTCAACCTCGCACGAAACATTGCAGTCGGTGCAGAAGTGGTGTTGGCCGATGAGCCCACGTCCATGCTCGACGTCTCGATTCGTGCAGGGGTTTTGAACCTGATGGAAGAGATGAAGTTCGAGAAGCAAATGTCGCTGCTGTACATCACGCACGACATCGCGACTGCACGTTACATCGCCGAAGATCTCGCGGTGATGTACGTCGGCCACATGGTTGAATGGGGCGACACCGAAGCCATCATTCACGATCCTCAGCACCCTTACACACAACTGCTGGTGTCTGCAGTACCGGATCCGAAAAAATCGATCCACGAAAAGCTCAAAGGGAACAAAGGGGACATTCCGCTCTGGACCCCGGATTCGGTCGGTTGTCCGTTTGCGGGACGCTGCCTGCACGCCTCCGACAAATGTCGCGAGCAACTGCCCGGCGTCACCCAGTTGTCAGACAACCATTTTGTCCGTTGTTACTTGTACGAAAACTAAGTTCAAGCGCCTGCGTCGCAGGCGCCAATTCACTCGGAGACGTTGAATGCAGTTACTCATCAACCACATTGGCTATGAAACTTTCGGTCCCAAGCAAGCAGTTTTGCTAACGCATGTGGCCTATTTGCAAGTTGAAGAAGCCTTATTGGTTTGCGCCCGCACTCACCGAACGGTTGAGCGCATCGCTTTTCAATGTGGTGGCCAGGTTGCTCACTGGCATCAAGGGTATTTTCATCGTATTGATTTTTCTCATATTCGCCGTGAAGGCGAGTTCTATTTATGTGTCGAAACCGCGCAATCGCAGCCATTTACCATAGGTGAAGGGGTGCTGATGCAACGTACATTTTCCGATGTACTGCACTATTTCAAATCCCAACGCTGCGGCGGCACGTTTGACCAACAGGATAAGCACGTACCGCTTCTGGGCACATCAACCACTGCCGATGTGCACGGAGGCTGGTACGACGCTTCAGGTGACGTCAGTAAATATTTAAGTCACCTTTCTTACGCCAACTATTTGAACCCACAACAAACACCCATGGTGGTCTGGAACATGTTCAAAGGGCTGGCGCTTTTAGACAATCACTCGGGTTTTGCACCGTTTTCTCGCACTCGCCTCAAGGAAGAAGCGTTGTTTGGTGCTGATTTTCTGCTTCGCATGCAAAATCCCGAGGGATTTTTTTATATGACGGTCTTTGATCAATGGAGCAAAGACACGGCGCAACGGGAGATTTGCGCTTATGCCACTCAACAAGGCGCGAAGTCAGATGCCTATCAAGCAGGCTTTCGTCAGGGCGGCGGTATGGCGATCGCTGCCTTGGCTGCGGCGGCTCGCGAACGCATCGGCGGAGAGTTTACGCCACAGCATTATCTGGCTGCGGCTGAACACGGCTATTGGCATTTGAAAGCCAACAATGCACGTTACTTAGATGATGGCGAAGAGAACATCATCGATGAGTATTGCGCGCTGATGGCCGCGTGCGAACTGTACACGACCACGCAACAACCGGATTACTTGCACCAAGCACGCGAATGGGCCACTCGCTTGATGGCGCGTCAGCACAGCGACGACCAGCAGCAATATTTCTGGTCGGCCAACCGCGATGGCTCACGCCCCTATTATCACGCGGTCGAAGCAGGCTTACCTGCGCTGGCTTTGTGTCAATATCTGGCAATTGAAACCGAAAGCAACGCACGCCACAACGCCATACAAATTCTTCATCGCGCATGTCAGTTCGAGCTCAGCATCACGCATGAAGAGCACAACCCGTTTGGCTACCCACGCCAATACGTCAGCGATGTTCACGGCGGTAAACGCAGTGCCTTTTTTGTTACCCACGACAACGAAAGTGGGTACTGGTGGCAGGGCGAGAATGCGCGTTTGGCGTCACTGGCCACCATGGCCTTTGCTGCGCAAACCTACCTCACTGACGAGGCGCTGAAACACGCGCTGTTGCAAATGGCACACAACGCACTCGACTGGATTGTCGGCCTCAACCCCTACGACATGTGCATGCTCGACGGCCATGGTCGCAACAACCCAGACTACCTGCCTCAGCTGGGATTCTTTAATGCCAAGGGCGGCGTGTGCAACGGCATCACCGCCGGTTTCGATGATGAACAAGACATTGCCTTCAACCCCACACCGCACGATCAAGATCTGTTGCAAAACTGGCGTTGGGGCGAGCAATGGATTCCACATGGCGCTTGGTACCTACTGGCCATCATTCACCAATTTGAGTTTTTCTCAACGCAGCGAGGTGAGGCATGAAGGTCTATTACGCTGGCATTGATGGCGGTGGCACTTCCTGCCGCGCGCGTATTCGCGATGCGTCCGGTGCTTTGATTGGCGAAGCCAAGACCGGCAGCGCCAACCTGTTGCTTGGCGTGGAACGCACGATGGACGCCGTCATTCACGCCATCACCTTAGCCGCCGAACAAGGCGGCCTGAATGAAGGTGACTTTGGTCAACTGCACGTGGGCTTGGCGCTGGCTGGCGCTGAGCACCAAGCGACTTGGCATGCCTTTATGCAATTGCCACACCCGTTTGCGTCGCTCACGCTCAATACCGATGCCTATGGTGCGTGCCTCGGTGCGCACCACGGTGACAACGGCGCCATCATGATTGCTGGCACGGGTTCATGCGGTTTGTTCTTGCAAGACGGCCACCAGCATGTGGTCGGGGGGCGTGAGTTCCCGATCTCCGATCAGGGCAGTGGCGCGGTGATGGGACTGCGCCTGATTCAACAAGTGCTGCTGATTGAAGATGGTATTTATCCGGCCACGCCACTCAGTCAGTGTGTCATGCAGCATTTTGAACACGATGTTGACGCCATTGTCGCGTGGTCGAAAACCGCTTTACCTCGCGACTATGGTCAATTTTCGCCGCAGATTTTCGCGTTGGCGAATCAAGGTGACACGCTAGCAATGTCCCTGCTGAAACAGACCGCTGCGGATATCGAAATGTTTTTGAACGCCCTGCATCGCAAAGGGGCACAGCGAATCTGCTTGATGGGCAGCATCGCGGAACGCATTCACGCATGGTTATCCCCTCCCGTTCAGCAATGGATCGTCGCACCGCAAGCGGATGCGATGGAGGGCGTATTAATGTTTGCCGGCAAAGCCGAGCATAATTTGTATTAAGGGTTGCTCATGAACTATCGAATAGACTTCGCGGTATTGTCAGAACATCCACAGTTCTGCCGTTTTGGCTTGACGCTGCATAACCTCAGCGATCAGGACTTAAAGGCCTGGAGCCTGCATTTCACCATCGATCGCTACATTCAGCCCGATAGCATCAGTCACAGCCAGATTCATCAAGTCGGCAGTTTCTGTTCGCTCACGCCGGAGCAGGACGTAATAAAGGCCAACAGCCATTTCTACTGCGAATTCAGCATCAAAACCGCGCCGTTTCACTATTACACCGACGGCATCAAAGCCGCGTTTGTCCAAATTAATGATGTAGAGCCGCGGGTTCGTCACGACGTGATCGTCACCCCCATCGCACTCGCCTCCCCCTATCGGGAACGCAGCGAAATCCCGGCTACGGATGCCGCGACGTTGAGCCTGTTACCCAAACCCAATCATATCGAACGCTCGGATGGTGAATTTGCCCTTACCGCCGGCAGCCAGATTTCATTGCAATCTTCTTGTGCAGAAACTGCCGCCACGTGGCTCAAGCAAGAACTGACGCATCTCTATCAGTGGCAGCCACACGATATTGGCAGCGCCGACATTGTGCTACGCACCAACCCAACGCTGGATGAAGGCGCCTATCTGCTGTCGGTCGACCGCAAAGGTATTCGTTTGGAAGCCAGCAGCCACATCGGCTTTGTCCATGCCAGTGCGACATTGCTGCAATTGGTTCGCCCAGATGGCGACAACCTGCTGGTGCCACACATCGTTATCAAAGACGCACCGCGCTTTAAATACCGCGGCATGATGCTGGATTGCGCGCGTCATTTTCATCCGCTGGAGCGCGTTAAACGCCTCATCAACCAACTGGCGCATTACAAATTCAACACCTTTCATTGGCATCTGACCGATGATGAAGGTTGGCGCATCGAAATTAAGTCTCTGCCTCAATTGACCGACATTGGCGCGTGGCGCGGTGTGGATGAAGTCCTGGAACCGCAATACAGCCTGCTGACCGAAAAACACGGTGGCTTTTACACCCAAGAGGAGATCCGCGAGGTGATCGCCTACGCCGCAGAGCGCGGCATCACGGTGATTCCAGAAATTGACATTCCCGGTCACAGCCGAGCGGCGATCAAAGCCTTACCGGAATGGCTACTTGACGAAGATGACCAATCACAATACCGCAGCATTCAGTACTACAACGACAACGTGCTATCGCCAGCCCTGCCCGGCACCTACCGTTTTCTCGATTGCGTATTGGAGGAAGTGGCTGCGCTGTTTCCGAGCCATTTCATTCACATTGGCGCCGATGAAGTGCCAGATGGCGTGTGGGTCAACAGCCCGAAATGCCAGGCATTGATGGCAGAACAGGGCTACACCGACGCCAAAGAGTTACAAGGGCACCTGCTGCGCTATGCGGAGAAGAAGCTCAAATCACTCGGCAAACGCATGGTCGGTTGGGAAGAAGCGCAGCATGGCGACAAAGTCAGCAAAGATACCGTGATTTATTCTTGGTTATCCGAACAAGCCGCACTGAACTGCGCCCGTCAAGGGTTTGATGTCATTTTACAACCGGGTCAGTTTACGTATCTCGACATTGCTCAAGACTACGCGCCAGAAGAGCCGGGCGTCGACTGGGCCGGCGTGACACCACTGGAGCGTGCCTATCGCTACGAGCCGCTGGCCGAGGTGCCAGAACACGACCCGCTGCGTAAACGCATTTTGGGGATTCAGTGCGCGCTGTGGTGTGAACTGGTCAACAATCAAGACCGCATGGACTACATGATCTATCCGCGTTTGACCGCACTGGCGGAAGCGGCTTGGACACAAAAATCCCAGCGTGATTGGCTGGATTACCTGGCGCGCCTCAAAGGCCATTTACCCCAACTTGATCAACAAGGCATCCGCTACCGGGCGCCCTGGAAAGCATAACGCAACACGTTTTCTCTAGCATCGACATTGAGTGGCGCCAACGCGCCACTGTTTAAAAAGGAAATTACCATGAAATACGGCTATTTCGATAACGACAATCGCGAATACGTCATTACTCGTCCCGATGTTCCTGCACCTTGGACCAACTACCTCGGCACGGAAAAATTCTGCACCGTCATCTCCCATAATGCGGGGGGCTACTCGTTCTATCACTCACCCGAGTACAACCGTGTGACCAAGTTCCGTCCGAACTTCACGCAAGATCGTCCCGGGCATTACATTTATTTGCGCGATGATGAAACTGGTGATTTCTGGTCGGTCTCTTGGCAGCCCGTTGCCAAAAACCTTGACGATGCCCATTACGAAGTGCGCCATGGTTTGTCCTACTCCAAATTCCGTTGTGATTACAACGGCATTGTGGCCACGAAAACGTTGTTCGTACCAAAAGGCGAAGATGCGCAGGTGTGGGATGTTGAAATTGAAAACACCTCCGATCAACCACGCACGATCAGCGCATTCGGCTATGTTGAGTTCTCGTTCAGCCACATCGCCTCAGACAACCAGAACCACCAGATGTCACTCTACTCTGCGGGCACCGAATACAACAATGGCGTTCTGGAATACGACCTGTACTACAACACTGATGATTTCCTCGGATTCTACTACCTGACCGCCACGTTTGATGCGGATAGTTACGACGGTCAGCGTGATGCGTTTCTCGGCATGTACCGCGACGAAGCCAACCCGATTGCCGTTGCTAACGGTCGCTGCTCGAACAGCGCGCAAACCTGCTACAACCACTGTGGCGCCCTGCACAAACAGTTTGTATTGCAACCGGGTGAAAAAGTCCGCTTTGCGGTGATTCTGGGGGTCGGTAAAGGCAACGGAGAGAAACTACGAGCGAAATATCAAGACCTCAGCCAAGTCGATGCTGCTTTTGCGGGCATCAAACAGCATTGGGACGAACGCTGCGCGAAATTCCAAGTGCGTTCCCCCAACCAAGGTTTGGACACCATGATCAACGCTTGGACTCTGTATCAAGCCGAAACCTGCGTGGTGTGGTCACGCTTTGCCTCGTTCATTGAAGTCGGTGGTCGCACAGGCTTGGGTTATCGCGACACCGCGCAAGATGCGATCTCCGTCCCGCACACCAACCCCGCCATGACCCGTAAACGTCTGGTGGATCTGTTGCGTGGGCAAGTGAAAGCGGGCTACGGGCTGCACTTGTTTGATCCAGATTGGTTCGATCCAGAAAAAGCCGATGTCAAACCGTCGAAATCACCGACGGTGGTCCCGACCCCATCGGATGAAGACAAGATCCACGGCATCAAAGACACCTGCTCGGATGACCACCTGTGGATCGTGCCGACCATTCTCAACTTCGTCAAAGAGACGGGGGATCTGAGCTTTATTGATGAAGTGATCCCTTATGCTGACGGCGGCGATGCGACCGTGTACCAACACATGATGGCAGCCTTGGATTTCTCTGCGGAATACGTGGGTCAAACCGGTATTTGTAAAGGCTTACGCGCCGACTGGAACGACTGCCTCAACCTTGGCGGCGGCGAGTCTGCCATGGTGTCCTTCCTGCATTTCTGGGCGTTGGAAGCGTTCTTGGAACTGGCACGTCATCGTCAAGATGCGGCAGCCATCGACAAATATCAGGCGATGGCCAACGGCGTGCGCGAAGCATGTGAAACCCATTTATGGGATGACAATGGCGGCTGGTACATTCGCGGCCTGACCAAAGATGGCGACAAAATCGGCACGTTTGAGCAACAGGAAGGCAAGGTTCACCTTGAGTCCAATACGCTGGCCGTCTTGTCTGGCGCCGTCTCTCAACAGCGCGGCGAAAAAGCCATGGATGCCGTGTATGAGTACCTGTTCTCCCCATACGGTTTACACCTCAACGCCCCCTCGTTTGCAACGCCCAACGATGACATCGGTTTTGTCACCCGCGTCTACCAAGGCGTGAAAGAAAACGGTGCGATTTTCTCGCATCCGAACCCGTGGGCATGGGTCGCCGAAGCCAAACTGGGACGCGGTGATCGCGCGATGGAATTCTACGATTCGCTCAACCCATACAACCAGAACGACATCATTGAAACGCGCGTGGCAGAGCCATATTCCTACGTGCAATTCATCATGGGTCGCGACCACCAAGATCACGGCCGTGCAAACCACCCTTGGCTCACCGGTACATCGGGCTGGGCCTACTACGCGACCACCAACTTCATTTTGGGAGTGCGTACCGGATTTGACACCTTGACCGTGGATCCATGTATTCCTGCCGCTTGGCCGGGCTTTGAGGTCACGCGCGAGTGGCGCGGTGCGATGTATCACATCTCAGTCCAAAACCCGAATGGCGTCAGCAAAGGCGTGCAATCGATTCTGGTCAACGGTGAAGCGGTCGATGCCATTGATGCCCAACCGGCAGGCAGCGAAAATCAAGTCACGGTGATTTTAGGTTAATCCGATTTCGGGTGCCGCCCAGCGGCACCCTCGTAAGGAGACATAGCATGATTCAATTTGGTACGGGTGGTTGGCGCGCCTTTATCGGCGAAGAGTTTACCAAAGACAACGTTCGTCTGGTCGCACAAGCCGTGGCCAACATCATCAACCACGAGCAAGTGGCCGACAGCGGATTCGTGATCGGTTATGACCGCCGTTTTCTGTCAGACAAAGCAGGCCGTTGGTTTGCCGAGGTCTTGGCAGGTAACCACATCACCGTCAGCTTCATTGATAAGTTTGTGCCCACGCCGGTGGTGATGTATAAGGCCAAAGCGATGAACTGCGCCTATTCTGCGTGCATCACCGCCTCACATAACCCGGCGGACTACAACGGGATCAAAGTCTTCATTCAAGGTGGACGCGACGCCGATGAAGTGATCACCCACAAGATCGAGCAGCAAGTTGGCACACTGACTGCATCCGACGTCCGCAGCGAAGACTTTGATCAAGCGGTCGCCAACGGTCGCATTCAAGTGATCAACCCAATGAATGAGTTTGTCGATTCGATCATCGACTTTATCGACATTGAAGCGATCAAACGCGCCAACCTGCGTGTGTTGATCGATCCGATGTTTGGCGTGGCGAAAAACGCGCTGCAAACCGTCTTGATCAGTGGCCGCTGTGACGTCGACGTGATCAACGATGGCAAAAACCCAGATTTCGGTGGCTTGATGCCTTCACCCAGCGCTGCAACACTGTATCGCCTGCAACACTTGGTCAAAGATGAAGGCTACGACATTGGTATTGGCACCGATGGCGATGCCGACCGTTTGGGAATCATTGACGAAAAAGGTCACTTCATTCATCCCAATGAAGTGCTGTTGCTGCTCTACTACTACCTACTTGAATACAAAGGCTGGAAAGGCTCAGTGGTGCGTAATATCGCGACCACGCATCTGCTAGATAAAGTCGCCGCCGACCATGGCGAAAAGAGCTTTGAGGTTCCGGTAGGCTTTAAGCACATCAGCTCCCAAATGGAGGCCGACGACTCACTGATCGGCGGCGAAAGTTCCGGCGGTCTGACCATTCGTGGTCACATTAAAGGCAAAGATGGTGTATTCGCATCGAGCCTATTGGTGGAAATGATCAGTGTAACGGGGAAAAAGCTGTCTGAATTGCTGAGCGAAATCTACAACCGCTATGGCTATGCATACACTGCCGAAGGGGATTGTAAATTTAAGCCCGCGCAGAAAGCAGAACTCTACTCGAAACTCTACGTGGAAAAACAGTTGCCTGAATTTGAATTTGAGGTTGAAAAAGTCAGCTACGAAGATGGGGCGAAAGTCTATTTCCGTAACGGCGGCTGGGTGATTGCGCGCTTCTCCGGCACCGAACCTCTGCTGCGTATCTTTGCTGAAATGCACGACAAAGACACCGCAGAACGAGTTTTACAGCAAATGAAACAATTTCTGTCCTTGTAATCCAGCGCTGTAAAAAACCAAAGCCCGGTCTGTCCACCGGGCTTTTTTTGTCTTATGCAAAGGCCAATACGCCTTGTGTATCAATGTTCACAGCCACGGTTTGTCCCACAGACAAACCTTGCGATGAAGTCGCCAATAACGTGGAACCATGTGCATCAATCACATAGCGACAATGATCGCCCATAAATTGCTGTTCGAGTACCACAACGCTGCTCTCGGCATCGGCGCGAATCATGACCTGTTGGGGACGCAGTAGCAGCTCACATTCACTGCCCGGCGCAATACTTTGCTGCGCCTGCGCGTCCACCACACCGAGCGGCGTTTGATAACGCTGTTCATCGATACGTGTCGCAGGCAGGTAACTGCCGCCACCTAGAAAATCAGCAACAAACTTGCTCGACGGACGATAATACAACGCCGACGCGGTGCCGTATTGCTCGATAACCCCGTGATTCATCACCGCCATTTTGTCGGCAAAGGCAAACGCCTCTTCTCGCGAGTGAGTGACAAAAATCGCTGTCACCCCCTGCTTTTTGAAGATCTTACGAATCTCGGCAATCAGGTCATGGCGCACCTGAGTGTCAATATTGGAAAATGGTTCATCCAGCAGCAGTAGATCGGGCTTATAGGCCAGTGAACGTGCGATTGCCACACGTTGCTGCTGTCCACCTGAAAGTTGGTGCGGATACCGGTCGCCATAACCACTTAAATGCACTAACTCCAACATCTGTTGAACTTGCAACTGACGCACCGTCGTCGACATGTGGCGCAAACCAAAAGCGATATTGTCCGCCACGGTCAAATGGGGGAACAGCGCATAGTCTTGGAAGATCATCCCGATGTTGCGTTGCTCGGGTGGCAGCCAATGCTCGCCATCGTCAATCGTAACGCCATTGAGACTCATGATGCCCGACGACAAGGGCAACAACCCCGCGATCGCTTTCAGTAAGGTCGTTTTTCCGCAACCACTGGCCCCCAACAAACACACAATCTCACCCTGTTCGACATTCAGCGACAGTGATTCCAGGACCGTTTGCGTCTCGTACTGACAAGTCAGATGTTGAATCGATAATGCACAGCTCATCAGTGGGTTTGCTCCAGAGAACGGTTAACAACAACAAGAGGGATCAGACCGACCAGCACCAGTAACACAGCAGGCAACGCCGCCAATTCCAAATGCTCATCGGAGGCATAATTGTACACGTAGGTGGCCAAGGTTTCGAAGTTGAACGGACGCAGTAACAGCGCAGCATTGAGCTCTTTCATCGACTCAATGAACACCAACAGACCCGCAATCAGCGCGCCGCGCCGCACCAACGGTAAATGCACTCGCCACAACATGCCATTGGCTTGGCAGCCCATTGTCCGCGCCGCCATATCCAGCGACGGCGAAATGCGGTTTAAACTGCTTTCAATGCTGCCAATGGCCACCGCCGAAAAACGCACAATCAGCGCAAAAATAATGGCAAACATGGTCCCGGAGAAAATTAATCCCGGCCGGCCCCAATGCATCGCTTTGGCCACATCGTTGACCGCATGATCGAGCGTTAACACTGGCACCATCACGCCAATGGCAAGTACGGTTCCCGGCACCGCATAGCCCATGGACGAGAGGCGCATCAATGCAATGCTGGGGCGATTTTGTTTCAGCCGCGCGTAGAAATTCACCACCAACGCCACACTCACAGCAATCACCGCAGCACTCAGCGAAACTTGCAGGCTGTTCCACGCGTATTCACGAAACTCTGCCGTCCAACTTTGCTCAAAGTAGGTATAGGCGTAGCTGAGCAGTTGCAGTAGCGGAAAGATAAAGGCCACGCACACCAGCCCCCAGCACCACAACAATGCCGCCCATTTTTTCCACCCTTGCAAGGTGTAACGAAAATCTTCATGGCTATTGAATTGGCTCTGATAAAGCTTTTGCCGGCGGCGACTGTAGCGCTCAGCGCTGAGGAGCAGCAGTACAATCACCAACATCACCGCAGAAATTTTGGCCGCGGCGGTTAAATTGGAATAATTCATCCAGGTGTCATATACCGCCGTGGTTAGCGTGTTCACGGCGAAGTAGCTCACCGTGCCAAAATCGCCCACGGTTTCCATCGCCACCAGCGATAAAGCAACCGCAATCGATGGGCGAACTAATGGCAGCGAGATACGACGAAAGCTTTCCCATGGTGAGCATTTCAGCAAACGCGCCGACTGCAACAGCGACACATTCTGCTCCATGAACGAAGCGCGACACATCAGATACACGTAGGGATACAAGACCAACGCCAGCACCATGCTGGCACCGCCCAAAGAGCGAATATCCGGAAAGTAATACTCGCCCGCCATCCAGCCCGTTTGTTCACGTAGCCAAACCTGAATCGGCCCCGCGTAATCAAACCACCCGGTAAAGATATAACCGACGATATAACCGGGAATGGCGAGCGGCAGCACCAGCGCCCATTGCAGCATTTTTTCGCCCGGTAGACGACACATCGCCATCAACCAAGCACTGGGAATACCAAACACCAGCGAAAGCGCCATCACGCTCAACGTGAGAAGGACGGTGTTCAGCGCATAGGTGGGCATCACAGTCGACATCAGATGCGCAAAGACATCATCCGTTTGACCGATGGCGGTAAAGAAGATCGCTAAGATCGGCAAAACCAGCAGGGTTGCCAAAGCCACACTACTGGTTTTCCATAAAAGGTGTTTTTCTTTCATTGCCTAGAAACTGTCAGGCGCTATAAGGCATAAATGCATCTGCAAATACATCTCATATCCCTTTAATAAATCAGGGGTATAGTTATACCCCTAGACTCATTTACAGGTCAAATTTGACTTCGTCCAACAGCTTGATCGCTGCGGCGTGATTGTCGGCAATTTTCTCGAGCGGCAAAGCGTCAGACTTAAACTCGCCCCAAGATGCCACCAGTTTTGAGCGCTCAACACCAGGTTTCACTGGATACTCAAAGTTCACGTCGGCATACATGTGCTGCGCGGTCTCACCGGTCAAAAACTCCATCAACTTCACCGCGTTGTCACGGTTCGGTGCGTATTTGGCCATGGCCATACCGCTCACATTGACGTGTGTGCCTTGCGCTTGTTGACCCGGGAAGTTGATGAACACCGATTCAGCCCACGTTTTCTGCTCTTTGTCTTCTAGCATTTTACCAAGGTAGTAGCTGTTGCCCAGCGACAAATCACACAGGCCTTCTTTGATGGCGCGAACTTGGTCGCGATCGTTGCCTTGCGGTTTACGCGCCAAGTTCGCTTTTACCCCTTGCAACCACGTTTTGGTTTCCGCTTCACCGTGATTTGCGATCATCGCCGCCACCAGCGCAATGTTGTAAGGGTGTTTTCCGCTACGCGTACAGATCTTGCCTTTGTATTGTGGATTCGCCAGATCAAGATAATCGAAATCGTCACCCAGTTTGCCTACGCGGTCACGTGATGAGTAAACGCTGCGCGTACGAATGGTCAAAGCGAACCACTCTTCACTACTGTCACGGTATTGCGCCGGAATGTTTTCATCGATCACCGCACTCTTGACCGGCTGGGTTAAGCCTTTGTCCGACAGTTCAAACAGACGGCTGAATTCTGAAGTCAAAATGACATCGGCGGGGCTGTATTCCCCTTCTTGAGCCAATTTTTCTGCAATGCCTTCTTTAGCAAACTTCACGTTGACCTGAATTCCGGTCTCTTGCGTGAACTCTTTAAACATCGGTTCAATCAGGAAAGGTTGACGGTAAGAGTACACATTGACTTCGTCAGCCGCTATCGCTGAAGGGGCCATCACGCAGCCTGCGAGTGCCGATAGAGCCAGCAGTTTTTTCATGGTTCAAGTCCTTTAATATTGCTAATGATAACACTTATCAATTGCGTAAATTATATTGACCAAGCCTAATAAAACAATCAGCAAAAATAAAAAACCTGCCACATAGGGCAGGTTTTTAGCAAAGGTTTTGTAACGAATTATTACTTCACTGTCACAAACTCAGGGTAAGACTCTACACCGCAGTCGTGCATGTCCATACCGGTCATCTCTTCTTCTTCAGAGACACGGATACCCATCGTCGCTTTCAGGATGCCCCACACAATCAGGCTGGCAATGAAGACCCAAGCAAAGATCACCACCGAACCGAGCAACTGAGCACCGAACGTCGTATCTGCATTGCTCAGAGGCACAACCATCAGACCAAAGAAACCACACACACCGTGAACCGAGATAGCGCCCACTGGATCATCGATTTTCAATTTATCCAGCGCCACAATCGCGAACACCACAATCACACCTGCAACCGCACCGATTGCCACCGAGTATAGTGGTGATGGTGACAGCGGATCCGCTGTAATCGCAACAAGGCCTGCCAACGCACCGTTCAGCACCATCGTTAGGTCAGCTTTGCCCCACGTGGTTTTACATACCAGCAGCGCAGCAATCGCACCGGCAGCAGGCGCCGCGTTGGTGTTGAGGAACACTTTACCGACAGCGGTCGCGTTTTCAAAGTCAGACACCATCAATTGAGAGCCGCCGTTGAAGCCGAACCAACCGAACCACAGGATGAATGTACCCAACGTCGCCAGTGGCATGTTGGAACCTGGAATCGGGTAAACTTCGCCGTTTTTGCCATATTTCCCTTTACGTGCACCCAGCAATAGAACCCCTGCCAGCGCCGCAGCTGCACCCGCCATGTGAACGATACCTGAACCCGCGAAGTCGCTGAAACCAGCCGCAGACAGGAAGCCGCCGCCCCAAGTCCAGTACCCTTCAATGGTGTAGATGAAGGTTGTAAACACAACCGCGAAAATCAGGAAAGCCCACAGTTTCATACGCTCTGCAACGGCGCCCGAGACCACAGACATGGATGTGGCCACAAACACCACTTGGAAGAAGAAATCCGACTCGAGAGAGTGGTCCGCGCCATCTGCTTGGCTACCAATCAAGGCACCAAAAGATGGTAACCAACCCGCTTCGGCATTATCAACATACATGATGTTGTAGCCGACCACGAGGTAAGTGGTACAAGCAATCGCGTACAGTACAAAGTTTTTAGTCAGAATTTCCGTGGTGTTTTTTGAACGCACGAGGCCAGCTTCCAGCATGGCAAATCCTGCCGCCATCCACATGACCAATGCGCCCGAAATGAGGAAAAAGAATGTATCCAGTGCGTAGCGTAACTCCGCTACCGTAACTGACAGTTCCATAATAGTCGTCTCCAGTCCTTTGAATCTTAAAGTGCTTCCGCGTCCATTTCGCCAGTGCGAATACGAACTGCGTGGCTCAAGTCGTAAACAAAAATTTTGCCATCGCCAATCTTGCCCGTGTGTGCGGCTTTGATGATCGCTTCTAGCACACGATCGACATTGTCCGCTTGTGTGGCGATTTCGATTTTCACCTTCGGTAGAAAGTCCACTTGGTACTCTGCACCACGGTAAAGTTCGGTATGACCTTTCTGACGGCCAAAGCCTTTGACTTCTGATACGGTCATCCCTTCGATGCCGACATCGGCCAGGGCTTCACGAACATCGTCAAGTTTGAATGGTTTGATGATTGCGTTAATGAGTTTCATCGCGTCCTCTCTGAAGCTGTAGTCCATTTACAGTTCTATTAATCCAAGGTGCGTGCCAACTTTTTAACTGATTGATAAATAATAACTTAGTGAGATTTCGCTTCAAAAAACAAAAAGGGTTGCACATTTATTGTGCAACCCTTTCCCAAAAATAAGGCGACTTTTGCTTTCTTCACCACATGGGTGCAGCTTGACGAGAGGCCAACTCAGTAACCGGCGAGGAAATCCTGCCATTGCATCAACAGCGACTCAAAATCTTCCAGGCCGCACTGCGCCACACTCTCACTGTCATAAAGTTCAAATTCACTTTCTAACTCAATATCATGGCCATAGTTCAGCGCGTTATCCTGCACCGTCACTTCGTCCCCACAAATCATCAGTGAGATTTCACGCCCCGGGTATGACCACTCTTGTGCAGGACATTGGTGCGCTTTTTCCAACAGCCCCAACACATGCTCGATTTTTGTGCGATCTTGCGCGATTTCTTCTTGTAGCCAGCGAGCCACAATCTGATGTTCCATGCTGCAGGTGACGTAATACTCGCCCAGCAGCGTATTTTTGGTGAATTCAAATTCCATCGATGATGACCGATTAATGACGATGGCGCGAGTATAGCGCCAGCGAAACCGAATGACGAGCCTCAATCCGGCACAAAAAAAGGCCGCTGCAAGCAGCGACCTTCAATCGTCATTTCATCCGTAATTAAGCGGGTTCTTGGAAAATCACGGTATCCGCTTTCTTGGTGTAATCACTCATGCGGTGGAAGTTCAGGTAACGGTAGGTATCAGCTGCCGTCGCGTCGATCTGTTTCGCGTATTCCAGATACTCTTGCAACGTTGGAATGCGGCCGAGAATCGCGCCCACAGCCGACAGCTCTGCCGATGCCAAGTATACGTTCGCCCCGGTGCCCAAACGGTTCGGGAAGTTACGTGTTGACGTCGACATCACCGTCGCTTTATCTGCCACGCGTGCTTGGTTACCCATACACAGTGAACATCCCGGCGTTTCAATACGCACACCCGAACGACCAAAGATGCCGTAGTAGCCTTCTTCTGTCAGTTGATCGCGGTCCATCTTGGTTGGCGGTGCCACCCATAGACGCGTTTCAAGCTGACCGTTGAATTTATCCAGCAGTTTACCTGCGGCGCGGAAGTGACCGATGTTGGTCATGCACGAACCGATGAACACTTCATCAATCGGTGTGCCTTGAACTTCAGACAGCGGACGCGCGTCATCTGGGTCGTTTGGCGCACAAAGAATCGGTTCTTTGATGTCGGCCAAGTCGATTTCGATCACGTGTGCATATTCTGCGTCTTTGTCCGCTTCCATCAGATCTGGCGTCGCCAACCATGCTTCCATCGCTTTAATGCGACGTTCGATCGTGCGGCGATCACCGTAACCTTCTGCGATCATCCATTTCAGCATGGTGATGTTCGAGTTCAGGTATTCGGCGATAGATTCTTGCGACAGTTTAACCGTACAACCGGCCGCTGAACGCTCTGCTGATGCATCCGACAGTTCGAATGCCTGTTCAACCGTCAGGTGTTCAACCCCTTCGATTTCCAGCACGCGGCCAGAGAATTCGTTGATCTTACCGGCTTTTTCAACCGTCAGCAGGCCTTGTTTGATGCCGTAGTAAGGAATCGCATGCACCAAGTCACGCAGCGTGATCCCCGGTTGCATCTCCCCTTTGAAACGCACCAGAATGGACTCCGGCATATCGAGCGGCATAACGCCCGTTGCAGCAGCAAAAGCCACCAAGCCAGAACCGGCTGGGAATGAAATCCCCAGTGGGAAACGCGTATGCGAGTCACCACCCGTACCCACCGTATCCGGCAGCAGCATGCGGTTCAGCCATGAGTGAATCACACCGTCGCCTGGGCGCAGTGACACGCCGCCGCGGTTCATGATGAAGTCTGGGAGTGTGTGGTGCGTTTGCACGTCAACGGGTTTTGGATAAGCCGAAGTGTGACAGAACGACTGCATCACCAGATCCGCAGAGAAGCCGAGACAGGCCAAATCTTTCAGCTCGTCACGCGTCATTGGACCGGTGGTATCCTGAGAACCCACGGTGGTCATCTTCGGCTCACAGTATGTGCCAGGACGAATCCCTTCGACGCCACACGCTTTGCCGACCATTTTCTGTGCCAGCGTGAAGCCTTTGCCGCTGTCTGCGACAGGAACTGGGCGACGGAACACGGTGGATGCTTCCAGATTGAGTGCTTGACGCGCTTTGTCTGTCAAACCACGGCCCACAATCAGAGGAATACGGCCACCCGCGCGGACTTCGTCGATCAGCACGTCGGTTTTCAGCTTGAATGTCGCCAAGACTTCACCAGTGTCGTGGTTGCACACTTTGCCTTCGTATGGGTAAACATCAATCACATCACCCATGTTCAGTTTTGACACGTCCACTTCGATTGGCAGGGCGCCCGCATCTTCCATGGTATTGAAGAAGATCGGTGCAATCTTACCGCCCAGCACATAACCGCCAGCGCGTTTGTTCGGGACGTTTGGAATGTCATCGCCCATGAACCACAATACTGAGTTGGTCGCCGACTTACGTGAAGAACCCGTACCGACAACATCACCGACGTAAACCAGTTGGTGACCTTTTTCTTTCAGTGCTTCAATTTGGTTAATTGGACCAATTTGTCCCGGCGCATCCGGCACGATGCCGTCGCGTTCGTTTTTCAGCATCGCGAGCGCGTGCACAGGAATATCCGGACGTGACCATGCATCGGGTGCTGGTGACAAATCATCCGTGTTGGTTTCACCCGTCACTTTAAAGACGGTCAATGTAATTTTTTCAGCCAGTGCAGGCTTCGACAGGAACCATTCTGCTTCTGCCCAAGATTCCAACACTTGTTTGGCGAACGCGTTGCCCGCTTTGGCTTTTTCTTCGACGTCGTAGAACGCATCAAACATCAGCAGTGTATGCGACAACGCGGTGGCTGCGATGGGTGCCAATTGGGCGTCATCCAGCAGCGATACCAGCGGTTCGATGTTGTAACCACCTTGCATGGTGCCGAGCAAAGTCGCCGCTTTTTCGCGACTAACCAGCGGAGATGACACATCGCCTTTCGTGATTGCGGTGAGAAAGCCTGCTTTTACATACGCAGCTTCGTCAACGCCTGGAGGAATACGGTTCTCAAGCAGATCAAGAAGAACATCTTCTTCACCTTGCGGGGGATTTTTGAGTAACTCAACAAGTCCAGCGACTTGCTCAGCGTCTAGGGGTTTAGGTACAACTCCTTCAGCAGCACGCTCTTCGACGTGTTTACGGTAGGCTTCAAGCACGACTTTTTCCTCTCATTGCGGTTCACCCAATTATTATAAAAATGTGAGTGAACATCCTTGGAAACTTGGCTCTCCGTTGCCCATGTTTTCATTCAAATTTGACTGAGAAACAGCGCCCTAGAGGCCAAACTGTGGGCGTCAGGATAGCAAAATTAACGATAAATTAAAATCTCATCATTTTGACCAACATAGCAACTTAAGACGAAAGTTATAGGAAATCATGTTCACAATTTCCGTTCTTCAGCTATTTGAACGTGGTGCCAATGATCAGATAAATCGAATCGTATTTCTGCTCTGTGCGTCCGTAACCGAACATGATTGGACCGATTGGAGAGTCCACGCCGGTAAATACTGATCCCGCAGCGTACAACGGCGCGGTATCAATTCTTAAATCAGGATCAGACCAAACGCCACCGTACTCGATCGAAGCACCGAGATAGACTGGCGACGTAAACAGGCCAAAATCATTGTCAAACCAACGGTAGCGATAGATCAGGTTGGCGTACGCTTTGTTCTGACCAATCAAGCTGTTGCGGGAGATTCCCGACAAGTTGAGAAAACCACCAATGGTTTTCGGATCGATCGGCTGAATCGAATTTTTGCTCTTCACGATGCCGTAATCAATGTTGCCGACCAAAGTATGACGATTTAGGAAGCTGTAAGCCGTGATCACCTTCGCGGAGAGCTCATAAACCGTATCCGACGCATCGTCGGCCACGCCACTTTCTTTCATGGAAACGTCATCGTGCGAAATGAGGTATTCCAAATCGATGTACACCCCGTTGTTCGGCAAGCTGAAATCATCCAACGAGTCGATCCGGTAGTTCAGGAGCACCCCCTGGCGCGTGAATTCCACATCAGCAAAATCAGGTAGCGTGGAGTACTTCGCCGAGCCATCGGAATAGCGTCCGCCGACTTTAAACTCTTGCCACAACTTGGCTTGGTAGCCCAGCGCCGCTTCCGCCATGAAGGTCTGATAGGTCACAGGGAAATAGTTGCGACTCGCCGACAGCGTGGTGTCTTCAAAGCCCGTGACCGGCACGCTGCGGTTTTCATCGGTATAGCGCAAGGTGGCGGTATAAAACGCCTTTTGTCCTGAGCGTACGGGTGAATAGAGCTCAGCTTCCAGCAACTTATCGGTGCCAATGTTCAGGTTGACCGCAAGCTCGGCACCGTGTGAGTTGATGTCGGTAAAATTGAGTGAGCCGCCAATCGAGTATTGGCTGTCGGTATTGAAATCATCTTCGAGGAAGAATCGGAAATTGAGGTAATTGGGGCCCCATGATTTCTCATGAACATCAATGACCAGATTGTTTTCGCCATCTTTTTCTTCGTATTGGTAACTCACCAACTTGAAGCGATCCAGCGCATACAAATCCTGCACGCTCGATTCAATTTGTTCGGTCGAGAGCTTTTCCCCCACCTCCAGATGCAGGCGGTTTTGCAACAACACATCACTGTAGTGGGATTGGTTATTGATGACGACATGATCGACGGTGATGGTATCGCCGTATTTCAGTTGGCGACGCAAGGTTTCTTTGTGATCGATATAATGCTGATAATCGGCACTGGTTAACGACAGCCTCTTGAGGTGATCCGATTGCTCCATCGCCGATTGATAGCCTTTCACAAACGCATCCGGCATCTTATCGAACTCAGTGGTTTCCATCAGGCCCACTTGCGGACGCAGCAGCACATCATCTTCAGTCAGCGTTTTCGCTTGCAGTTCGGTACTGCGGCGCACCAGGTAGTTCGACAGTTGATCGGCAACGGTGAGAAAGTTCGTGAACGCTTCCTGACTTTTGTAATCGGTACTGATATCGACCGCGATCACCACATCCGCGCCCATTTGACGCGCCACATCGACCGGCATGTTGTTGGTCACACCGCCATCAACCAGCCAGCGGCCATCGATTTCATACGGCGGTAATGCGCCCGGCACCGACATACTCGCCATCATCGCATCAACCAAGTAGCCTTTGTCGAGCACCACCGGTTCCAGTTTGATGATGTCGGTGGCGACCGCGCGAAACGGCACCACTAAATCATCAAACGATTGAAACGGCATGAGGTTACCCGAGGTTTCACGCAGAATACGCAGCATGTTCTGCCCCTGCACCACACCACGCGGCGCGTAAACCCCATCCAAACGCACACCGAGATCGGTGGTCAGCTGGTAGCGGTCTTCATATTCTTTGTCGCGCACGCGGCGCTGACTGCGGTTCACGCGGTCGCGGTAGCCGGTATTCCAATCCACGCTGTAAATGAAGCTTTCGATTTCATCGGCGCTCATCCCAGTGGCATAAAGCCCTGCGACATACGCGCCCATGCTGGTACCGATCACGATATCCACCGGCACATGCATCTCTTCCAGAGCTTTGAGCACCCCCATGTGCGCAGCGCCCTTTGCGCCCCCACCGGCCAACACTAACGCGATTTTCGGTCGAGGATGCCCCAACACCAAAGCCTCAGAAGGCGCTTGTGCCGATACCATCGCAGGCCAGATCAGAGCTGGAATACACAATATGCTGAACAGCCAACGGGTCACAGTATGTCCTTCATTACTTTACAATCGCGCTACTTTTATCATCAAAACACTATAAACGGGCTCAATCACCACTCAAAGAGTTTTTTCAACCACTCTGTGGGGCGGTTCTCACACTGTTTTTTCCAACTGCCGGACACATCCCACACTGGCAGTTTGAAATCGTTGTTGCAATCAAGCTCCAAGCCGCCGTCACGTGAAGCAGAGAAACCTACAGTGGTGATGCCTTGCGGCCACGGCAACACCAGCTTTTCCGGAATGCGGTAGCGCAGGTAATCAGCATAGACGCGCAGCGCGCCGCTGGCGCCGGTTAATTTGGTTGGTTGGTTATCGTCTCGTCCCAGCCAAATCGTGGTCACTTCGCGGCCATCCACACCAACAAACCAGCTGTCGCGACTATCATTACTGGTGCCGGTTTTCCCCGCCAGTGCTGCCCACGCAAATTGGTTGTTGAGGTAACGCCCCGTGCCTTCCATCACGCCGCGCTTCATCGCGTACGTCGTGAGCCATGCCGCTTGCTGATCGACCGCTTGGGACACTTTCGGGATCGATTGATACAGCACATTGCCTTGCAAATCGAGCACACTGCGCAGTGCCGACAACGGCGCTTTCTTGCCAGAGTTCGTCACGGTTTGGAACATTTGCGCCACTTGATATGGCGTCAAAGAGAACGCCCCGAGGAACATCGAAGGCACCGGACGAATTTCATTACGATTCACGCCCAGTTTCTCCAGCGTCTTCGACACATTTTCAATGCCCAGTTGCATGCCCAATTGCACGGTCGGCACGTTGAGCGATTTGGCCAGCGCGATGTATAACGGCACTTCACCTCGGAACTGGCGATCAAAGTTGCGCGGGCTCCACACGGTGCCTTCGCTGCCTTGCAGGGAAATCGGCTTGTCCATCAAGGTGGTCGCCAAATTGTATTTTTCCGGCTGCGCCAGTGCGGTCAAATACACCGCGGGTTTCACCAATGAACCAATCGGACGACTGGCATTGAGCGCGCGGTTAAAACCGTCGTATCCGGTGCGTTTACCGCCCACCATGGCACGAATTTCACCGCTGTTGCGATCCACCGCAATCGCTGCTGCTTCCAACTCTTTACCAGCGGTGCGCGCCAAAATCGGCACCTGATTTTCAACCGCAGCTTCGAGCTTGGCTTGCGATACCGGATCGAGCGACGTAAACACACGCAGCCCGGTATCGGATTTAAACACATCGCCGAGTTTTTGCTTGAGTTCAATCGACAACTGCTGGAAGTACGCTGGCTGACGGCTGGCAATGCGCGCATGCTTTTGCACATCCAACGGACGCGTCACCGCTTGCTCATACTGTTTGGCGGTCAGAATATCTTGGTCCATCATCAGCTTGAGCACCAAATCACGACGCTCTTTGGCACGTTCAGGGAAACGCATCGGGTTGTAGTAAGACGGGCCTTTCACCATACCAACCAATAACGCGAGCTGGTCAATACGCAATTCTTGCAGCGGCTGGCCAAAGTAGAGGCGCGACGCCAAGCCAAAACCGTGCACGGCTTCTTTGCCGTTTTGGCCCAGATAGACTTCGTTGAGATAAGCTTCCAGAATGCGATCTTTGCTGTAGCGATAATCGATGATCAGCGCCATGTAGGCTTCGCGCAATTTACGCCACAAGGTGCGATCGCTGGATAAGAAAATGTTTTTTGCCAACTGCTGAGTCAACGTACTGCCGCCCTGCACGGTGCGGCCCGCTTTGACGTTGGCCACCATCGCACGTGCGATTGCCATCGGTGACACACCATCATGCTGATAGAAGTTGCGATCTTCGGTGGTGAGCAGCGCATCGATCATCACTTCCGGGAACTGTTCACGACGCAGGAACAAGCGCTGCTCCTGCATGTCTTTTTCCAGCATGCCCAGCATTTTCGGCTCAATGCGCAAGTAGCCAAGGTCACCCCGTTTTTCCAGCGACTGAATGCGGGTCAACCCACTGTCATCAAACATGAGCATCACATGGCGATCCGGCTCCGGCCCATCGGCGAACTCAAACGGACGACGAATCAGTTCGATGCGAGTCGACGAAGCCGAGTATTCACCGGCGTAGCGCGGCTGACTCACTTTGCGATAATTGAGCACATCCAGCTCATTACGCATCTGTTTGATGCTGATGTCACTGCCCGGTTCGAGGGTCAGAATTCGAGCGTACACCACGGTCGGCAGATCAAACAGTTGCCCTTCAAAGCGCTGCTTGATCATGCTGTCGAGATAGATACCGGTAAACACCAGCACCGCGGCCAGCGCCAGACCAACCTTCCAGCCCAAGCTCCACAAACGCTTTAACCACGTGCGTGAACGGGTGGGTTTGGCTGACGGGGATTTACGCGGCGTACGTTTTTTGGCCGGTGTACGTTTCTTTGGGGATTCGCTTTTCTTGGTCATGAATTCAGTTGTCGCTTGGTTTTGGTCGTCGCACTGTGATTGGCAGGATCATCCGGCCACACGTGTTTTGGGTAACGTCCTTTCATTTCTTTTTGCACGTCTTTGTACGCACCGCGCCAGAAGCCCGCTAAATCGCGGGTTACTTGCAGCGGACGCTGAGCGGGAGAGAGCAACTCCATCACAATCGCCTTGGTACCTTTGGCAATCAAGGGCGTGCTTTTCTCACCGAACACTTCCTGCATGCGCACCGACAGCACCGGTTCCATACCGAGCTGATAACGAATACGCTTGGAGGTGCCGGTCGGCAAAGCGTGATGCGTGGGCAGCCACTCGTCAAGTTGTTGGCTTAATGGCCAGCCTAAACGGGTGATCAGGGCGTCCATCAGCGGCACTTTATTTAATTCTTTCACCGAACTGATACCGGCTAAATACGGTTCTAGCCAATCAGACAGCTGGTGGCGCAGCGCTTCGTCATCCATATCAGGCCAGTTTTCCTCAGGCAACCATTCGACCGCACAACGTACCCGTGTCAGCCAGTCGAGACTGGCCTGAGTCCAATTTAATACCGAAAGGCCTTTACGCTCGACATAGTTGAGCAAAGCTTGCGTCATTTTTTGTTGATTTGGCGCCGGCAAGGCCTGACGACGAATCACCAGTTGTCCGCATCGCCACTGCATTTCGGCTACCAAACGGCCCGCTTTCTCATCCCAATCCACCCGCTCTTGCTCGCTAAATAAGTGAGGGCACTGCTGTTCCAGTTGAACCATATCCAACGCTAAGGCCGAAAAGATTTGGCTCGATTGCTGATGACCGCGCATTAAATCCAGTGCAATCAGCGCATCGCTGCCCGCCAGCGGCTGATCATCGGCCACAAACGCGCCGTGACCATTGGCCAGCAAGAATTGACCGTGTTGACCGCGTTGCTGCGCGATACGATCGGGAAACGCTAAACACGCCACCACAGCCAGCAGCGCGCTGTCGACGCGGCGCAAATCAAACCCGTCATCGAGCTTATGCGCCAATGCTGTGGCGCGTTGAGCCATCGAGCGTAATTTCGAATGTTTGCCCTGTTGCCAACGGTGCAGGCTGTGCTGCACATCCAGTACCTGACGTTCGGGCTCTTCCAGCAGCGCGGCCAGCGCCAATGCACTTTGCAGGTGCGCCGGGCCAAGTTGCTGCGCGGTCAGTAGCATCGCCGCAATCCGAGGCTCGACGCCCAAATGGTGCGCAGCTTTGCCTTGAGCCGTCAGTTGCATTCGCTCATCCATCAGCCCCAGCGTATGCAGCAAACGGCGAGCCTGAGCCATCGCGACAGCGGGTGGTACATCCAGCCACTGTAAATCCGTTGCTTCTTGTGCGCCCCATTGCGCCAGCTCCAACGCCAATGGGGCCAAATCGCTTTGCACAATCTCCGCCACCGGCACCACCGGTTGCTGTTTGAGCTGCGCTTCACTGTACAAACGCACACACACGCCCGGCGCAAGGCGTCCGGCTCGGCCAGTACGTTGCTCGGCTGACGATTGCGCAATTCGTACCTGTTCCAAACGCGTAATCCCGGTTTTCAAATCAAATCGCACGCGGCGCTCTAACCCGCTGTCGAGCACGATGCGAATGCCTTCAATGGTCAAGGACGTTTCAGCGATGTTGGTCGCCAACACCACTTTACGCCGCCCGTTTGGTGTCGGCGCAATGGCTTTTTGCTGCTCAGCAAAATTCAACTGCCCAAACAGCGGACACACATCGATATCGTCCGCTAAATCGCCTAAAGCCTGAGTCAACTGAGTGATACTGGCCGCGCCCGGTAAGAAAGCCAGCAGTGAACCATTTTCCTGCGCGAGTAGCTGACGAATCTGCTTTTCCATGCTCGCCACCAGCGGTTCACCTTGTTTCAGCGCCTGATAACGCACCGCCACCGGATAACTGCGACCGTGAGATTCAACGTAAGTCGCCATCGGCAACAACGCTTGCAATGCATCCTGCTCTAAAGTCGCCGACATGACGATGATTTTGAGATCGTCGCGCAGCGCCGCCTGCACTTCTAAGCTAAACGCCAATGCGGTGTCGGCGTGAATGCTACGCTCGTGAAATTCATCGAAAATCAACGCATCGATACCATTGAGTTCCGGATCGTGTTGAATCATGCGAGTCATGATCCCTTCGGTCACAATCTCCAGCCGCGTGTTGGCGCTCACGCGTGTTTCACCGCGCACGCGATACCCCACCGTGTCCCCCACACTTTCGCCGAGTTGCTGCGCCAGATAACGCGCGATGTTGCGTGCCGCCAAACGCCGCGGTTCCAGCATCACGATCTTGCCCTCCACCAGGTTGGCTTTGAGGAGCGCTAACGGGAAATGGGTCGACTTACCGGCACCGGGGGCGGCTTTGAGGATCACCTGAGGGGAGCGCTGAATCCCAGCAAGTAGCTCGGGAATCACAGCTTCGATGGGCAATTGTGACAAGACGATATCCTTGTGTTTAAATGGCGCCGGTATTGTACATAAAAACAGTAATCAAAGCGAAACCGAGTCTCTTATGCAGTTTTCCCCACCGCTTCAATCCGCAACGCTGATTCAGCGCTACAAACGTTTTCTGGCCGATGTCACCCTGCCAAACGGCGACCCGCTGACCATGCATTGCGCCAACACGGGCGCGATGACGGGCTGTGCCGAACCGGGCAGCACCGTGTGGTATTCCACCTCCGACAACCCAAAGCGCAAGTACGCCCATAGTTGGGAAATCACCCAGACCGCGCGCGACCATCGCATCTGCGTCAATACCGCACGCGCCAACACATTGGTCGTCGAAGCCATTCAAGATGGCACCATTACGGAATTGCAGGGCTATGACCAACTGCGAACCGAAGTGAAATATGGCAACGAAAATAGCCGCATTGATATCTTGCTCAACTCAGAATCCGGTCCAAACTGTTATATAGAAGTGAAAAGCGTCACCCTTTTGGATGAGCGAGCCGGTATATCGGGTGAGGAAAATCAATGCAAAGGTCAAGGTTACTTTCCCGATGCGGTCACAACTCGAGGCCAGAAACATTTACGAGAGCTGGCAGAAGTGGCAAAAAATGGAAGCAGAGCAGTACTTTTGTTTGCTGTTTTGCATTCAGGGATTGAAAAAGTCGCCCCAGCGCACCATATAGACGCGAACTATTCACAATTGTTAATAATGGCTCAAGAAGCCGGAGTGGAAGTTTTGTGTTACAAAGCAGAGCTTTCCGAGTGTGGCATCCGATTAGTGTCCTCAATCGAATTTGCGCATCAATCGCCAAAAAATTGATGGCGCCTTCACATTGACGATAACTTTATAATTGAGTATTTGCCTCGCCAACTTCTTTTTGCTATAGATACCCGCCTTAAATTGACTGCTCTCGCAGTTGACTAGGTGTTAGTAGGAGATGCTGTATGCCAGAATCCAAAAAGAAAACGCTAGGCATCCTAGCCATTGCAGGTGTTGAGCCGTATCAAGAAAAACCAGGTGAAGAGTACATGTCACCTGAGCAGATCGCTCATTTTACAAAAATTTTAGAAGCTTGGCGCAACCAGCTCAGAGAAGAAGTTGACCGTACCGTGCACCACATGCAGGACGAAGCAGCAAACTTCCCCGATCCAGTTGACCGCGCTTCTCAGGAAGAAGAGTTCAGCCTAGAACTGCGTAACCGTGACCGTGAGCGCCGTTTGATCAAGAAGATTGAAAAGACGTTAGACAAAATCAAAGAAGATGATTTTGGCTTCTGTGAATCTTGTGGGGTTGAGATCGGAGTCCGTCGTCTTGAAGCTCGTCCTACGGCCGACCTTTGTATCGACTGTAAAACGCTTGCAGAAATCAAAGAGAAACAGATGCTGGGTTAATTACCCGTCAGATGAGAAAAAGGGAGCAAAAAGCTCCCTTTTTATTTTCTTCGCAGGTTACACTTGAGAGTCACTGGTCACAAATTGCAATCCTATGAGTTACATTGGTCGTTTCGCCCCCTCACCGTCGGGTCCCCTGCATTTCGGTTCACTGATTGCTGCACTCGGCAGCTACTTTCAGGCTAAATCCCAACACGGGCAATGGCTGGTTCGCATCGAAGATTTAGATCCACCGCGAGAAATGCCCGGCGCTGCCGACTGGATCTTACAGGCGCTAGACGCGTATCACCTGCACTGGGATGGTGAAGTGGTGTATCAAAGCCAACGCCATGCGTTGTATCAGGGCCAAATTGAGCACTGGGTAGATTCAGGTCAGGCGTATTATTGCCAATGCACCCGTAAACAAATCAAAGCCGCAGGTGGCTTCTACCCCGGCACATGCCGCGATAAGCAGCTGCCGCTGAGCCAAGACTGCGCCATTCGCCTGCGCATGGACAATCCGGTGTATTCGTTCATCGATTTGAAACATGGGGAAATCACGATACCTTCAGCGTTGGCTGAAGAAGATTTCATCATCAAACGTCGGGATGGCTTGTTTGCCTATAATTTGGCCGTCGTGTTAGACGACATCGACCAAGGCGTGACCGAAGTGGTGCGAGGAGCCGATTTGATTGAGCCCACCGGGCGACAAATCAGTTTGTATCACACTTTAAAACAAAACCCAGTAAGCTACCTACATTTGCCTTTGGCGATGGATGGCAACGGGAATAAACTCTCAAAACAGAATCACGCCACGGCGATTAATCCCGCCGATCCAAAGCCAACGTTAATTCACGCCATGAAGTTCTTAGGCTTTGATATTAATGAAAAATTTATGGATGGACGCGTTGAGGAAATCATCGCGTGGGGATGCCAAAACTGGCGGATTGCACAGCTGCCAGTCGAGACCGAGATCACACCACGATTCTCAAATGGCGTTGTGTAAGCTATTATTAGCCGCAAATTCGGCCCATTTAAGCCACATTACGTGCAGAAACACGCTTGAATAGGCAACACCAATCAATGTCAGATGCACATGAATAACAACGACTTAGAACCAAGCAAACATCGCGTATATCCAGATTTAGATTTGAATATCATCACGCGCCAAGAGCACAACGTGTCTCGTCAGCATATCAGCGAGAATGCGTTAAAAGTGTTGTACCGCCTTCATGGTGCGGGCTTCGAGGCGTATCTGGTCGGCGGCGGTGTGCGTGATTTACTGTTGGGTGGAAAGCCCAAAGATTTCGATGTGGCCACCAATGCCACTCCCGAACAAATTCGCCAGCTGTTTCGTAACTGTCGCCTGATCGGGCGCCGTTTTCGTCTGGCACACATTATGTTCGGCCGCGATATTATTGAAGTGGCGACCTTCCGCGGTCACCACCAAGAAAACAACAAACAGATTGCCTCGCAATCTGAAGCCGGCATGCTGCTGCGTGATAACGTCTACGGCACCATCGATGAAGATGCCGAACGTCGTGATTTCACCATCAACGCCATGTACTACAACATTGCCGATTACAGCATTCACGACTATGCAGGCGGCATGGAAGACATGGACGACAAGCTGATCCGTCTGATTGGCGATCCGGAAACCCGCTACCGCGAAGATCCGGTGCGCATGCTGCGTGCGATTCGCTTTGCCGTCAAACTCGACTTCGACATCGAAGAAGAGACAGCGGCGCCGATCGAACACTTAGCGCCGCTGCTACGCGACATTCCGGCCGCGCGTCTGTACGAAGAATCGCTCAAGATGCTGCAATCGGGTTACGGCTTGGAAACGTATCACCTGATGCGTGAGTACAACCTGTTCCAGCAACTGTTTCCGACCATTGCGCGTCACTTTACCGACGATTACTCGTCGCAAACCGAACAGATGCTAGATTTGGCGCTGGATTCCACCGATCAGCGCATGGAAGAAGGCAAACGCGTCAATCCGGCGTTTATGTTTGCTGCCATGTTGTGGTACCCCATGCTGAAGATTGCCGATGAGCTGATGGAATTCGACCATTTCAGCGAATACGATGCCGTGATGGAAGCGAGTAACCGCATTCTCGATGACGTGGTGAAAAGCATTGCGATTCCGCGTCGTCACACCGCGACTATTCGTGAAATTTGGCAATTGCAACTGCGTCTGCCACGCCGCACCGGGAAACGCGCTTTCCGCCTGATGGAGCTGAACAAGTTCCGCGCCGGATTCGATTTTCTGGAAATGCGCGGGGAAGTGGAAGATGGTGAGACCAAACTGCTGGCTGGCTGGTGGGAAACCTTCCAAAGCGCAGGTCGTAACATGCGTCAGGCCATGGTGCTGGATTTAGATGGGGGCGCAAAAACCTCATCGACCCCGCGTCGTCGCAAGCCATCGCCACGCAAGAAGAAGAGCAAGACCTCGTCATGATCACCGCATATATCGCCGTAGGCAGTAACCTCAGCGACCCCGTGACTCAGGCAAGGCAAGCCATCGAAGCACTAAAATCTGTCCCGAAGTCGCGATTTATCGCGGCTTCGTCGCTGTATAGCAGCACACCAATGGGCCCACAGAATCAGCCGGATTACATTAATGCGGTGGTGGCCATTGAGACTGAATTAACGCCACTCGAACTGCTCGATTGCACCCAAGCGATTGAACAGGAACATGGGCGTGTCCGTAAAGCCGAACGTTGGGGCCCAAGAACACTCGACTTAGATATCGTGCTTTATGGCAATGAGGTGATGGAATCGGAGCGGCTGATCATTCCCCATTACGGAATGAAAGTACGTGAGTTCGTGCTCTACCCGCTCGCCGAGATCGCACCAAATTTACAACTCCCGGATGGGACTGCGTTGCCGACGCTGCTAGAGAGCGTTCCTCTCAATGGGCTCAGTATTTGGCAGACGCCAACGCCTAGTAAGGACAACGAATGAAAAAAATCACCATTAACGACCTGATGAAATGGAAACAGGAAGGTCGTAAATTTCCGACTGTGACTGCTTACGATGCCAGCTTTGCGCAGCTTTTTGAAAGCCAAGAGATGCCGGTATTATTAGTGGGCGATTCACTGGGCATGGTGCTGCAAGGCCATAGCGACACCTTGCCAGTGACCGTTGACGACATTGCGTACCACACGCGCTGTGTGCGTGCAGGCAGCCCGAATTCGCTGCTGATGGCCGACATGCCATTTATGAGCTACGCCACACCAGAGCAAGCGTGTGAAAACGCCGCCAAAATCATGCGCGCCGGTGCGAACATGGTCAAAATTGAAGGTGGCGATTGGCTGGTCGAGACCGTCAAGGTCCTTGCCGAACGTGCGATCCCAGTGTGCGCGCATTTGGGTTTGACGCCGCAATCCGTCAATATTTTTGGTGGTTACAAGGTGCAAGGCCGCGAACAGGAAAAAGCGGATCGCATGGTGAAAGACGCTCTGGCGCTACAAGAAGCCGGTGCGCAAATCATTTTGCTGGAATGTGTTCCAGCCACTTTGGCTGAACGGATTACTCAGCTGTTAGACGTGCCCGTGATCGGCATTGGCGCAGGCAATGCGACCGATGGTCAGATTCTGGTGATGCACGATATGTTCGGAATTTCGGCCAACTACATGCCAAAATTCTCGAAAAACTTTCTCGCTGAAACAGGTGACATGCGTAAAGCCGTAGCAAAATACATGGAAGATGTGGCAAACGGTACATTCCCTGATGAAGCGCATACTATTGCCTAAAGGAGTATTTCATGCAGACTTTTGCTGATGTTGCAGCTCTTCGTGAGCAGCTCAAACAGGTCAAGCGTGATGGTCGCCGTGTCGCATTCGTACCGACAATGGGCAATTTGCACGAAGGTCACCTCACCCTGGTGCGTAAAGCCCGTGAACAGGCCGATGTGGTCGTGGTGAGTATCTTCGTCAACCCAATGCAGTTTGACCGCGCAGATGATCTCAATAACTACCCACGTACGCTGGATGATGATCTAAGCAAACTCAACAGTGAAGGCGTGGATTTCGTCTTCACCCCCACGCCAGAGATCATGTACCCGTACGGCTTGGATAAACAAACGTTTGTTGAAGTCCCAGGGCTATCTCACATGCTGGAAGGTGCTTCTCGCCCGGGCCATTTCCGTGGTGTGGCCACCATCGTCAGTAAGTTGTTCAACATTGTGCAGCCGAACGTCGCTTGCTTTGGTGAAAAAGATTACCAACAGCTGGCAGTGATTCGTCAAATGGTGGATGACTTGTGTCTCGATATCGAGGTGATTGGCGTGCCAACCGTGCGTGAAATGGACGGTTTAGCGATGAGTTCGCGCAATGGCCTGCTGACGCTCGATGAGCGTCAACGTGCGCCTGTTCTGGCACGCACGATGCGCTGGATCAACAGTGCGATTCGTGGCGGCCGTGACGATTACAACTCAATCATTGAAGATGCGGTGGATCAGCTGCGCGCAGCCGATCTGGAACCCGATGAAATCTTTATTCGCGACGCACGTACGCTGCTGCCAATTTCCGCAGACAGCAAACAAGCGGTGATTCTGATGTCGGCCTTTCTGGGCAAAGTCCGCCTGATTGATAATCAGGTTTTGGATCTCGCCAGCGACAGCAAAGACGACTCGGAAGAAGAATAATCGTTTCGGCAGTCACAAAAAAAGGTCAACCTCGGTTGACCTTTTTTATTGCCAGCGGCTTGTAAGGCGGCAGCTTAGCTACGCAAGCCTCGGCCTTTGCTCACCAAGTAATGCGCCACGGCGTACAACGCCACAACGAACACACCCAGCACGCTAAATGACGTGACAATATTCACATCCGACACGCCTAAGAAGCCATAACGAAATGCGTTAACCATGTAGACGATCGGGTTGATTTTCGACACGCCTTGCCAAAACTCCGGCAACAAGCTGATCGAGTAAAAGACCCCGCCGAGGTACGTCAGCGGTGTCAGGACGAAAGTAGGAATGATCGAGATGTCATCAAACGTGCGTGCAAACACCGCGTTGATCAAGCCGCCCAACGAAAACACCACGGACGTCAAAAAGACGGTCGCAATAATGATGCCCCAGTGGTCAACACTGAGGTCGACGAAGAACAGCGACACAAACGTCACCATCGCGCCCACTAACAGACCACGTGCCACTCCGCCCATCACATAACCGGCAATAATGACGTAGTTCGGTACCGGCGCCACCAGCAGCTCTTCAATGTTCTTTTGAAACTTGGCACTGAAAAAGGACGACGCCACGTTGGAGTACGAGTTGGTGATCACCGACATCATGATCAACCCCGGCACAATGTATTCCATGTAACTAAAGCCGTTCATCTGACCGATGCGAGACCCGATCAAATTACCGAAAATGATGAAATACAAGCTCATGGTAATCGCAGGCGGCACCAGCGTTTGCACCCAAATGCGCGTAAAACGGTTGATCTCTTTGCGCAGCAAGCTACGAAAAGCAGTCCAATAAATCTGATACATGCGAATTACCTCTGGCTCTGCTGACGAACAATACTGACGAACAGCTCTTCAAGACGGTTCGCTTTGTTACGCATCGACATCACATTGACGCCCTGCGCCGACAACTGCTCAAACACATGGTTCATGCCTTGCGTTTTCTCCAGTTCAATTTCCAGCGAGCCATCGACCACGCGCTGCGAGACCACATCCGTAAGCGGCTGTAGCTTCTCTTCGCTGTCGATATCGAGAATAAAGGTTTCTACGCGCAGTTTGCCCAGCAACCCTTTCATGGTGGTGTTCTCAATCAGCTCACCTCGGTTGATGATGCCGATATGACGACACAGCATCTCTGCTTCTTCCAGATAATGCGTGGTCAGAATAATGGTGATGCCTTGCGCGTTGATCTGTTTGAGGAATTCCCACATTGAACGGCGCAGCTCAATGTCGACCCCGGCGGTCGGTTCATCCAAAATCAGCAATTGCGGCTCGTGCATCAACGCGCGAGCAATCATCAGGCGACGCTTCATGCCCCCTGACAGGTTGCGCGCTCGCTCTGCACGCTTTTCCCACAGGTCAAGCTGAGTCAGGTACTTCTTGGCGCGCTCCTTAGCCAATGCGCGCGATACGCCGTAATAGCCCGCTTGCTGCATGACGATCTGTTCAACCGTTTCAAAGGGGTTGAAGTTAAACTCCTGCGGCACCAGACCTAAATGCTGTTTGGCTTGTTCCAAGTGGGTATCGATATTGTGGCCAAACACTTTGACCGTACCGGAGGTTTTATTCACTAAGGAGGAGATGATGCCAATCGTGGTCGACTTACCAGCACCATTGGGGCCAAGCAGCGCGTAGAAGTCGCCCTGATTGACCGTCAGGCTAACGCCCTTCAGCGCTTCAAAACCACCGGCATAGGTTTTGCGCAGCTGCTCAATGTCTAATGCATACATAACAATGTAAAAACTCTTTCTGTTCGAACAGACTAGATGTGCTGCTTAAAAGGTCAATTTTCAACCCTCCAACGCAAATAGATGGGATTAAATTCCCTTAATGTGAACAAGGTGATCTCTTCACCTTGTTTCAGTTATCACTTTTGCAAACAAAAACTTGCAAAAATTTTACTTCCATTAACTGCTCAGATGAGTAGTCTGTTAAGCAATTTGTCAGAGAATGAACGTATGACATTGTGTATAGTTGGCAAGCATACCCAAGTGGACTCAAGACGCCGCGTTCCATCTCGGGATTGAAGCAGGCACCTTGAGGGTACTTGGCTATAAACTAAGGGAAGTAAAATGCCAGAGATTAAACAACTATTCGAAAACAACTCGAAGTGGTCAGAGTCGATCAAAGCCGAGCGTCCTGAATACTTTAGCAAGTTAGCCGAAGGACAAAATCCGGACTTTCTATGGATTGGTTGTTCAGACAGTCGCGTACCCGCAGAGCGCTTAACCGGCCTCTATTCCGGTGAGTTGTTTGTACACCGCAACGTGGCCAACCAGGTCATTCACACCGACCTGAACTGCCTGTCTGTGGTGCAGTACGCGGTTGACGTACTGAAAGTGAAGCACATCATCATCTGTGGCCACTATGGTTGTGGCGGTGTGACCGCATCCATCGACAACCCGCAACTGGGGTTGATCAACAACTGGATTCTGCATATTCGCGATTTGTACTTCAAACACCGCGAGTATCTGGACCACATGCCAGAAGCCGACCGTTCGGACAAATTGGCCGAAATCAACGTCGCTGAACAAGTTTACAATCTGGGTAACTCTACCATCCTGCAAAACGCTTGGGAGCGTGGACAGGACGTTGAGATTCACGGCGTGGTGTACGGCATCGGTGATGGTCGTCTGGAATACCTGGGCGTGCGTTGCAACTCACGCGGCATGGTGGATGACAGCTACAAGAAAGCCATGGAAAAGATTTTAAATCCGCAGCACAAGTTGCTGTGTCGATAACAAAAAATGCCCACATCATGTGGGCATTTTTTTCATCCGGAATCGGCTTAAAGTGGAATCACTTTACCGATGTATGGCAGATGACGGTATTTCTGTGCGTAGTCGATGCCCACGCCCACCACGAATTCGTCTGGGATTTCAAACCCAATCCACTTCACGTCGACAGGCACTTCGCGACGAGACGGTTTGTCGAGCAGCGTACAGATCTGAATTGATTTGGGTTCACGCAGTGACAGAATCTCTTTCACTTTGCTGAGCGTGTTGCCAGTATCAATGATGTCTTCCACCAGCAGCACATCTTTACCTTTGATGTCGTCATCCAGATCTTTCAGGATGCGCACGTCGCGAGAGCTTTCCATGCTGTTGCCGTAGCTCGACGCGGTCATGAAGTCGACCTGATGTGTCAGGCTGATGGCACGTGCCAAATCCGCCATAAACACAAAAGAACCACGCAGCAGACCGACCAGAACCAAATCTTCACTACCTGCGTAGTGATCTGAAATTTGCTGGCCTAGTGCGCGGACACGTTCCTGAACCTCTTGCTCAGAAATCATTACTTCAATTGTATGTTTCATACCAATCTCGTTTTTGTTGGAGCGACACTTGGCACTGCAAATCACACCGACAGCGCCGCTAAAGCTTTCGGCGCGTATAGTACCATTGCTGACGGTGGGTGTTAACCTTTCACTGACGTTACGTTTTAATGAGAAATTGATTCAATAAAACGCATTGAAAATAAATGCATTTCGTAAATGTGCACATTTTTTAGTCGCGAAACATTGACCTAAATCATGTACGCAATTACACTCATAAGGCTTTCAAAGCAATTAACAAAATAATCATTAGCGTTTACTAAAAAACGCAGACTACAACTCAAATGGCAAGGATTAAAACTATGGACGCATCGATAGAGAAACGCCCTAGAACGCGGCTATCTCCCCAAAAACGTAAACTTCAGTTGATGGAAATCGCGCTGGAAGTGTTTGCAAATCGTGGGATTGGTCGTGGCGGTCACGCCGACATCGCAGAAATTGCTCAAGTTTCTGTCGCGACCGTATTCAACTATTTCCCAACGCGCGAAGATTTGGTCGACGACGTGCTCACTTACGTGGTTCGTCAGTTCTCCAACTTCCTGACCGACAACATCGATCTGGACATGCACGCAAAAGACAACATTGCGAACATCACCCGCGAAATGGTTCGTTTGGCCAATGACGATTGCCACTGGCTGAAAGTGTGGTTTGAGTGGAGCGCATCCACCCGTGATGAAGTGTGGCCCCTGTTTGTGTCGAGCAACCGCACCAACCAACTGCTGCTGAAAAACATGTTCTCAAAAGCGATTGAACGGGGTGAAGTATGCGAGCAACACGATGCAGATGATCTGGCGACGCTGTTCCATGGCGTGTGCTACTCCCTGTTCGTGCAAGCAAACCGTGTACGCGATGAAGGCTACATGCAGAAGCTGGTGAAGAGCTACCTCGACATGCTGTGCATCTATAAACGCGATCACTAAGCAAAGATTGATGAATCATAGCGCCGCAAGGCGCTATTTTTTTGCCGCAAAGGCCGAGCGACAGACATAAAAAAACCGCTGAGTGATCAGCGGTTTTTTATCATTTAGCGCTTAGAAAATTATTTTTTCTTTTTCGCTTTTGCGTTTGGTAGGTCAGTGATCGTACCTTCAAACACTTCGGCAGCAAGGCCAACAGACTCGTGCAGCGTTGGGTGTGCGTGGATGGTCAGCGCGATGTCTTCTGCATCACAACCCATCTCGATTGCCAGACCGATTTCGCCCAGCAGTTCGCCGCCGTTCGTGCCCACAATCGCACCACCGATCACACGGTGAGTCTCTTTATCGAAGATCAGCTTCGTCATACCATCGGCACAGTCAGACGCAATTGCACGGCCTGATGCTGCCCATGGGAAGGTTGCCACTTCGTAGTTGATGCCTTCTGCTTTCGCTTCTTTTTCAGTTTTACCCACCCAAGCCACTTCTGGCTCAGTGTAAGCAATTGAAGGAATCACTTTCGGATCGAAGTAGTGTTTCTTACCAGAAATCACTTCCGCAGCGACGTGACCTTCATGCACACCTTTGTGCGCCAACATCGGTTGACCAACGATGTCGCCGATTGCGAAGATGTGAGGCACGTTGGTACGCATTTGCTTGTCTACGTTGATGAAGCCACGCTCATCCACTTCCAGACCCGCTTTCTCTGCGTCCAGCAGTTTACCGTTTGGTACACGGCCAATTGCCACAAGAACTGCATCGTAACGCTCAGCTTCTGCTGGCGCTTTTTTGCCTTCCATCGAAACGTAGATGCCATCTTCTTTTGCTTCAACCGCAGTCACTTTGGTTTCTAGCATCAGGTTGAACTTCTTCGCAATACGTTTGGTGAAGACTTTCACGATGTCTTTATCAGCTGCTGGGATCACTTGGTCGAACATTTCAACCACGTCGATTTGAGAACCCAATGCATGGTAAACCGTCCCCATTTCCAGACCGATGATACCACCGCCCATGATCAGCAGTTTTCCTGGGACTTCTTTCAGTTCCAGTGCGTCTGTTGAATCCCAAATGCGTGGGTCTTCATGAGGAATGAATGGCAGTTTGATTGGGCGAGAACCTGCAGCAACGATCGCGTTGTCGAAGTTCACCACAGTTTTGCCGTCTTCGCCGTCCACTTCAATGGTGTTCGGGCCAGTGAACTTACCAAAACCGTTCACAACGTTCACTTTACGCATCTTCGCCATACCGCCAAGACCGCCAGTCAACTGAGTAATTACTTTTTCTTTCCACAGACGGATCTTGTCGATGTCTGTTTGTGGTTCACCAAACACGATACCGTGTTCAGCCAACGCTTTGGCTTCTTCGATCACTTTCGCAACGTGCAGCAGTGCTTTCGATGGGATACAACCCACGTTCAGACACACACCACCAAGGGTGTTGTAACGTTCGATAAGTACTGTGTCCAGACCTAAGTCTGCACAACGGAATGCAGCGGAGTAACCAGCAGGACCGGCACCAAGCACTACAACTTGGGCTTTAATTTCTTTGCTCATTTCGACCTCTTGTAGTCAATATCCCTAACAGGCTGAGTGGGTGTTCTATCTATTTGTTTTGTGTTTAAAACGTAATGCTTAAAACGAAAGACTTAAACGCTTATTTTTCAGACCGTAACAGTTTACAGAGATGTTAATGGTGTGAAAAGTAAATCCATGTAGCCTGTGAGCTAGACGACAATTCAATGGGGAAAAATTTTTCCATCATCAAATTGCAAGACAATGCTTGAATCAAGGCGGCTAAAGAGCCGCCTTATTGTGTTTTGAACCGATTACAGAACCAGACGACGAATGTCGCTCAGGCAACCGTTCAAGTAAGTGATGAAGCGTGCACCTTCCGCGCCATCGATCACACGGTGGTCGTATGACAGAGACAGAGGCAGTTGCAGACGTGGCGCAAATTCTTTGCCGTTCCACACTGGCTTCATTTCAGACTTAGACACACCCAGAATACCTACTTCTGGTGCATTCACGATTGGTGTGAATGCTGTACCGCCGATACCACCCAGACTAGAAATGGTGAAACAGCCGCCTTGCATGTCAGACGCCGTCAGTTTACCTGCACGTGCTTTCTTCGATACGACTGCCAACTCTTCAGACAGCTCGTAAATGCCTTTCTTGTTCACGTCTTTGAACACAGGAACAACCAGACCGTTTGGTGTATCAACAGCGATACCGATGTTCACGTATTTCTTCAGAATCAGGCTTTCACCATCTTCAGACAGAGACGAGTTGAACGCAGGGAATGCTTCCAGCGCTTTCGCAGCCGCTTTCATGATGAACACCAGTGGCGTGATCTTCATGCCAGTGTCTTTCTTCGCTTCGATCGCATTCTGTTCTTTACGGAAAGCTTCTAGTTCTGTGATGTCTGCGTTATCCCACTGAGTCACGTGCGGGATCATCACCCAGTTACGGTGCAGGTTCGCGCCAGAGATCTTCTTAATGCGAGACAGTGGCTGAATTTCAGTGTCACCGAACTTGCTGAAGTCCACTTTTGGCCAAGGTAGCAGGCCAAGTGCTGCGCCGTCGCCTTTGCCAGATGCGGCTGATGCTGCGCCTGATTCTAGGCGTTTCAGCGCTTCTTTCACGTAGTTCTGAACGTCTTCTTTCAGAATGCGGCTCTTACGACCTGAACCTTTCACTTTAGATAGGTTCACACCGAATTCACGCGCTAAGCGACGAACCACTGGCGACGCATGTGCGTATTCATTGTTCTCTTGGAAGTCGCCGGTTGCCGCTGCAGGTGCTGCTGCCGCTGGCGCTTCAGCTTTCGGTGCCGCTGCTGCAGGTGCTGCGGCTTGAGCTGGTGCTGAAACAGCTGCCGGCGCTGCGCCTGCCACTTCAAACACCATGATCAGTGAGCCAGTCGACACTTTGTCGCCAGCCGCGACTTTGATCGCTTTCACTTTACCCGCGAATGGTGCAGGAACTTCCATCGACGCTTTGTCGCCTTCCACAGTGATCAGAGATTGCTCTTCGCTCACCATGTCGCCAACTGCAACCATGATTTCAGTCACTTCAACTTCATCACCGCCGATATCTGGCACGTTAACTTCTTTATCTGCTGCTACCGCTGGCGCTGCTGCTGGAGCCGCTGCCTGAGCTGGCGCTGCCGCTGCTGGCGCACCAGAACCGGCCACTTCGAAGACCATGATCAGTGAGCCTGTGGTCACTTTGTCACCCGACGCGATCTTGATCTCTTTCACGGTACCCGCGAATGGCGCAGGCACTTCCATTGACGCTTTGTCGCCTTCAACAGTGATCAGCGACTGCTCTTCAGACACGGTGTCACCCACCGCAACCATGATTTCAGTCACTTCAACTTCATCACCGCCGATGTCTGGCACGTTGACTTCTTTCAGTTCAACCGCTGCTGGCGCTGCCGCAACTGGTGCTGCTTCCGCCGCAGGTGCTGGTGCAGCCGCTGCTGCACCTTCCGCTTCAAACACCATGATCAGTGAGCCAGTTGTGACTTTATCACCAGTCACAACTTTGATTTCTTTGACAATACCGGCCTGAGACGCAGGAACTTCCATAGAAGCTTTGTCGCCTTCAACAGTAATCAGAGATTGTTCTTCTTCAACCTTGTCGCCTACGCTGACAAGAATCTCAGTCACTTCAACCTCATCTGCACCGATATCTGGTACGTAAATTTCGATAGCCATGCTTTTCCTACCTTCAATTAAGCGTATAGCGGGTTAGTTTTTTCAGTGTCGATGTCGAATTTCTTGATAGCTTCCGCCACCACAGATTTCTCAACTTCACCACGTTTCGCTAGTTCGTTTAGCGCAGCAACAACGACGTAGCCTGCGTTCACTTCGAAGTGACGACGTAGGTTCTCACGGCTGTCTGAACGACCGAAGCCGTCAGTACCCAGCACTTTGTAAGACTCTGCAGGAATGAACGCGCGAACTTGGTCAGCGTAGTTCTTCATGTAGTCGGTTGCAGCGATTGCTGGTTCAGTTCCCATCACTGAAGCGATGTAAGGTACTTGCGCTTCGGCTTCTGGGTGAAGCATGTTGTAACGCTCGACGTTCTGACCATCACGAGCCAGTTCGTTGAATGAGGTTACAGAGTAAACATCAGACGCGATGCCGTATTCTTCGCTCAGGATCACTGCCGCTTTACGTACTTCATTCATGATAGTACCTGAGCTCATCAGTTGAACCTTACCTTTAGAACCAGACAGCGTTTCCAGTTTGTAGATACCTTTACGGATACCTTCTTCTGCGCCTTCTGGCATCGCTGGGTGAGCGTAGTTCTCGTTCATCAGCGTCATGTAGTAGAACACGTTCTCTTGATCGCCATACATACGACGGATACCGTCTTGCATGATCACCGCAACTTCGTAAGCGAATGTTGGGTCGTAAGAGATACAGTTCGGAATCGTCGCGGCTTGAATGTGTGAGTGACCATCTTCGTGCTGCAGACCTTCACCGTTCAGGGTTGTACGGCCAGCCGTTGCGCCCAGTAGGAAACCACGCGCTTGTTGGTCACCTGCCATCCATGCCATGTCGCCAACGCGTTGGAAACCGAACATTGAGTAGTAGATGTAGAACGGAATCATTGGCAGGTTGTTGGTGCTGTAAGATGTCGCAGCCGCAACCCAAGATGACATTGCACCCAGTTCGTTGATCCCTTCTTGCAGTACCTGACCTGCAGTGTCTTCTTTGTAGTAAGACACCACGCCACGGTCTTCAGGCGTGTACGTCTGGCCGTGTGGGTTGTAGATACCGATTTGACGGAACAGACCTTCCATACCGAAAGTACGTGCTTCGTCAGCAATGATAGGAACGATGTTCTTACCAATGTTTTTGTCTTTCAACAGAATGTTCAGTGCACGCACGTAAGCCATGGTTGAAGAGATTTCACGTTTCTGTTCTTCCAGAAGCGGTTTGAACTCTTCCAGTTCAGGAATCACAAGCTCTTGTGTGAACTTAGGCAAACGCTGTGGCGTGTAACCGTGCAGCGCTTTACGACGAGCGTGCAGGTATTCGAATTCTTTTGAACCTTCTTCCAGTTTCAGGTAAGGCAGGTTGTTCACTTCTTCATCAGAAATGATGTCTTGCAGACCCAGACGGTTACGCATCGCGATCACGTGCGTCATGTCCATCTTCTTCACTTGGTGTGCAATGTTCTTACCTTGAGCCGCATCACCCATGCCGTAACCTTTTACAGTCTTCGCGAGGATAACGGTTGGACGGCCTTTGGTGTCTTGTGCGTTCTTGAACGCTGCGTACAGTTTAGAAGACTCGTGACCACCACGTTTCAGGGCGAACACTTCGTCGTCAGTCATGTCAGCAACCAGCGCTGCTGTCTCTGGGTATTTACCGAAGAAATGCTCACGAACGTACGCGCCATCTTTCGCTTTGAACGTTTGGTAGTCGCCGTCGATGGTTTCGTTCATCAGTTGCAGCAATTTACCTGAGGTGTCTTTTGCCAGCAGAGAATCCCAGTTGTTACCCCAGATCACTTTCACTACGTTCCAGCCAGCGCCTTTGAACAGGCCTTCTAGCTCTTGGATGATCTTGCCGTTACCCATTACTGGGCCATCCAGACGTTGCAGGTTACAGTTGATCAGGAAGCACAGGTTGTCCAGTTTCTCACGCGCCGCGAAAGAAATGGCACCACGTGATTCTGGCTCATCCATCTCACCGTCGCCCAAGAACGCGTAAACGCGCTGCTCAGCAGTGTCTTTCATGCCACGGCCTTCCAGGTATTTCAGGAAGCGAGCTTGGTAGATCGATGCGATAGGACCCAGACCCATTGATACGGTTGGGAATTGCCAGAATTCAGGCATCAGTTTCGGGTGTGGGTAGGAAGGAATGCCTTTGCCATCCACTTCTTGACGGAAGTTATCCAGTTGTTCTTCTGTCAGGCGGCCTTCAACGAATGCACGCGCGTAAATCCCTGGAGAAATATGACCTTGGTAATAAACCAGGTCACCACCGTCCTTCTCGTTTGGTGCACGGAAGAAGTGGTTGAAACATGTTTCATAGAACGCAGCTGAAGACTGGAATGATGCCATGTGGCCGCCCAGATCCAGGTCTTTCTTCGATGCACGCAGAACGATCATGATCGCGTTCCAACGAATGATCGAACGAATACGACGTTCAATGGTCGTGTCGCCTGGGTATGCCGGTTCTTGCGCCGCAGGAATCGTGTTGATGTAGTTAGTTGTAATACCAGTTGGCATATCAACGCCGTCTAGACGTGCTTTTTCCAGTACTTCTTCTAGTAGATACTGGGCACGCTCTACGCCTTCTTCACGTACAACTGACTCAAGTGCGGCTAACCACTCCTGAGTTTCCAGTGCATCTACGTCATGCTTCATGTCAGACATGGCGATCTATCCTTCTGTTGGTTGGACTTATTTGAATCGCAATGGACCGCTTATTGCGGCTCATTACCCTGTTGGATACGGCGCAGAGAACGCTCACGACGAGACTCTTCCCGGGTCAGATCCAACAATGTTTCTTCGATATAAGCTAAGTGTGAATGAGACATCTCGCGCGCCTTTTCAGGCTGACCAGATACGATCGCATCCACGATATTAGCTCGGTGCTTACTTACTTTCTCCACCGCTTCGGGGCGGCGGCGTAATAATTTAAAATTCTGCAGAATATTTTGCTCAAGCAGGGGAGCAAGACTTCGAACGATGTGGAGCAGAACCACGTTATGAGCAGCTTCCGTAATAGCAATCAGAAACTCCATGACGGTTGCGGATTCTTTTTCGACGTCCTTCGCATCCTGAAGCTCACCAATTCGCGCCACGCAGGCTTGAATACGGGCAAAATCTTCTTCGGTACCACGCAGTGCTGCAAAATACGCCGAAATTCCTTCCAACGCATGACGCGCTTCAAGGAGATCCAACTGGGTTTCCGAGTGGCTAGACAATAAATTTAGCAGAGGATCGGAGAAACTCTTCCACATGTGCTCGCTTACGAAAGTGCCACCGCCCTGACGACGGGTCAGCAGACGTTTGGCTTCGAGGCGTTGAATGGCTTCACGGACTGATGGACGGGATACATCGAACTGTTTGGCCAGCTCTCGCTCCGGTGGCAGTTGATGCCCAGGGGCTAATGTTCCTTCCACAATCAACCGTTCTAACTCCTGTTCGATCACATCGGAGAGTTTCGGCTGACGAATCCTTTGATAAGCCATAATTTATTGTTCTTCTCTTTATATTCTTGCAGGCAATTGGTAATACCAATTTCAAGTTGGTGCAGAAATTAACATAATTAAAACGCCAATGTCCAGTCAAAAATTGACCCACATCATAGAACCGGCCTAATGAAAACACTTTACTAACAATAGCGCACTAAAACGGCAATAAGATTGGTCAGACCAATTACAAAAAACATACAGACGAGAAATTAACGGACGATGAAAAATATTCATAGTGTCGATGTTGTGGGCAAAATTTAGAAGCCAATCACAAAAATAGGACAAAAAAAGAGCACCTGACAAGTCGGTGCTCTGAGATAGGATTATTTAACTAAAACGTACAAGTGAATTACAGATTGATAACCTCATTCACTTATCGTGCTTCGAGATGATCGACCATCAACTGCAAGGATTGGTTGCCGCGAAACTCGTTGATATCGAGTTTGTAAGCGAGGCGGACGGTTTTCACTGAAGCATCAGGCCAGCGACGCAAATCCACGTTAAACGCGATACCGTCGATCATGATGTTGGTCGGGTGACCTTTATGCAGCGGCTCCAACATCAACTTGAGATGCTTCTCCCCCACCAGCTTTTGATGCAGGACTTTAAACTCACCATCAAACACCGGCTCTGGAAACGCTTGCCCCCACGGGCCGCCTGCGCGCAGCATTTCAGCCACGTGCATCGAAAACTCTTCCGGCGCCAATTCGCCATCAGTCAGAATCACGCCTTTGAGCAGCGCGTCATCGAGATCCTGACGCACCACCTCGTCAAACAGGCGGCTAAAACGCTCAAAATTGTGCTCTTCAATCGTTAATCCCGCCGCCATGGCGTGGCCACCAAACTTCAGAATGATGCCCGGATTCTGTGTGTCGATTTTGTCGAGCGCGTCTCGCATGTGCAGGCCCGGAATGGAGCGACAAGAGCCTTTAATCAAGCCGTCACCGCCATCGGCAAACGCAATCACCGGACGATGAAACTGCTCTTTGATACGCGAGGCCAAAATGCCAATCACGCCCTGATGCCAATCGCGTTGGAACATCACCAAGCCATGTGGCAACTCGGTGTCTTTGCCAAATTGCAGCCGTTCACAAAACGCCATCGCTTCTTGTTTCATGCCCTCTTCAATCTCTTTGCGCGTCTGATTGAGGCCATCCAGTTCACTGGCCATGCGCCGCGCCGCGTGAATGTTGTTGCTCAGCAGCAACTCCACCCCAAAGGACATGTCATCGAGACGCCCTGCGGCGTTAATCCGCGGCCCCAATGCAAACCCGAAATCCGACGCCACCAGTTTACGCGCATCGCGCTTAGCCACTTCAATCAGCGCTTGAATCCCCGGACGCGCTTTCCCGGCACGAATGCGCTGTAAGCCTTGGTGCACCAAAATGCGGTTATTTTCATCCAGCGGCACCACGTCAGCGACCGTCCCTAACGCCACCAAATCAATCAGTTCCATCAGTTTAGGTTCGGCCATGCCTTGCTCAGCAAACCAGCCGCAACGACGCATGTAAACGCACAGCGCCATCATCAGGTAAAACGCCACCCCCACGCCAGCCAGCGCTTTGGAAGGAAACGCGCATTGCTGCAAGTTGGGGTTGACCATTGCGTCCGCTTCCGGCAGCTCAGCGCCCGGTAAGTGGTGGTCGGTCACCAACACGCTCAATCCGTGTTGTTTGGCAAACCGCACGCCTTCAATCGAGGACACGCCGTTATCAACGGTCATGATCATCTCGGCGTTCATCGCCAGCGCTTGTTCTACCACTTCGGGGCTCAGGCCATAACCGTCTTCAAAACGGTTGGGCACCAGATAATCCACGTTGTGGCTGCCCAGCATGCGCAGCGCCAGCACCGACAAGGCGGAACTGGTGGCACCATCGGCGTCAAAGTCGCCAACAACGATGATGCGCTTCTGCTGCTTGATGGCCTCAAACAGCAGTTCAACAGCGGCATCGATGCCATGCAATTGCTGATAGGAGTGCAGCGCCTTGGCCGCTTTTTCCAGTTGTTCGACGCTGCTCACCCCACGGTTGAGGTAGATGCGTCTTAACAATGGAGGAATGGTGTCTGGGAGTTGAGCCAGATCTAGCTCCGGTCGTCGTTGAATTTCAATCATCTGTTCTCAGGCCTGAGGCGTGCTCAGGCCCGTATCCTTTCTGCTTTGATTACATGTTTTGTAGGCGTTGCAACAGTTGTGGTGCTGGCAAGTAACCACCGACCATTTCGCCGTTCGGCAGGAAGATCGCCGGAGTACCGCTGATGCCCAGCTCACGCCCCAATTGGTAATGCTGTGCGATGGTTTGTTTGCACTGCGCCAAATCCCCTTGGGTTTCCAACGTTTGACGGTTCATTTTGGCGTTGTGGATGGCCGCTTTCGGATCATCAGCGCACCAGATGGCAGCCATCTGTTCAGCGACTTGGCCAGTCGGCCCTTGGCGTGGGTACGCCAGATAACGCACGGTAATACCCGCATCGTTGTACTCTTTCAACTGGCTGTGCAGGCGCACGCAGTAGCCACAAGTAATATCGGTAAACACGGTGACAATGTATTTTTCATTCGCCGCTTTGTATTCGATCATACTGTCTTGGAACTGCGCGATTTTCTTGGCATTGATCGGCGCTTGGCGCTTGGCCAAAACGTCGGTGTAGCCGCCATTGGCATCCATTTCGTACAGTGTGCCAGCAATGAAGTGCTTGCCATCGGGTGACGCAAACAACACGCCACCGGCCGTTTGCACTTCCACCAAGCCGTCAATCGCCGACGGCACCACATCCATCACATCCAACCCCAGCTTGGCAAATCGTTGCTGAAATACGCTTTTGTCGAGCTGCACTTGGGCAGCGGTTTTCTCGGCAGACACCGTCTCTGCGTTACACGCCACCGCAACGAACGGCAGCAGCAGAAGTGATAATCGGCGTAAAATCTTCATAAAAAAGTCCTTTCCATCAAGCCCTTGGGTGGTGCTCGCTGTGTAGTTGTTTCAATCTCTCAGTCGCGACATGAGTATAAATTTGCGTTGTCGATAAGTCACTATGACCGAGCAGCATTTGTACCACGCGTAAATCCGCGCCGTAGTTTAACAGGTGGGTGGCAAACGCGTGGCGTAAAACGTGCGGCGATAGTTTGTCGACATCAATGCCGGCAATCACCGCGTAATGTTTGATGCGATGCCAAAATGTTTGGCGCGTCATTTGTTGCGCTCGCTTGCTTGGAAACACCACATCCGATGTTTGCTCACCTAACAGGTGAGACCGACCTTGCGCCAGAAAAGTTTCAATCCACTCAATGGCATTCTCGCCCATCGGCACCAAGCGTTCTTTGCCACCTTTACCAATCACGCGTACCACGCCTTGACGTAGGCTGATGTTTTCCATCGTCAGCGACACCAATTCGGTCACACGCAGGCCCGTGGCATACAACAGCTCTAGCATTGCTTTGTCTCGCAGCTCAATCGGGTCGTCCGGATTGGGGGCACTGAGCAGCGCATCCACTTGGGCTTCGCTGAGATCTTTGGGCAAGCGCTTCGGTAATTTGGGGCTAATCAATAAGGCACTCGGATCGTCGGCACGCATTTTCTCGCGGTGCAGGTACTGAAACAGGCGGCGAATCGCCGACAACATGCGCGCGCGCGAGGTCTGTTTGTAATCCTGATCCACCAGCCAAGTTTGATATTCTTGCAGGCCTGACAGGCTGATGAAATCCAATCGGTAGTTGTGGCGCTGCATCCAATCTAGCAGCTTCATCAGATCATTGCGGTACGACATCAGGGTGTTTTCCGATAACCCTCGTTCCATCCACATCGCATCAAGAAACTGTTCCACCAGCCCTTGATCAGGAGAAAAATGCTCTGACACCTGTACTTCTCATCTCTTTGTCGTTCGTGATTCCCTAAGCTTAATACCATAAAAGTATTCTGACAGCAGGATATTCACTGCACTCCGGGTTATTTTATGGTTAGAATTCACCATTCCAGATAAAAAACGAACATGAAACTATGAAGATCGGTCTTTTTTACGGCTCAACAACCTGTTACACCGAAATGGCAGCGGAGAAAATGCGCGCCATCCTCGGTGATGATCTGCTCGACATTCACAATGTGAAAGAAACGCCGCTCAGTTTGATGAGCGACTATGATCTGTTAATACTGGGAATCTCCACATGGGATTTCGGCGAAATCCAAGAAGACTGGAGCGCAATATGGGATCACATCGGTGGCGTGTCGCTAAAAGGCAAGTTCGTCGCGTTATACGGCTTAGGCGATCAAGAAGGCTATGGCGAATGGTTCCTCGATGCGATGGGGATGCTCCACGACGAGATCAAGAAGACGGGAGCGACGCTGATCGGCTACTGGCCGAACGATGATAGCTACCAGTTTGAAGCCTCAAAAGCGCTCACCGCAGAGGGCACCCAGTTCGTTGGCCTCGCACTGGATGAAGATTCGCAATACGAACTCAGTGATGAACGCATCGCCACCTGGATTGAACAGGTGCTGGTCGAGTACCACGACGCGCTCTAAAATGTCATCGTGACTGACCCATCAAGCGCGATGGATCATCCAGCGTGATGGGTCAGAAGCGCGCGATATTTTCGCCAGTCAAACACCAGCCCCGGGTCGGTTTTCCGCATCGGGGCAATGTATTGATGCCCGGTAATGCGTGGCAAGGTGATTGCCGGATAGCGCGTCATCAGCGCATCACTGAGTGTGGCTAAGGCGTGATATTGCGCTTCGGTATAGGCGACAAAATCGGTTCCTTCCAACTCAATGCCAATCGAATAGTCGTTGCAGCGCGGGCGCCCGGCAAATGATGATTGCCCAGCATGCCAAGCGCGGGCTGAAAATGGCACGAACTGCACCACTTCCCCATCTCGGCGAATCAGACAATGCGCCGACACGCCCATGGTGTGAATCACGCGAAAAAACGGATGCTGATTCGGATCAAGCTGGCCGGTAAAAAACTGCTCGATGTACGGCCCACCAAACTGCCCCGGCGGCAAACTGATGTTGTGCACCACCAGCAACGAAATATCTTGCGCGTCCGTGCGTTGGTCGTAAAACGGCGAAGGCACGCGGCGGGCAGCCTGATACCAGCCCTGATTGTCGATCATAAACACGCTCCATTGACTTGCGGTGAAACCACCTCGGGAATGGAGCGATTTTAACGTTCTGACCACGAAATGCGAGATCAAGAGCTGAATTTAACGCCCACTCCGCGTATCATTCCTCTCCTTGGTTCAATTTACTATTAACGATTTGCGATGAAAGAGTCCCACAACAGTCAAGAACGCCTCGAATACCTCAAGCAACAACTGCCACTGGAAATCACCCGCTCGGTCACCGACACGCTGAAAGAAGATTTAGGCGGCACGCTCGATCCCGCAGCCGACATCACCGCAAGTCTGATCCCCGCCGATGTGCAGGGCAACGCAACCATCATCACCCGCGAACATGGCGTGTTCTGCGGCCAAGCGTGGGCAGATGAAGTGTTCAAGCAACTCGGTGGCGAAGTAACCATTGAGTGGTTGGTCAAAGACGGTGATCCCGTGGTGCCCAACCAAACGCTGTGTACGCTGAGCGGTCCGGCGCGCATTCTGCTGACCGGCGAGCGCAACGCAATGAACTTTATTCAAACCTTGTCCGGTTGCGCCACCACCACCGCGACATATGTCAAAGCACTGGAAGGGACAGGATGTCGCCTGCTCGACACGCGCAAAACCATTCCAGGCCTGCGCAGCGCGCTGAAATACGCCGTGGCCTGTGGCGGCGGTTTTAACCACCGTATTGGTGTGTTTGACGCGTACTTAATTAAAGAAAACCACATCATCGCTTGTGGTGGCATAACACAAGCGATCAGCACCGCGAAGAAACTCAACCCGGGCAAACCCGTGGAAGTCGAAACTGAGAACCTCGATGAGCTGCGTCTGGCGATTGAAGCTGGCGCTGACATCATCATGCTCGACAACTTTACGCTGGAGATGATGCGTGACGCAGTGGCGATCAACGCTGGTCGCGCGGCACTGGAAAACTCCGGCAACGTCACGATGGAAACGCTGCGTGAATACGCCGAAACGGGCGTTGATTACATCTCGGTGGGCGCACTAACCAAACATGTACGCGCCATGGACTTGTCGATGCGCTTCAAATAAAAATCGAATTTTCAAATAGTTAAAAGGAGGCTTTGCCTCCTTTTTTTTTGTCCACCAACCCTCAAATCGCGGCCATGCTTTTAACTGAGGCTTTTAACTGAGTCGAAAGAATTTGCCCAATTCATGCAACCCGAACAATAAAAATCCCGAATGACTCGCGCCCTCTGATTCCAACAATGTTCCTTAAATCAGCAACTTCTTATGCTCTTGCCCATCGTCACAAACACACGCATAACGGAGAGTTTCATGAACGCGAATCAACGCAAAAAGCAACAAGGATTTACCCTGATCGAACTGATGATCGTGGTTGCCATCATCGGCGTCCTGTCGGCCATTGCCGTCCCCGCCTATAAAAATTATGTCACCAAGAGCGAGATTGCTTCTGGTTTTGCCACGATCAAATCAACCATCACACCAGCAGAATTAATTGTCCAATCAGAAGGCACATTGAAAGCTGTCAGTGGAGCAACGATCTTAGATGCAATAGGCATTACATCAGGTGCAAATCCTATTGGCGAATTGACGGCTGTAGAAGGAAACACCACGCATAAAGGTCAGATGGCGTTTGAATTTAAAAACGGAGGAGCAGCACCAGCGACGTTCACTTATACACGTGAAGATAATGGTTGGAAATGTGCGTTCGATCCTAAAACAACTGGCTTAGCGACTACCGATGCCCCTAAAGGCTGTCAATAATTCCCAATGCTGACCAACCTTATCGCCATTCTGCGTCAGGCTGAGTTGATCAGCCCAACGCAGGAACAGGCCGTGATCGATCATATTCACGCTTCCGGTGCCACGGTGCCGGAGGCGTTGATCGATTTGGCGATATTTCATCATCACGATTTAACCGAGCAACTGAGTCAGATCTTTGGTCTACCCGAAACCGATCTCACTCGGTTTGATTACGCGCCATTATGCCAGCAATTGGGACTTCGAGAACTCATCACCCGCTATCAAGCCCTGCCGCTGCACAGCAATGGTCAAATCCTGACGTTGGCGGTTGCTGACCCAACTCACCTGCAAGTCGAAGACGAGTTTCGCTTTGCCACCGGATTACAGGTGGAACTGGTGCTCGCCGATCATAAAGCGCTGCACGCCACCATTCGCCGCTTGTATGGGCGCAGCCTCGCGACGCCGGGGACGCAAGGCAAAGAGATCAGTCAGGATGAATTGGCGGATCTGGTACAGATCTCTGACGACGAAAAAACCACCATTGAAGATCTCAGCCAAGATGATTCACCGGTCAGTCGTTTTATCAACCAGATCCTACTCGATGCCGTGCGCAAAGGTGCATCCGACATTCACTTTGAGCCGTATGAGTCCCACTACCGTATTCGTCTGCGCTGTGACGGCATTCTGGTCGAAACCCAACAACCTGCCAGTCACCTCAGCCGACGCTTGGCAGCCCGAATCAAAATTTTGTCGAAACTGGATATTGCCGAGCGCCGCCTCCCGCAAGATGGACGCATCAAACTGCGCTTGGATGCCGACACCGCGATTGATATGCGTGTATCGACCTTGCCAACATTGTGGGGTGAAAAGATTGTTCTGCGCCTACTCGACAGCAGCGCGGCCAACCTCAACATCGACAAACTTGGCTACAACGAACAGCAGAAACAGCTCTACCTCGCGGCCCTCACCAAACCGCAAGGCATGATCTTAATGACCGGCCCAACCGGCAGCGGCAAAACCGTGTCGCTCTACACTGGATTACGCATTCTCAATACCGAACAAGTGAACATCTCCACCGCCGAAGATCCGGTGGAAATCAACCTGCCCGGTATCAATCAGGTGCAAGTTCAACCCAAAATCGGCTTTGGCTTTGCACAAGCGCTGCGCTCGTTTCTACGCCAAGATCCCGATGTGGTGATGGTGGGCGAAATTCGCGATCTAGAAACCGCAGAAATCGCCATTAAAGCCGCGCAAACCGGGCACTTGGTGCTCTCAACCTTGCACACCAACTCGGCCGCGGAAACCGTGATTCGTTTAGCCAACATGGGCATTGAACCCTTTAACCTTGCCTCATCATTGAGCCTGATCATTGCGCAGCGGCTGGCCCGCCGTCTGTGCCCGCATTGCAAGGTCGCCATCATGCCCCCAGCGGCGCTGCAGCAGCAATTTGGCTTGCTCGCCGAAGATGCCGTGTACGAAGCACATCCATCGGGTTGCACAGAATGCACCAATGGGTATAGCGGCCGCGTGGGCATTTATGAAGTGATGGCGTTTCATCCCGCCTTGGCGGACGCGGTGATGCAGCGCGCCAGCATTCATCAAATCGAAAACATTGCCCAACAGCACGGCATGCAACCCTTGCTGCAATCTGGGATTGAAAAACTGCGCGCGGGCATCACCAGTTTTAGTGAATTACAGCGAGTGCTCTACTTTTAGTGACCCGATTGTTAAGTCACTGAGTTGTTTAGTCACCGAATTGTTCCCTTGCCACTTCAAGTTGAATGAGCCACGACCATGAAACCAAATAAAGCTGCCGAATTGAAAAACTTCCGCTGGAAAGGCATCAACAGCTCCGGGCGAAAAGTTGCCGGACACACCTTGGCCATCAGTGAAATCGAGGTGCGCGATAAGCTCAAAGAGCAGCACATTCAGGTGAAGAAGATCAAAAAAGGCAGCATTTCACTGCTGACTCGCCTCACCCACCGCGTCAAGACTCGCGACATCACCCTGCTCACACGCCAGCTTTCCACCATGCTGACTACAGGCGTGCCCATCGTTCAAGCGTTGAAACTGGTTGGCGACAATCACCGCAAAGCAGAAATGAAATCGATTCTGGCCCAAGTCACCAAAGGGGTAGAAGCAGGCACCCCGATGTCTAAAGCGATGCGCACTGCCAGCCCACATTTTGATGCGCTATACGTTGACCTTATTGCCACCGGCGAGCAATCCGGGAATTTGGCCGAAGTGTTTGAGCGCCTTGCTACCTATCGAGAAAAAAGCGAACAACTGCGCGCCAAAGTGATCAAGGCGCTGATCTATCCGGCGATGGTGATGTTGGTCGCGTTGGGTGTCTCTTATCTGATGCTGACCATGGTCATCCCCGAGTTTGAAAGCATGTTCAAAGGCTTTGGCGCAGAGCTCCCTTGGTTTACACAGCAAATTCTTAAACTCTCTCACGGCGTGCAAGCCTATAGCCTATGGGGCGTACTGGCGACCAGCGCTGGCCTATTGGCGCTCAAAACCGCGCGCAACAAATCATTGGTCTTTCGATTGAAAACCAGCCGCCTTGGCTTGCGATTTCCTGTTGTCGGCGCGGTATTAACCAAGGCTGCCATTGCCAAATTCAGCCGCACATTGGCCACCAGTTTTAGCGCCGGTATACCGATTCTGGCCAGTTTAAAAACCACCGCCAAAACCGCCGGCAACGTCCATTTTGAAACCGCGATTCAGGAGGTGCATCGCCATACCGCGGCAGGCATGCCGATGTACATCGCCATGCGCAATACCGACGCATTTCCGGAGATGGTGCTGCAAATGGTGATGATTGGTGAAGAGTCGGGTAAGCTTGACGACATGCTGAACAAAGTCGCGACCATTTATGAGTTTGAAGTCGACAATACCGTGGACAATCTGGGGAAAATTCTCGAGCCGCTGATCATCGTCTTTCTGGGAGTGGTCGTTGGCGGGCTGGTGGTTGCGATGTACCTCCCCATCTTTAACTTAATGAGTGTATTGGGTTAGTATGGACACCTCTGATTGACGCACTAAGGCAACGCGCCGCGAGCATATTGCATGGACATTTTTACTTTCTATCCCTGGCTGTTTCCCACGCTGGCCACCTTGCTGGGTCTGATCATCGGCAGTTTTCTCAATGTGGTGATCTATCGCTTGCCGAAAATCATGGAGCGCGAGTGGCGTCAAGACTGTGCCGAGTCCTTTCCGGAATACCATATTGAACCACCCCAAGGTGTGTTAACGCTCAGCACGCCCCGTTCCACCTGCCCACATTGCGATACACCGATTCGTATCATCGACAATATTCCGGTGCTGAGCTGGCTGCTACTGCGCGGCAAGTGCTCGCAGTGCCACGCACCCATTAGCGCTCGCTACCCACTGATTGAATCGTTCACGGCGTTATGCAGCTTGGCGATTGCTTTGCAGTTTGGTTTTAGCTGGTTTGCGGTGGCTTTGCTGTTTTTCAGTTATGTGCTGATTGCGGCAACCTTCATCGACTTCGACACCATGCTGCTGCCTGACCAACTGACGCTGCCGTTGATGTGGGGCGGTATCGCACTGGCGCTAGCGGGCATCAGCCCAATCACGTTGCACGATGCCGTGATCGGTGCGATGGCGGGGTATCTGGCGCTGTGGTCCGTCTACTGGCTGTTTAAACTGCTCACCGGCAAGGAAGGCATGGGCTATGGCGACTTTAAGTTGTTGGCCGCGCTGGGCGCTTGGCTCGGATGGCAGCAGCTGCCGATCATCATTTTGATGTCTTCGGTGGTCGGCCTCGTGTTTGGTCTGATTCAACTGCGCCTGCAAAAACGCGGCATAGATAAAGCCTTCCCGTTTGGCCCTTATCTGGCGATTGCGGGCTGGCTGTCAGCGCTATACGGTCAGGCGATCGTTGGTTGGTATTTTCATTCCGTATTAGGATTTTGACGATGGCACTCATCATTGGTTTAACCGGCGGTATCGCCAGCGGAAAGACCACCGTGGCAAATCTGTTCCATCAGCATTTCGCCATCGATATTGTCGATGCCGATGTGGTGGCCCGCGAAGTGGTCGCGCAAGGGACACCGGGACTGCATGCCATCACCGCGCATTTTGGTGATGCCATCCTCCTCGCCGATGGCACTCTGAATCGCACCGCCCTGCGCGAGCGTATTTTTGCCGATAACGATGAGAAAAACTGGCTCAATCATTTGTTGCATCCATTGATTCGCGAAAAAATGACACAGGATTTACGACAAGTCCGCTCTCCTTATGCGTTACTAGTGGTTCCATTGCTCGTGGAGAACCAACTGCAGTCTATGGCAGACCGCATTTTGGTGGTCGATGTCGATGAAGCAACCCAGATCGCGCGCACCATGTCGCGCGATCATGTGTCCGAGCAGCAGGTGAAGGCGATTCTGTCTTCGCAAGCGAGCCGTGAACAACGTTTAGCCATCGCCGACGATGTGATTAAAAATAACGCAGAAAACCAGAAACTTTTGCCTCAAATCACAGAATTGCACCAAAAGTATCTAGCCATAAGCCGTACAAATCTGTGAGAATAAGTCCCAAATAACCCAAGGCTAGTTTGATGACCACACATAAGTTTGAACATCCGCTCAACGAAAAAACGCGTATTTACCTTCGTGTCGAAGCGCTGCTCAATCAGATGGAGCAAGCGTCGCAGTTTAGCGACGAAATTCAGCATCAGCTATTCTTCCGCTCACTGTTCGATCTGCTAGAAATTTTTGAGCAGATCCAACTCAAAAGTGAACTGGCTAAAGACATCGAAAAGCAGCGCCTGGCTTATCGCAACTGGCTGAACGTGGAAGGCGTTGACCAAGCGATGCTGCTCGGCTTGTTGCGCGAAATCGACGACGTCCACCGCCACCTCATGGGCGGCGAGCGCTTCGGCCAATCCCTCAAAGAAGACCGTTTTCTCAGTGCCATTCGCCAGCGCTTTAATCTGCCGGGTGGGTCATGTTGCTTTGACCTTCCGGCGCTGCATTATTGGCTGCACTTAGCCTTAGCGCAAAAAACTCGCGATGCTCATCAATGGATGCAAACCCTGCAACCGCTCGCTGATGCCCTGAAGTTATGGCTCAAGCTGACACGGGAAACCGGCAACTTCCGTGCCCGTGAAGCGAAGTCTGGGTTCTACCAAAGCGATGCGGAAGAAGCCAACATTCTGCGCCTGTCGATTCCGTTAGATTACGGTGTGTACCCGATGATTTCTGGACACAAAAATCGATTTGCCATCAAGTTCATCGATTTCAGCTCTGGCCAAGCCAGCACGCAAGACATTGCTTTCGATCTTGCCGTGTGCAGCTAACGTCGCCATACTTCAGTTCATTCACGGCGAGCCATTCTCGACGTACAGGATAAAACCATGTCAAAAAAAATTACGGTGGTGAAATGCCCCACATGCGGCCAAGGTGTTGAATGGGGTGAACAAAGCCCTCATCGTCCGTTTTGCAGTAAAAAATGTCAGATGATTGATTTCGGTGAATGGGCCGATGAAGAGAAATCGATTCCCGGCGCGCCGGACATGTCCGACAGCGACGGTTGGTCGGAAGACAACTACTAACCCGCATCGCTTGCTACGCCCAAGCTAAGTGACACAAATAAGCGACACAAAAAAGCCCCGCAGTGCGGGGCTTTTGCTTCGTTCAGTTCGCGTTATTCTTCTTCCGAACTCACTTGACCATCCACGTCCAGATCAATCCGAGTCACACGTTGCAAGCCACGAGGTAGCAAGCCCCCACGACGGCCACGCTCACCACGGTAATTGTCCAGATCGGCCGGTTTGAGCCCCAGCTTGCGTTTACCCGCATACAGCGTGATGGTGACGCCTTTCGGCAGCGCCATCAGATGCGACACCACTTCTTCACGGGCTTTGGCTTTCGCTGCCGGAATGTTGATGATCTTGTTGCCTTTCCCTTTGCCCAATTGTGGCAGATCTTTGATCGGGAACAGCAGCATACGGCCTTGGTTAGTGATAGCTAAGATCTCATCACTTTCCAGATCGTTCACCGCTTGAGGTGCCATGATCTCTGCATTTTCAGGCAAGTTCACCAGCGCTTTCCCGCTGCGGTTTTTCGACAACAAGTCGGTGCCTTTACACACGAAACCGTAACCAGCATCCGAGCCCACCAGCCACAGTTGATCTTCTTCGCCCATCACCACCTGACGAATTGACGTGCCTTCAGCCACGTTGAGACGCCCCGTGATCGGCTCACCCTGACCGCGTGCAGACGGCAGTGTGTGTGATTCGAGTGAGTAACTGCGTCCATCACTGCCTAGGAAGACCGCTTGTTGGTTACTCTTACCACACGCGTGCGCTAAGTAGTTGTCGCCGGCTTTGTAGTTCAAGCCTTCACAATCGACTTCATGACCTTTCGCGTGACGAATCCAACCTTTTTCCGACAGAACGACGGTGATCGCTTCACTTGGCATCAAATCGCGCTCTGTCAGCGCCTTGGCTTCTTCACGTTCTACCAACGGTGAACGGCGATCGTCACCGTATTTTTCCGCGTCAGCTTTCAGTTCTTTTTTCAGCAACGTATTCAGACGACGCTCAGAGCCCAGCAACTCTTCCAGTTTCTTGCGCTCTTTTTCCAGCTCGTCTTGCTCGCCGCGGATCTTCATCTCTTCCAATTTGGCCAAGTGACGCAGTTTGGTATCCAGAATCGCGTCCGCTTGAATATCGCTGATGCCAAAACGGGCCATCAGCACCGCTTTTGGATCGTCTTCTGTGCGAATGATTTCAATCACTTCATCGATATTGAGGTACGCAATCAGCAAACCTTCCAAGATGTGCAGGCGCGCCAGCACTTTATCCAGACGGTATTGCAAACGAGAGCGCACGGTCTCACGACGGAACTGAATCCATTCACTCAAAATGCTGACCAGACCTTTCACCTGCGGGCGATTGTCGAGGCCAATCATGTTGAGGTTCACACGGTAGCTGCGTTCCAAATCAGTCGAGGCAAACAAGTGATTCATCAGCAGATCGCAATCGACACGGTTTGAGCGCGGCACAATCACGATGCGAGTCGGGTTTTCATGATCCGATTCGTCGCGCAAATCTTCCACCATCGGCAGTTTCTTCGCACGCATCTGGTTGGCAATCTGCTCCAGCAGTTTAGCGCCAGACACCTGATGCGGCAGCGCGGTGATCACCACGTCGGCGCCTTCTTTGTGCCACACCGCGCGCATTTTCACGCTGCCGCGGCCGGTACGATACACTTTTTCCAGCTCAACCTGCGGCGAAATAATCTCCGCTTCGGTTGGGTAATCCGGGCCTTTCACGTATTGCATCAGATCCGACAGCCCAGCTTGCGGGTTGTCGATCAAATGAATGGTCGCATCCGCGACTTCACGCACGTTGTGCGGTGGAATGTCGGTCGCCATGCCCACGGCAATACCAGTCACGCCATTGAGCAGAATGTGCGGCAGGCGCGCTGGCAGCATCTTCGGCTCTTTCATCGTGCCGTCGAAGTTCGGTTGCCAATCAACGGTGCCTTGACCCAATTCGCTCAGCAGTACTTCAGCAAACTTCGACAGTTTCGCTTCGGTATAACGCATCGCCGCGAATGATTTCGGATCATCCGGCGCCCCCCAGTTCCCCTGACCGTCCACCAATGGGTAACGGTAAGAGAATGGCTGCGCCATCAGTACCATCGCTTCATAACACGCCGAGTCGCCGTGCGGGTGGTATTTACCCAGCACGTCACCGACGGTACGCGCCGATTTTTTGTATTTGGCTGAGGCAGAAAGCCCCAACTCAGACATTGCATAAATGATACGTCGTTGTACCGGTTTCAAGCCGTCGCCAATGTATGGCAACGCCCGGTCCATGATGACGTACATGGAATAATTCAGATAAGCGTCTTCAGTAAACTTGCGCAGCGGCAGCTGTTCAACGCCATCGTAGGTGATTTCAGTCGACATTCGTTACACCTCAGCCAGATCGCCATTGCTTTGCAGCCAGTTGCGGCGGTCATCCGCACGCTTTTTACCCAGCAGCATATCCATCATCTCTTCGGTCGCTTTCGCGTCATCAATGGTCAATTGAACCAAACGACGCGTATTCGGATCCATGGTGGTTTCGCGCAGCTGGATCGGGTTCATTTCACCCAGACCTTTGAATCGCTGTACGTTCACTTTGGCTTTCTTCTTCGCTAAACGTTCGAGAATGGCGTCTTTTTCATTATCATCCAGTGCGTAAAACACTTCTTTACCGCAGTCGATACGATACAGTGGCGGCATCGCCACGTAGATGTGCCCTTCGCGTACCAACGCCGAGAAGTGGCGCGTAAACAGCGCACACAACAAGGTCGCAATGTGCAACCCATCGGAGTCCGCATCGGCGAGGATACACACTTTGCCGTAGCGCAGTGTTTCGAGGTTGTCGCTGTCTGGGTCAATCCCCAGCGCGACTGAAATGTCGTGCACTTCTTGCGAGCCGAGCACTTGATCGCCCGAAACTTCCCACGTGTTCAGAATCTTACCACGCAGCGGCATGATGGCTTGGAACTCACGATCGCGCGCCTGTTTGGCACTACCACCCGCCGAGTCACCTTCCACCAAAAACAGTTCGGTGCGGCTGAGATCTTGTTGCGAACAGTCGGTCAATTTACCTGGCAGCGCGGGGCCAGAGGCCACTTTCTTACGCACGACTTTCTTCGCCGCACGCATGCGACGGTGTGCATTCGCGATACACACTTCCGCCAGTTGCTCAGCCAGTTGCGGTTTTTCGTTCAACCACAAGCTGAAGGCATCTTTGACCACACCAGACACAAATGCAGCGGTTTGACGTGACGAGAGACGCTCTTTGGTTTGGCCCGCAAACTGCGGATCCTGCATTTTCACCGACAGCACGTAAGCACAGCGGTCAAACACATCTTCACCGGTCAGCTTCACGCCCCGTGGCAGCAGATTGCGGAATTCACAAAACTCACGCATCGCATCCAACAGACCCTGACGCAAACCGTTCACGTGCGTACCGCCTTGTGCGGTCGGGATCAAGTTGACGTAACTTTCAGTGATCATCTCACCGCCTTCCGGCAGCCAAATCACCGCCCACGTTGCCGCTTCGGTTTCTGCAGAAAATTCACCAGTGAACGGCTCTTCCGGCAACAAGGTGTAGCCTTTGACGCCTTCGGCCAGATAGTCTTTCAAGCCATCTTCGTAGAACCAACGGTATTCGTTGTTGTTCACTTTGTCAGAGAAAGTAATTTCCAAGCCCGGACACAACACGGCTTTCGCACGCAGGTTGTTGATCAGACGGGTCACGGAAAAATTCGGGGAATCAAAATACTTGGTCTCTGGCCAGAAGTGGACACTGGTGCCGCGGTTGCGACGGCCACAGGTGCCGGTCACGGTAAGATCAGACACTTTGTCGCCATGTTCAAAGGCGATGTCATATACCTGGCCATCTCGACGCACTGTAACTTCGACGCGCTTGGAGAGCGCGTTCACGACTGAGATCCCTACCCCGTGCAAACCACCGGAGAACTGGTAGTTCTTGTTGGAGAACTTACCGCCCGCGTGCAGTTTGCATAAGATCAGTTCGACCCCGGAGACTTTCTCTTCCGGGTGAATGTCTACAGGCATACCACGACCGTCATCAATCACTTCCAGTGATTGATCGGCATGTAGGATCACTTGAACCTTAGTGGCGTATCCGGCCAGCGCTTCATCGACACTGTTGTCGATGACTTCCTGCCCAAGGTGGTTAGGGCGCGTGGTATCCGTATACATCCCAGGTCTGCGACGTACTGGTTCCAAACCATTGAGTACTTCAATGGCCCCAGCATTATATTGTTCAGTCATAATACGGAATGCTTTTATCGATAAATGATTCGTAACTTTACGACTCGTTTATGAACGCTTTATTTTTGATGAATTAGCAGGCGCTTTGCCGCTTTTTCCGGCGCCATAAACGAGGAAAGTCCAAGAGAAACATAGTCTGGAAGAGGCTCGCTGATGTCAAGCGACATCAGTAAGTAACGAGCAAAATTATGACTCTTCCCTCAATGAAAAGGTCAGAGATTTAAGAAATGAATGATTTGGGCCGGATACCGTTCAAAATCGACAAAACTGTGATCGCCGCCCTCTTCAATCGTTTGACGGGCGTGACGATACTTGTCCACCGCTTGGCGATAATCTAGCACTTCGTCGCCGGTTTGTTGCAGCAACCAGAAGTCTTGTGGTGCACGCAACGTCGGGGTATCCAACGCTTTTAATTCATCAATATGCTCAGCCGCCAGAACATAACGTTCCTGCGTGTAAGGGTTTTGTTGTTCACCCAAAAAATTGGCTAATAATTCGTACGGTTTCACGGCCGGATTCACCAGCACGGCACGAAACCCAAATTGGTGATTGAGCCACGTCGACAAATACCCACCGAGCGAGCTGCCAACCAAGCCAATCTGATAATCATCTTTGTACTGGTTCACCACATCGACCAGATATGCCGCGGCTTGTTTCGGAAACGAAGGCAACTTGGGCACCACGACCTTGATATCCGGGCGGTTCGCCGCGCAGTACTGCTGCATCACTTGCGCTTTGTGCGACAGAGGTGAACTGTTGAAACCGTGAATGTAGAGCAGTAGCGATGGGAGATTCGACATATTAATATCCGCTGGAGGTGAAATCGGGTTGAAACTGACCTTTGGCTAAGCGTTTGACCTGTGTGGTCACTCGGCCATCGGCATGCAACGCTAACTCACGCCAACCGGGCGAACATTTGTCGAGCGCAAAGTCATCCGAATTAGGTTTGAATTGCACGCAGGTGGAAGGCGTCGCCATGACGCGCACACCGTGATGCATGCGATCCATATCCTGATGCACGTGCCCACACAATACCGCTTTGACGTTCTGATGGCGTTCAACGATGGCCCAGAATGCCTCGCTGTCTTTGAGCGTGTGTTGGTCAAGCCAAGCACTACCCACCAGCAACGGATGATGATGCAACAACACCAAAGTATAACGCGTCGGATGTGCCGACAATTGCGCTTCCAGCAGGGCCAATTGCTGATCGCTCAATCGGCCGTGGGGAACGCCCACGACTTGCGAATCCAGCAAAATCATTTGCCAATGATCGCCCAACAGGACGTGGTCAGGCGCATGAATCTGCTCAGACGGCAGCACACTGCCCATGTTGGGTTTGTAATCGTGGTTACCGGGCAACCAGAAACATGTTTTCTCTAACGGTTGAATGCCTTGGGCAAAACGGTGATAGGACTCCGCCGTGTGATCCTGCGAAATATCGCCGGTCGCCAAAATGGCATCAAATTCCAATCGTTGCGCCGAAATCGCTTCGACCACTGCGAGAAAGCTGTCTGCGGTGTTGACGCTCAGCAGGCTCCCATCATCGGGTGCGAACAGATGCGTGTCCGTGATTTGCACTAACTTGATGCTGTCGGAATTCTCTAAACTGGACGACACGTTCAAAATCTATAAACCTAATGCTATTGATTGATGTGAATGGGGGCGCGGCTAATGCCTCTTTTCAGGCAAAATGTCAGCCAGTCTCCCAGAAAACGATTGATTTGTGCCTTCTCGTCCTTTTGCACCATTTTCTCATTCGGGTAATCGTAACGTGCCAATACCCGGTTAAGCTGATCAGTGGTCAGTACTTCTGCAACACGCGCATCGTGATATAGCCTGACAGACATGGTTGGTAATGGAAATATCGAAATATCATCACTTTGACAAATCTCCACCAAAGTTGTGTACTTTGTGACTTCCAGCACTTGTAGCTGATACGTTAAATGTGCAGCTTGATAACAACGCACGTCACCGACGCTCGGTTGCGCGGGCAACAAAGCGTTCAACTTGGCGTAGTTGGTTTCATAAGTCCGCATCAGTTCAGGTAAATCAACATGATACGTTTTTTTTAATGCTGTCATTGCTGCCATTGTGATCGTAAATTCTCGTGGTTTAGCTCCAACCATTGGAGTGCGATTATCGAGGCACCATTCTCGATTCGTCCATCTTTCACGCATTGATACGCGTCCTGCCGTGACATGACGTGAACTTGAATATCTTCCCCTTCATCGTCCAAACCATGGACACCATGAGCGAGGGAAGCATCCACTTCTCCTACGTAGACATCGAGTTTTTCAGAACATCCCCCGGAAGAAGGATAATAGGCGGTTATTTTCTCGGTTCGTTTGACCGAGATCCCAGCTTCTTCTTCCGCTTCACGGCGAACGACTTGTTCTGCCGTTTCATCGCGATCGATGATGCCGGCGACAATTTCCAGCTGCCAAGGATGTTCATGTTCTAATGCGCCCACTCGAATTTGTTCGATCATCACCACCTGATCTCGAATGGGATCATAAGGCAAGACTGCGGCGGCATGACCGCGCTCAAACATTTCTCGTTCAATTGTCTGACTCCACCCGCCTTGAAATAATCGATGCTTAAACCGATACTTCACCATTCGGAAAAATCCTTGAAACAATGTCTCGGTCGAGACAATTTCAACATCATTCGGAGTAAATGCTCCTGGCGACCGTTCAGACTGCTGCATTAGAAACCTCTCTCAGTGAATCTTATAGTTTACTCATGAATTTTTGTTACTTCCAAGGACCTTGCTCAACTTTTTATACAAAAGTTACATTTATATTTAAGTTAATATACGATTTTTATTGCACAAATGGACAGCTAAGTGTAAAAAAGTGCAAAGTTTCGAGTGAAATACCATCAATTTGAGTTACACTCTCGAAAGCGTAACTCCTTTCATATTCAGGCAGGAATAGGACTAATGAAAAAACTGCTTCCACTACTAATTAGTGCAACACTAGGCAGCCTAAGTGCTCAAGCATCTGCAGATGACCTTGCACAAATTTACGATCAAGCAAAACAAAACGATCCTCAACTGCTGAGTGCAGCGGCACAACGTGACGCAGCGTTTGAAGCGATCAACTCAAGCCGCAGCTCTCTTTTGCCACAAATCAATTTGACTGCGGGTTACAACATTAACCGTAGTGATGTTGATCTTCGCGATAGCGACAAACTGAGCGCAGGCATCAACTTCTCGCAAGAATTGTATGACCGTTCAAGCTGGGTTTCTCTGGATACGTCTGAGAAACAAGCCCGTCAAGCTGACGCCCAATACGCCGACACTCAGCAAAGTCTGATGTTGCGCGTGGCGCAAGCCTACTTTGACGTGTTGAGCGCGCAAGATAACTTGGAATTTGTTCGTGCGGAAAAAGCCGCCGTTGGCCGCCAACTCGAGCAAACCAAACAACGTTTTGAAGTGGGCTTGTCTGCCATCACTGACGTTCATGATGCACAAGCACAATACGATACCGTGCTGGCTGATGAAGTGCTGGCCGAAAACGCCCTGATCAACAGCTACGAGTCATTGCGTGAAATCACCGGTCAAGAACACACCAACCTGAGTGTGCTCGACACCAACCGTTTCTCCACCAGCCGCACCGCCGATTCCATGGAAGCGCTGATTGAGAAAGCACAAGAGAAAAACTTGTCTCTGTTGTCTGCACGCATCTCGCAAGATGTTGCGAAAGACAACATCTCGCTGGCAAGCTCGGGTCACTTACCTTCACTAACACTGGATGGTGGCTACAACTACGGTCGTGAATACAACGACAACTACAGCAGCTACAACACTTACCACGAAAATAACGACTTCAACATTGGTCTGAACCTGACCATTCCACTCTACAGCGGTGGTAATGTGTCGTCTCAAACCAAACAAGCGGAATACGCGTACGTCGCAGCCAGCCAAGATCTGGAAGCGGCATACCGCAGCGTGGTGAAAAATGTACGTGCGTACAACAACAACATCAACGCGTCGATCGGTTCAGTGCGTGCGTATGAGCAATCGGTGATTTCTGCGCAGTCTGCGTTGGATGCCACTGAAGCAGGTTTTGATGTGGGTACTCGTACCATCGTTGACGTTCTTGACGCAACGCGTACACTGTACAGCGTGAAGAAAAACCTGTCTGATGCACGTTACAACTACATCATCAGCGTGCTGCAACTGCGTCAAGCGGTGGGCACACTCAGCGAGCAAGACATCGTGGATGTCAACGCTGGCCTGAAAGCCATGAAGAAATAAAGTGCCTGTTCGTCACACACTGTGTGGCGGTCAGTTCTCGTAAAAAGGGCTCACCTCGTGAGCCCTTTTTATTGTCGATGCATCATGCAGCGCTGGGATTAACCACGGCCACCTTTGATTGCTTCGATAATTTCTGTGGTTGAGCAGCCGTCTTCAAAGTTCAGCACTTGCACCTTGCCACCCGCCGCAATCACTTCTTTGCCACCCGCAATCTCTTCCGGTTTGTAATCGCCGCCTTTCACCAGCAAATCCGGTAAAACTTCAGCGATCAAACGTTGTGGCGTATCTTCAGCAAAAGGCACCACCCAATCCACCGCGCCCAAACCGGCCAATACCGCCATGCGACGCTCCGTTGGGTTCACCGGACGACCGGGGCCTTTCAGACGCTTCACCGACTCATCCGTGTTGACTGCGACAATCAAACGATCGCCCAGCTCAGCTGCATGATTGAGGTAAGAAACATGGCCCGCATGCAGAATGTCGAAACACCCGTTGGTCATCACCACTTTCTCACCGCGTGCTTGCGCTTTTTTCACCGCTTCAATCAGTGATGCTTCATCAATCACGCCAAAATCGGTATCTTTACTGCCATGAATCGCTTCTGCCAGTTCGATGGTTGACACGGTTGAAGTCCCCAGTTTGCCGACCACGACACCCGCAGCAGCATTGGCCAAAGCGCACGCTTCATCCAACGCTTTGCCCGCTGAAACCGATGCGGCCAGTACCGAGATCACGGTATCGCCTGCGCCGGTCACGTCGTACACTTCTTTGGCTTGTGTCGGCAGATGGAACGGATCCATGCCACGACGCAGCAAGGTCATGCCGTTTTCGCTGCGAGTCACCAACAGGGCTTCCAGATCAAACTGTTCGATCAGCGCCTCGCCTTTGGCCACCAACTCTTCATTGGTCTTCACTTTGCCCACGACCTGTTCAAATTCAGACATGTTTGGCGTCAGTAAGGTCGCACCGCGGTAGCGTTCAAAATCGGCACCTTTCGGGTCGATAAACACCGGTACACCCGCCGCACGCGCGGTTTGAATGAACTGTTGCACGTGTTCCAACGCGCCTTTGGCGTAATCGGACAGAATCACCGCTTTCACCTGTGGCAACGCCTGTGCCATGCGTGACAGAATGAGTTGTGGATCGGTGTTTTCAAATTTGTCTTCAAAATCGAGACGAATCAGTTGCTGGCCACGGCTTAAGACGCGCAGCTTCGTGATGGTTGGGTAATCAGGCAGTGCGACAAAATCACACGTCACGTTTAACGACGTGAGCTTGTCTGACAAAACCTGAGCCGGTTCATCCATCCCAGTTAAACCAATGATATGCGCCTGACCGCCGAGAGAGGCAATGTTCATCGCAACGTTCGCTGCACCGCCCGGACGCTCTTCGTTCTGCTCTACTTTTACCACAGGCACCGGAGCTTCTGGCGAGATGCGACCCGTTGGTCCATACCAATAACGGTCAAGCATCACATCGCCAATAATCAAAACCCCAGCATTGCTGTAGTCAGGTAGGATTGGTTTCATTATGGATCTCCAATATTTATGACTGGGCGGAGTGTATCACAGCCCTTTTTGTGGCTAAAGCATCAGCCCAACCACTGTTGCCAAACGCGTTTCACCTGCTCACGCTCCGTCACGAATTTCGTCTCACTGACGTCCGCGTCCTGATTGAGTAGGTTGCGGTGATGGATCTGGTTTCGCATGCTGGTGTAAGCATTCGTCAGCGCCATCGCCTGTTCTTCTTCCATGACACCTTGCGTGAGCAATGATTCAAAAATTCTCACGTTATCTGACCAACGCGTCAGCTTAGGTTTGTCATGACTGTAGCGTAGCACCAGGTACTGCGCCAAAAATTCAATGTCGGTAATGCCGCCCACATCTTGCTTGAGCATGAAGCGGCCAGCTTTTTTGCCCCCGAGGTGTTCGCGCATTTTCTGACGCATCTCGACCACCTCTTTCTTGAGCTGGTCCTCATCACGCGGCAACGACAAAATGGCGTGACGCGTGGCAAGAAACGCCTGTTGTAGCGGTTCATCGCCGTAAATGACGCGCGCCCGCACCAGCGCTTGATGTTCCCAAGTCCACGCATCTTCACGTTGATACGCTTCAAACGCATCAATCGGGCTGACCAATAGACCGGACGCGCCAGACGGACGTAAGCGAGTGTCCACGTCATACAAAATGCCAGACGCGGTGCGAGTGGAGAAAATATGGATCACGCGCTGCGCCAAGCGCAAGTAAAACTGACGACCGTCGATCTCTTTCACGCCATCGGTATTGGCATCGACCGGGCAGTCGTGAATAAACACGATGTCGAGATCCGAGTTATAGCCCAGTTCCCAACCGCCCACTTTGCCATAGCCGACCACCGCAAAGCCTTTCCCAGCGCGGTCGTGAAGGTGGGTGGGTTCACCGTATTTGGCACTGACTTGCAGCCACGCCTGATGGATCACCGCTTCCACAATCGCTTCAGCGAGATAAGTTAAGTGATCGCTCACTTTCATTACCGGAAGTACGCCCGCAATGTCGGCGGCAGCAATTTTCAAAATACAAATCTGTTTGAACTGACGCAGCCCTTCCATCTGCTGTTCCATGTCATCTTCCGGAATACGGGCCAGAAAATCACGCAGCTCAGTTTTGTACCCATCCAACGCAATTGGATTGTACAGATGATGTGGGTCGATCAGCTCATCAAGCAAAATCGGGTAGCGCGCCAGTTGCTCAGAAATCATCGGGCTGGCAGTACACAAACGTACCAGTTGCGTCAGCGCCGCAGGATGTTCGTCCAGCAGTTCCAAGTACGTGGTGCGTGTGGCAATGCTGTGCAGCAGCGATAACACGCGCGACAGACCAAATTCGGCATCCGGATGGGCAAAGATGGCTTGATACACTTTGGGCATCAGACGATTGAGCACGTCTCGCCCTCGCGGGCCAATGGTGCGCTTGGCCAAATCCTCTTTAAACTGAATGACAGTGGTCGCCATCGCCTCGCTTTGCGCACGTGACAAATCATGTTCAATCACGTGTTCAATCACGTCGCGCTTGTGCGCCATGTCCCACAGCTCATGAAAGTGCGCCGCAATCGCATCGTCTTCCTCATCCCCTTCATCGCCGATGAGATTGGCAAACACCGCATGAACGCGTCCCATGTGTGCCTGCACATCATCCAACAGCGCCTGCCAAGAGGCAAAATTCATCGCCACCGCCAAACGCAGTTGATCGTCCGCTTTGTCAGGTAACGTCTGGGTTTGCTTATCAGCCAAGGCTTGCAGCAGGTTTTCCAATCGGCGCAGGAAGCGATAGGCCTCGGTGAGCGCCGCAACTTCTTGCTCTGTGAGCAGAGCCAGCTCGCCAATCGCCTGCAGCGTTTCCAAGAGACCACGCTGACGCAGCGCAGGCTCACGGCCGCCCCGAATCAACTGGAACACTTGCGCGATAAATTCAATTTCACGAATGCCACCGGCGCCGAGCTTGATGTTGTTACTCAAGCCGCGGCGACGCACTTCGCTGCTGATCATCGATTTCATGCGGCGCAATGATTGAATCGCACTAAAGTCGATGTAACGGCGAAACACAAACGGACGCAGCATCTGGCGCAGCTCTTGATACTGCGAGTACATTTCCCGCCCCATCACGCGCCCTTTGATCATCGCGTAACGTTCCCAGTCGCGCCCTTGTTCTTGATAGTAATCCTCCAGCGCCGCATAGCTCATCACCAATGGTCCACTTTCGCCAAACGGACGCAAACGCATGTCGACGCGATAGCAGAAGCCATCAAAGGTGTGTTGATCCAACATCTTGATGATGCGCTGGCCCAAACGGGTAAAGAATTGCGCGTTGGCGATGGAGCGGCGTGTACCCTGCGTTTCGCCATTTTCGGGATAGGTGAAGATCAGGTCGATATCGGAAGAGAAGTTCAGTTCCCCGCCACCGAGCTTGCCCATCCCAATGATCAGCATGGGTTGTGCTTGCCCTTCGGCATTGCACGGCGTGCCCCACTCTTGGCAACAGATGTGATACTGCCATTGATAGGTTTCAAAAATCAGCGCTTCCGCCAGTTGCGACAGGTGCTCGAGGCTCTCATCCAAAGTCCAGCTGGCGAGAAAATCACGCCACGCGATGCACACCATTTCGCGGTTGCGAAACTGACGCAACACGCGCTGGCCTTGCGTTTCATCCTGGCACTCGCTGAGGAGGACATTGAGATGTTGACGATAATGCTCACTGCGCTGCGTGCTCGCCAGCATCGCCGGTAGTTCACGACACAACCCTGCGTCACGCTGCAAGACGTCGCTGACAAATTGGCTAAAGCCGAGCACGGTTTTGAGTTGCTGTTGATAGTCGCTGTCCCAGTCGGCAATCACCGGCTGTTGCTCAAGAAGCAGTTGATATTGATGGTCGGCATGAGCCTCAAGTTTTGGCGGCAATGACATGATGCATCCTTGTCTCTACGAATAGTGTAGTTATAACAGACTTGAACCAATAAAAAACGCCCACAAATCAATTGTGGGCGTTCTTTCATCGTGTGGAACAATCAGACTTTAAACACGGTAATTTTACGATCCAACTCTTCCGCATTGCTTTGCATGATTTCGGAGGTTTCCAGCAATTCACTGACCACCGTGACCGATGCTTCCACCAGCTCACGCACATTGGTCAGATTCTGGTTCATCTCTTCCGCGACGCTGGTTTGTTGGCTGGCCGCCGTCGCGATTTGGAAATTCATGTCGTTAATTTGCTGCACTTGTTGGACGATACCATCCAATTCGCGGCCGGCATTGGTGACCAGTTCCACACCATCAGCAGCTTCCACCACGCTTTTTTCCATCAGATCGACCGCGGAGTTGGCACTCGCTTGCAGATGAGAAATCATGTCTTGAATTTCCACCGTCGCGTGTTGCGTGCGCTGCGCAAGGTTACGCACTTCATCGGCCACCACCGCAAAACCGCGACCCGCTTCGCCCGCGCGCGCTGCTTCAATCGCGGCATTCAGAGCCAATAAGTTGGTTTGTTCAGAGATGCCTTGAATGGTGCCGACCACGCTGCCGATCGCCACCACGCGCTCTTCAACCTGATTCACCGCACCTGCCGATGCGGAAATGTCTTTCGACAGCTCACTCATCTTACCGATGGTCTGTTTCACAAAACGCTGGCCTGTGCTGGCTTGGTGCGACGCATTTTCTGTGAGCGAGGAGGCATTTTGTGCATGCTCGGCCACCGTTTGAACGGTAGACGACATTTCGCTCATCGCCGTCGCCAGTTGGTCAATCTCTTGGAATTCTTCTTGCGCCGATTCTTTGGTTTCCGACATGCTCATGGTCATGACTTCGGTCAACGCTGTCAGCTCTTGCGAGGCGTTAACTTGCGTTTTGATCAACTCTTGCAGTTGCAAACGGGTCTTTTCCAATTCGCGCGCCACGTCGCCGTACTCGTCTTTACATGCCATGCCGATCGGCTCAGACAGGTCGCGACTTGCCATTTGATTGATCGCATCACTGAGGTATTGCGTCTGACGCAGCATAATGCGCGCGGCAAACAGCAGCAGCACCACAAACACCACAATCATCAACCCAGTTTGCCACACCACTTGCATCAGATACGCATCGTAATGCTTTTGTGCCACCTCAACGCTTTGTGTCGCCGCCAAGAGCGAGTCATAGAATGTGCTGGCATCTGACAACTGTTTGCCAATGATCAACGCGGTACTGAAGACCATCAACAGGATCATTTTTGGAACCAGCCGAATGTCCGTGATCACACGCTCCCACGGTTTAAAAACCATCCTCGCCATTGTCAGTTCTCCATTAAGTCTTTTATATTGAAAACATTCATGATTGATTGCCACTTTCAGGCAAGCGGCAAACTTATTTATTTCGAGCTTCGTATGAAAAACGATGATATCAAAGATGAAACCCGGCCAATGAGCTTATTGTCGCTGATCCTGTCATTCATGGCGCTATTTGTGATCTCAGGCTTGTTGTTTGTCCCGGTTGAACATGAAACGCGACAGGTTCTTATCGGCCTTGATTTTGTCATCTGTAGCATTTTTATCCTGCAACTCAGCATAGATTTGATCCGCGCCACAGATCGCGTGCAATTTCTGAAACGCCATTGGATAGACATTTTGGCCAGCATTCCGGCCATCGAGCCGTTGCGTTTTGCCCGTATCTTTCACATTTTGCGCGTGATCTTGGTGATCCGATCCGGGCGCATGGTGCTGCGCCAATTGTTGGCCAACCGCCGAGAAACCACTTTGGCAACCATTCTGTTGCTGTTGGTGGTGTTGCTGACGCTGGGATCGAGCATGATGCTGTTCTTTGAAACCCAAGATCCCAACGCCAACATCACTGATGGAGGGGAAGCCTTGTGGTGGGCACTGGTGACGATCTCGACCGTGGGGTATGGCGATCATTATCCAGTGACCTTGGCCGGTAAAATTGTCGCGTCAGTGATGATCGTGTGCGGTGTGGGGATGTTCGGTATGATTTCTGGTTTGATCGCTTCGTTCCTCTCTTCACCGGATCACAGCCAAACGGCGCGCTCGGAAAATCAGGAACGCTTGATCAAGCAAATGGTGACCCAGCAACACGAGATCATTTTGCGATTGAAAGAGTTGGAAGAACGCGTCGATCGGGACCGTCAAACGCGGGTAAACAAAAGGGATGCCTAAGCATCCCTTTCAATCGAGTAGTGATTATTCACGCCAGTAAGGCGAGGTTTCCAGACTGATAATCCGCGTCTGTTCCATCGCGTGCAGGATGGAGTTCTCCTGACGGATCAACCAACGTTTGAGCTGCTCTTGCTCGTCGCCTTCCAAACGCTCCGCCATGGCTTCCACCGGTTTGAGCGTCAGTAAGTCATCAATGCCGTGCAGCAAGTCCGCTAATGGCAGACGAAACGCTTGGCGCTCTTCTGGGTCGAACAGGCTGGCAAAGCTGATGCCGGTATATAGGCTGCGCATCAAACGATACTGCTGGTCGATGTATTCCTGACAAGCCAACTGGCGATCCGGCGGGAAGACCTCTTGCAACTCGGCCCACGCGCGGCTCAGTTGTTTCACCGCAAAATGATGAATGTTGAGCGCCATTTTCTCGCGCGCTTTGTCATCCAAGAACGGCTGCCAGCCACGCGTTAGAATCCAGCGACTGAGATCCAGCAGTAATCCGGTATAGCGAGCCGAGTTGAGCAGTTTCAGCATCTCTTCACGCTGCGGCAAAGCATCTTGCAGTTGCTTCAGTTCGCTGATCAGGAATTTACGCGCATCCAGTTTACGCAGCGCGTACCCTTTGTCTTCAAGCAATTCATTCAGGTAATCGTATTGCTTAAGCCACGTCAGTTCGCCTTCAAGCCATTTCAGCTCTTGGCGTAGAATGGCACTGGCGCGACGCGGTACCACCCCGCCGTACACGGCCAACACCTGACGAATAAAACTGATGGCATGACTGATTTCATGCAAGGCAGGAATCGAATCGCGCTCGGTGTAAATTTGCTCATGGTGATGCCAATGCGACAGTGCATGCTCTAACGAGTTAATAAAGCACGATTCCACCGTATCTTGGCTCTGCGTATTCACCAGGGCCAACGGTGCCACTTCATCTCCTTGATAGTCCGCCGCCAAGCGATACCCGCGCGCCGCTTTACTCATGTTGCCTAAACGCATGCCGCCCTGTTCACACAATTGGCGTGCGAGCGTAAATAGCGCATCGGTCTGACCGGATTTCAGCTCCAGTTCCACTTCACAAATCGGTGCTTCTCGGTCACCTGCGACCACCACACCTTGGTCGAAAGCCACTTCGATTTGGCTACCATCCGGCATGCCAATCAACCATTGCTCACGGTTAAAGTTCGTCGAGAATAGCGCAACCAATTCCGATTGCAGGGTCGCCACATCACGCTCCGCCGGCCAAATGTCTGCAGGGTGCAGCGACAAATCCGGCTCATTACAATGATGTTCTGCGTTGTACTCCGGTCTTTGGTGCAAGCCTGCGACCACGCGCCCCGCCGTTTTCACGGTTTGAACAAACACGTCATCAAAACGGCGGATACGAAGTCCGATGTCATGTTGGCGTAACCAGTTGTCGGGAGAATCAAAGTAGGTATTTCCTAACTCACGACAACTATGCTGAAGTACTTTGGTTTCAGAAATTTTTTTCAGTAAAACTTCTGAAAATTCAGGAGAAACAAAAAACTTCAGTTCTATCTCGGTTTCCATAGCCATACCTTTCGAAGCAGATAGCGACAGGATATTGCCTAATAGACACCGGGGCAAGAAAGAAATATCGGCAGTTTGATGATCTAAAACAGTTTAAATGCGCCATTGAATGGGTTAACATGCGCGCCTTTATAGCCAACGCTCAACATTTCACCATAGAATGGTTTATGTTCTTTTTAGGTTATAGCAATTAGGTTGAATGACCATGCCAGTAAATACAATCATGGGGTTATTTGCAAAGTCCCCTATTAAGCCTTTGCAACGACACGTTGTGTGTGTCAATGAATGTTGCTCTCACCTCATCAACTTCTTTGAAGTTTGTGCCAAAGGTGATTGGGAAAAAGCAGCAGAAATTCGCGCACAAATTTCTCATCTTGAGAAAGAAGCTGATGTGTTAAAGCGTGAAATTCGTCTAAAACTTCCTCGCGGTTTGTTTTTGCCAGTTGATCGTACCGACATGCTCGAACTTCTGACTCAACAAGATAAACTTGCCAACCTTGCGAAAGACATCGCTGGCCGTGTTTACGGTCGTCAACTCGTTATTCCTGAGCCTCTTCAAGAAAACTTCCTTGCTTATATTAAACGTTGTCTCGATGCAGCAAACCAAGCACAGAAAGTCATCAATGAGCTCGATGAGTTATTGGAAACTGGATTTAAAGGCCGTGAAGTAACACTTGTGGCTGAGATGATCCATCAACTGGATGTGATTGAAGATGACACCGATGCCATGCAGATTCGCCTGCGCCAACAACTGATGGCGATTGAATCTACCATGAACCCAATCGATGTGATGTTCTTATACAAAATTTTTGAGTGGGTAGGTGGTATTGCCGACCAGGCACAGCGCGTTGGTGCTCGTCTGGAAGTCATGCTGTCTCGTTCTTAAATCATTAAAGTTAACCAAATAACTAAGAGCACTATTTTTCGAAAAGACCACGGATTAGGCGTTGAATATTTTCCTCGCTGATGGGCTTTTCTCGTGTCAAAAAAAGCACGATTCGAATACGCTCCGCTTGTTATAAACAACTAGGTATTACGATGGATATCCTTACGAACTACGGTACTATCCTGATTATTGTTGCTGCGATCTTCGGTTTTCTCATGGCAATTGGTATTGGCGCGAACGACGTGGCCAATGCAATGGGCACCTCCGTTGGTTCTAAAGCACTGACCGTGAAACAAGCGATCATCATCGCGATGATCTTTGAATTTGCGGGCGCCTATCTGGCGGGCGGCGAAGTTACCGAAACCATCCGTAACGGTGTTATCGAAACATCTCTTTTTGCGAGCCAACCCGACGTTCTAGTCTACGGCATGATGTCAGCACTGCTGGCAGCGGGTACTTGGCTTCTTCTCGCATCTTACATGGGCTGGCCCGTGTCAACCACGCACTCTATCATTGGTGCCATCATCGGTTTTGCTTGTGTTTCTGTGGGTACAGAAGCGGTGGACTGGGGTTCAGTTCAAGGCATCGTGGGCAGTTGGATTGTGACACCGGTAATCTCTGGTATCTTTGCTTACATCATCTTCGTCAGCGCACAACGCCTGATTTTTGATACCGAAGACCCGCTATTCAACGCGAAACGCTTCGTCCCTGTGTACATGTTCATCACCACCATGGTGATTGCACTGGTAACCATCAAGAAAGGTCTTAAACACGTGGGTCTGCACCTCTCTAGCTCTGAAGCTTGGGTGTGCGCTGCGATCATTTCTACCATCGTGATGGTGGGTGGCTACCTGTATATTCAGAAAAAATTCGCGAACCGCGATGAAGACCGCAGCTACAGTGGCGTCGAAAGCATCTTTAGTATTCTGATGGTGATCACCGCGTGTGCAATGGCATTTGCGCATGGTTCAAACGACGTCGCCAACGCGATTGGTCCCCTATCAGCGGTTGTATCGACTGTAAGCCATCTGGGTGAAGTGACTGCGAAAAGTTCTATCGCATGGTGGATTCTACCAATGGGTGGTCTGGGCATCGTGGTGGGTCTCGCCACACTGGGTCACAAAGTGATGGCAACCATCGGTACCGGTATCACCGAGCTGACACCAAGCCGTGGCTTTGCCGCTCAGTTGGCAACTGCTTCAACCGTTGTACTCGCTTCAGGAACTGGCCTGCCTATCTCAACCACACAAACACTGGTTGGTGCGGTTCTGGGTGTCGGTTTTGCACGTGGTATCGCGGCATTGAACTTGGGCGTCGTGCGTAATATCGTGGCGTCATGGATTGTGACTCTGCCTGCAGGTGCATTGCTGGCCGTGGTCTTCTTCTACGCAATTCAGGCTGTTTTCGCATAAACCGCCACGTCAGTCGTATGTAAGCGCTTTGTCATTATTGACTCAAACGCACAGAAAGGGAGGCTTTGCCTCCCTTCTTTGTTGCACCGCATGTGGAAAGTTCTTACTATTTGGCAATCAAACACAATGGCTTTTCATGCCAAACTCGTCATAACAAGGGATTTACCGTGAAAAAACTGATCTGCATGGTGCTATTTTCCATGTTGGCTGCACCAACGTTTGCACAAGACCGCTATATTGCGGACAAATTGTTTACTTACATGCACTCAGGCCCGAGTAACCAATATCGCATTATTGGCAGTATTGATGCGGGTGAGAAAGTGAAACTCATCAACACAAACAAAGAGACAGATTACACTCAGATCGTCGACGAACGTGGCCGCACCGGTTGGGTAGAGAGCCGTTTCGTAACACGCGATGTGAGCATGGCGGTGCGCCTGCCGCAACTGGAAAAAGAACTGACTGACGTGAAGAGCAAACTGGCGAATGCTCGTCAAAATGCTGACAGCGAAAAGGCCGGTCTGGTTGACTCTCTGGAAGTGCGTAACAAACAGATTGCTGAGCTGGAAAAGAACTACAGTGACATCAGCAAACAGCTGACCGCCTCACAAAGCGAAGTGCGTGAGCTGCGCGCCAAGCTAGACACGCAAAAAGAAGACCTGCTGCTGAAATACTTCATGTACGGTGGTGGTGTTGCAGGGGGCGGCCTGCTATTTGGCTTGGTTCTGCCACACATTATCCCTCGTCGTAAACGCAACCCGGCGGGTTGGGCATAAGCCTGATGTAAAAAACGGTCACTTCGCAGTGACCGTTTTTTTATCCGCGCCAATCGTAAAGCGCTGGAATTTCTATCTGCTGATTTCTAAACCGCACAATGGTGCTTTGCGGCTTGATTGCCACTAACTGCACGTCATCCCCCATCTTATCCCCTTCGTGATACTCGACGCCGTTGACTTTGACCCACCGCTTCACCGCATTGCTGGCGTACACGTGAGTTTGAAAGTTCATCGCTGGTAATCTCCCCGTCAACTCATCGCTGTGTTGCACCAAGGGCAGCGCTTGCGCTGTCGATGACGCTGGTGCGCTGTGGTCTGCTTCATGATTGGCTTTAAGAATCGATTCCACTCTGGCGGCCATTTCAGGCGACAGCTGACTGAGATCCAATTCACTCAGCGCCATCTGGCTCTGCTGCTCGACTTGTGCGTTCGAACTCGGTGCCGCTTTGGCGGTCACGACTGTCGCCGTGGATTGAATCGGCTGACGCTTTTGGGCTGCGGTAGTGGTAGTCGCTTCGGCGCGATCAGGTTGCGCCTTGTTCGATTCAGTCTGATTTAGCGCAACGTTGGCCCCATTCGCCACGTCATCAAACTTGGATTCCTCATCAAATCTGGGCACCTCAACATGGGTGCGAATGAGCGGGCCAAAGTCGGGATACGCCAATTGCTGATACGGCGCCGCCACATCAATCACCGCTGGCGGAGTAGCGGCCTGCTGCGCAATCGCAAGTTGCTGGCGTTCAATTCCTTGGTAACCGAGCACGGCAACTGTGGCCAAGCCCGGCAGTGTAAGCCACAAGGCGTGATACCAACGAAACCCTCGCTGTGGTGCGCTCGCTTGCTCCATCGGCGCCATGCCCATGGCATATCCGGTGTATTGTTGATGGCTGAGCTCAGAGCGCTGCAGCGCTTTCATCACCTGAGACATTACTGCACCTCCATCAGGCGTGGGCCGTGTTGCTGCGTGAGCAAATCCAACTGACGTAGCGTCTGGCGTCCGGCAATCCCATCGACTTGCATATGCTGCCAACGCTGAAAAATTTCTACTTTGCGTTTCACCTCTTGGTCATACTCGGTGACATGGCGCTCAGGTTCGCCCAGTAAACGAGACAACTTAGCGTCTAGCAGCGTGATGGCCTCACCGCGCATGCCCGTGCGCAATGTCTGATAGAACGACGGTTGCCAGACCACGCGATACTCGCCCTGCCATAACGGCTCGATCCACTCGCGGCCAATGCGCACGCGCTGCCCTTGGATCAACAGTTCAACGTCTTCTCCCTGCATGCGGTACAGCACGGCGTACGTGCGCAGCCCCTGCCAGTTGAGCGTCAATACCACGGGCAGATTCAATGCCGCTAAGCGTTGCCAATCCCCCATGTTCTGCTCGCACTCTAATGACGATGACGCCGAACGCTGACAAAAACTTTCGATCACGGACGCCTCATATCCCCAAACAGCGTACAAGGCTCTCATCGCCTGCTCACGGTCGGTGGCACCTTTCAACGCATCTTCGACCGTTTTGGGGAAAACCGTCTGCTCAGACGCTTGTACGGGCGCTGGCAATGGCCACTGGTGTTGAATCATCTGGTTAAGGTATGGCGGCATCCCATAAGCGATTGCTGCCGCCAAACCAATCCCAAGGAGCGCAGACATCACGCCGACAAGCGGAAAACGTCGCGCCCTTGCCTGCCCCTGAGGCTGATACACCGTCGACTGGAAACTCATGATTTGCGTACACGCTTGCTGTACCCGCTCCAAACTGAGGGTGCGTTCTCCTGCCTGATACGCGCTTTTCAATGCGGCATCGCACACCAGATTGATCAAACGCGGAATCCCATGAGTTTGCTGTGCAATCCATTTGGCGCTGCGCGCAGAGAACAAATGGCCGTCCCCACCAGCCTGTTGTAGGCGAAAACGAATGTAGTGTGCGGTTTCACTGACATCGAGCGGCAGCAAATGGTAACGCCCGGTGATGCGCTGCGCCAACTGACGCAACTGGGGCAATTGCAATTTGTATTGCAGTTCAGGCTGGCCAATCAAAAGTACTTTCAACAGCTTGCGGCTTTCAGTTTCTAAATTGGTGAGCAAGCGCAGTTGCTCCAGCACATCGGGCGCTAGGTGCTGCGCTTCATCAATCACCAGCAACACTTGAATGCCGTTGGCGTATTCATTGAGCAGAAACTGATACAGCACTTGGCTGAGTTGTTTGAGCGTCGCCTGCGCTGGGTATTTGATCGCAAACTCATCGCAAATCGCTTCGAGCAGCTCGCGCTCAGAAAAAGTGGGATTGAGAATAAACCCTGCGCGAGTCTGGGCGGGCAAGCCCGCTAAGATGGCTTTGGCGACCGTGGTTTTGCCTGTGCCCACTTCACCGGTCAACATGGCAAAGCCACCACCATCGCCCAGTCCGGCTTGAAGGTGAGCCATCGCTTCTTTATGTCGTTGACTTAAATATAAATACCGAGAATTGGGCACAATCGAGAACGGATGTTCTATCAGGCCGAAAAATTCTGGATACATGCGCTCGTCTCTTTGAATGTCATTAGGCGCAAAGTATCATTGTGACTATGATTATCCAACGCCATAAACGTAATTATTGAGGTTCCGTGGTGCAAATTTATCTCGTGGGCGGCGCAGTTCGCGACCAATTGCTTCAGCTTCCAGTATATGACAAAGATTGGGTCGTGGTGGGCAGTAGCCCAGACGCCATGCTACAGGCTGGCTTTCAGGCCGTCGGCAAAGACTTTCCGGTGTTTCTGCATCCGAAAACCCGTGAAGAGCACGCCCTAGCGCGCACGGAACGTAAAACGGGGGCGGGTTATACCGGTTTCGCCTGCCATTTTGCGCCCGATGTGACGTTAGAAGCAGATCTACAGCGCCGCGATCTTACCATCAACGCCATGGCGCAAGATCAAGACGGCACGCTGATCGACCCCTACGGGGGCCAACGTGATCTGCATGATCGCGTGCTGCGTCATGTCTCGGAAGCGTTTGTCGAAGATCCATTGCGAGTGCTGCGGGTGGCCCGTTTTGCCGCCAAACTCGCGCATCTGGGGTTTTCCGTCGCCGATGAAACCCTGGCCTTAATGCAGCGCATCAGCGCTTCAGGTGAACTGGCACACCTGACACCCGAGCGCGTCTGGCAGGAGTGGCACAAATCGCTGTCGACGCAAAGCCCGCATATTTTTCTGCAAGTCCTGCGTGAGTGCGGTGCATTGCAGATCGTACTGCCAGAACTCGACCGTTTGTTTGGTGTGCCTCAGCCTGAAAAATGGCATCCGGAAATCGATACCGGCGTGCACACGCTGATGGTGGCCGAACAAGCAGCGCTGCTGTCGGAATCGCTCACGGTGCGCTTTGCCGCGCAGGTGCACGACCTCGGCAAAGGCGTGACGCCAGCCAGCGAATGGCCGAGTCACAAGTTGCACTGCCATACCGGATTGAAGCTGATTGAAGCCTTGTGCGCGCGCGTCAAAGTGCCCAATGAGTTTCGTGACTTAGCCTTGGCGGTGTGCGCGCAACATTCCAATGTTCATCGCGCCGCCGAACTCAAACCGGCAACCAAACTCAAAGTGCTCAATCAACTGGATGTCTGGCGTAAACCGCAGCGACTCGATGAAGTACTGCTGTGCTGCGAAGCGGACCATCGGGGACGTTTGGGGCTAGAACAGAACCCCTATCCACAACGGGATATCTTTCTGCGCGCGTATCGCGCCGCGCTCAACGTGGATGTGCAGCAGGTGATCGCCGCAGGCTTTGGTGGCAAGCTGATTCGTGACGAGCTGGATAAGCGCCGAGTCCATGCCATTCAGAATGGGGGCTAAACGCAGAGGTTTGGCGCCGAGCCCAAGCTCGAAACGCCACCGCGCTAAACCCAGTGGCTTAAACGCAAAAAGCCCCGCAATGCGGGGCTTTTTTAAGCGTCAACGCTAAGCTTTGAATTAAGCTTGGCCTTTCACTTCTTTCAGACCGTTGAAAGGTGCACGTTCGCCCAGTGCTTCTTCGATACGGATCAGTTGGTTGTACTTAGCAACGCGGTCAGAACGGCTCATAGAACCAGTTTTGATTTGGCCTGCTGCAGTACCTACCGCTAGGTCAGCGATAGTTGCATCTTCAGTTTCGCCTGAACGGTGAGAGATTACTGCAGTGTAACCTGCATCTTTAGCCATCTTGATTGCAGCTAGAGTCTCAGTCAGAGAACCGATTTGGTTGAATTTGATCAGGATAGAGTTCGCGATGCCTTTCTCGATACCTTCAGCAAGGATCTTAGTGTTAGTTACGAACAGGTCGTCACCAACAAGTTGGATCTTGTTGCCCAGCAGTTGAGTTTGGTGTGCGAAACCATTCCAGTCAGACTCGTCCAGGCCGTCTTCGATAGAAACGATTGGGAACTTCTCAACTAGCTCTGCTAGGTAGTGGTTGAACTCTTCAGAAGTGAAGGTTTTGCCTTCGCCTTTCATGTTGTAGATGCCAGCGTCTTTGTCGAAGAACTCAGATGCTGCACAGTCCATCGCTAGAGTCACGTCTTTACCCAGAACGTAGCCAGCTGCTGCAACTGCTTCTGCGATAACTTCTAGTGCTTCTGCGTTAGATTTCAGGTTAGGAGCGAAACCACCTTCGTCACCAACTGCAGTGTTGTAACCTTTTGCTTTCAGAACTTTAGCTAGGTTGTGGAATACTTCAGAACCGATACGTACCGCTTCTTTCAGAGTTTTCGCGCCAACTGGTTGAATCATGAATTCTTGGATATCAACGTTGTTGTCTGCGTGCTCACCACCGTTGATGATGTTCATCATTGGTAGAGGCATAGAGAATTGACCTGCAGTGCCGTTCAGTTCAGCGATGTGCTCGTACAGAGGCATGCCTTTAGAAGCTGCTGCTGCTTTCGCGTTTGCTAGAGATACAGCTAGGATTGCGTTTGCACCGAAGTTAGATTTGTTTTCAGTGCCATCTAGGTCGATCATGATTTGGTCAACAGTTGCTTGGTCTTTCGCATCTTTGCCCACTAGCGCTTCAGCGATAGGACCGTTTACTGCAGCGATCGCTTTCAGTACGCCTTTACCTAGGAAACGAGATTTGTCGCCATCACGCAGCTCAAGAGCTTCACGAGAACCAGTTGATGCACCTGATGGTGCAGCAGCCATACCTACGAAACCGCCTTCTAGGTGAACTTCAGCTTCAACAGTTGGGTTACCACGTGAGTCGATGATTTCACGACCTAGAACTTTAACGATCTTAGACATTAATGTTTCCTCTCATTGAATTTAAATGTCAAAACTAAACGGGTAGCCGCACAACGCAAGCCGCTACCCATATCCTTTTTTACTTCAATTCGCCGCGCTGGAACTGACCTGCAGCTTTCACAAAGCCTGCAAACAATGGGTGGCCATCGCGAGGCGTTGATGTGAATTCTGGGTGGAATTGAGCCGCGACAAACCAAGGGTGAGCCGGGTTCTCAATCACTTCTACCAGTTTCTTATCAGCAGACAAACCAGACACTTTCAGACCTGCTTTTTCAATTTGTGGACGCAGGTTGTTGTTCACTTCGTAACGGTGACGGTGACGCTCGTGAATCGTAGCGCTGCCGTACAGTTCGTAAGCTTTTGAACCTTTTGCAAGGTGACACAGCTGTGAACCCAAACGCATGGTACCACCCAGATCTGACGCTTCAGTACGTTCTTCAACGTTACCTTGCTCGTCGACCCATTCGGTGATCAAGCCTACCACAGGGTATTTGGTGTCTTTGTTAAATTCTGTTGAATGTGCACCTTCCATACCCGCGACGTTGCGCGCGTATTCGATCAGTGCGACCTGCATACCTAAACAGATACCCAGGTAAGGAATGTTGTTTTCACGTGCGTATTGCGCCGCACGAATCTTCCCTTCGATACCACGATCGCCAAAGCCACCTGGTACCAAAATCGCATCAAGACCATCAAGGATATCAGCACCTTTGGTCTCAACATCTTGAGAATCGATGTATTTAATGGTCACGCTTAGGCGGTTTTTCAGGCCTGCGTGTTTCAACGCTTCGTTCACCGATTTATACGCATCCGGCAGTTCGATGTACTTACCGACCATACCAATCGTGACTTCACCGGTTGGGTTTGCTTCTTCGTAGATCACCTGTTCCCATTCAGACAGGTCCGCTTCTGGCGCGCTGATACCAAAACGAGTACACACCAGATCATCTAGACCTTGAGAGCGGATCAGTTGAGGAATCTTGTAGATCGAATCCACGTCTTTCATGGAGATCACAGCTTTTTCAGCCACGTTACAGAACAGTGCGATTTTCTTACGTTCGTTGGCAGGGATCATGCGATCGCTACGGCAAACCAAGATATCAGGCTGAATACCGATAGACAGTAGTTCTTTCACTGAGTGTTGTGTTGGCTTCGTTTTCACCTCGCCTGCTGCAGCGAGGTAAGGAACCAGCGTCAGGTGCATGAACATCGCGTTTTCGCGGCCCACTTCGATCGCAAGCTGACGAATTGCTTCCATGAATGGCAGTGACTCGATGTCACCGACTGTACCGCCAACTTCAACGATGGCGATATCGTGGCCTTCAGAGCCAGCAATGACACGATCTTTGATCGCGTTTGTAATATGAGGGATAACCTGAATGGTTGCACCCAGGTAGTCGCCACGGCGTTCTTTACGTAGAACGTCAGCGTAAACACGACCTGCAGTGAAGTTGTTGCGCTTGGTCATTTTGGTACGAATGAAACGCTCGTAGTGACCAAGGTCTAGGTCAGTTTCCGCGCCATCTTCCGTAACGAACACTTCACCGTGTTGAGTTGGGCTCATTGTGCCTGGGTCAACGTTGATGTAAGGGTCAAGCTTCATCATAGTCACTTTAAGACCACGAGCTTCTAAAATCGCTGCAAGAGATGCTGCTGCAATACCTTTACCTAGAGAGGATACAACCCCGCCAGTAACAAAAATATAATTTGTCGTCATGTTTAACCTGAAATTGGTTGAATGAGGGAAATGGATTTCTTCTGGACGGGACGAAACTATACCAGAACCCATTTATCGCCACAACGTGAAATCTATCACACTCAGTTTTTTATTTTTTGCTTCAAATCAAAGTGAAGTTCAGGGATTTCCATTCGTTTTTATTTCACTTCCTGCGGAAGGACAACGCAACACCCTGCAAACGCCGCTACTGCGCCTTTTCTTGGCGTTTGACGGTCTCCCACATCGCATCGAGCTCCGACAAAGAAAAATGTTGCAGATGTTTACCTTGCGCATGAACCTGGGCTTCCACCCCTTGAAAACGACGCACAAACTTGTGATTGGCCTTCATCAGCGCCACTTCCGGATCCTTGCCCAAATGGCGCACTAAATTGACGGTCGCAAACAGCAGATCACCCAGCTCTTCTTCCACTTTCTGTTCATCCACATCGACCTGTAGCACTTCGGCCATCACTTCATCGATCTCTTCGTGAACTTTATCCACCACCGGCCCAAGCGTTTTCCAGTCAAAGCCGTATTTCGCGCACTTTTTCTGGATTTTATTGGCCTTGGATAACGCCGGTAATGAGTGTGGTATAGAGTCTAGAATACTTTGTTCGCTTTTGCCTGCCTTGGCTTTTTCTTTGGCTTTTTCCGCTTCCCAGTTGGCATTGAGCGCCGCTTCGTCGGCAAAGCTTGCGTCGCCAAACACGTGCGGATGACGGCGAGTGAGCTTCTCATTGACCGAATCCACCACATCGCGAAACTCAAACAGTCCCTGCTCTTTGGCCAGTTGGCTGTAGAAAATCACCTGAAACAGCAAATCCCCCAACTCTTCCTGCAAATTCGGCCAATCTTGATTGTGAATGGCATCCACCACCTCAAACGTCTCTTCGATGGTGTGCGGCACAATGGTGTCGAAGGTTTGCTGTTGATCCCACGGACAGCCGGTTTGCGGATCGCGCAGGCTGGCCATGATGTGTTCAAGGTGTTCGATTGGATGAGGCATACGACAGATGTCCTTTTTCTAAAACCCGGTCTAAATATGAAAAAGGCGAGCAGATTCCCCCACTCGCCTTCAATTGATTGTGATTGCCAGCTTCGCTGATGGGCGCTTTAGACCACCAGCACTTTAGCCAAGGCGTTTCACCAGCATCACATCTTTGATCTGTTCGATGCGTTTCGAGACACGCTCAAACACTTCGACACTGTTCACTTCCAGCTCAAAGTCCATGATGATGATTTGACGCTTGTAATCGCTGCGGCTCTTCATGGTGGTGACTTTCACTTTCTCGTTGCTGAGCAAGGTGGTGATGTCTTTTAGCAGCCCCACCCGCTCCATCGCTTCGATGCGCAGCGTGATGTGGTAAGTACCCACAAACCCTCGGCCCCACACAGTATCGATGATGCGTTCCGGCGCATGATGGCTCAGCTCTTCCAGCTGTTCACAGTCGCTGCGGTGCACGGAAATGCCACGCCCTTGTGTGATGTAGCCTTTGATTTCATCGCCCGGAATCGGCTGACAGCAGCGCGCTAAGTGGGTCATGAGGTTATCAACCCCTTCCACCACCACCGCGTCTTTGTGCGTGCGATGCGGCGCGCCAGCGGCTCTGTTTTCACCAACCTGAAGTTTTTCAAGCACCAGCTTGTCTTCTTCTTCGGCCGTTGGTTTGTTCACCAACGCATTGATGTGGTTGACGATTTGGTTGATACGCAGATCGCCGCTACCCACACCGACATACAGCTCGTCAGCGGTGTTCACGTTAAATCGTTTCAGTGCGTAGGCTTCAGCGTCTTTGAGCGTGGCACCGATTTTCACCAGCTCCGCTTCCAGAATCTCACGACCCGCTTCGAGGTTTTTCTCGCGGCTCTGTTTGCGGAACCACGCGTTGATCTTGGCACGCGCACGGCCGGAATGCACAAAGCCCAGCGACGGGTTTAGCCAGTCGCGCGATGGGTTGGGTTCTTTGGCGGTGATAATTTCCACCTGATCGCCCATGCGCAGTTTGTGGGTGAATGGCACGATACGACCGCCCACTTTGGCCCCGATGCAACGATGGCCCACTTCAGAGTGAATGTGGTAAGCGAAATCCAGTGGCGTCGCGCCCATCGGCAGATCGACCACATCACCGCGCGGCGTAAAGGCATACACGCGATCATCAAACACCTGACTGCGCAGTTCATCCAGCATTTCGCCAGAATCGGACATCTCTTCTTGCCAATCGAGCAGTTTACGCAACCACGTAATTTTCTCGTCGTAGCCACTACGGCCACTGCTGGCGCCTTCTTTGTATTTCCAGTGCGCCGCCACCCCCAGCTCCGACTCTTCGTGCATCTGCTTGGTGCGGATCTGAATCTCGATGGTCTTGCCTTCCGGCCCCAGAATCACGGTATGGATCGACTGATAGCCGTTGGGTTTCGGATTGGCCACGTAGTCGTCAAACTCACTTGGCAAGTGACGATATTTGGTGTGCACCACGCCCAGCGCCGCGTAACAGTCTTGCAGTTTGTCGGCGATGATGCGAACCGCGCGCACGTCGAACAGTTCGTCAAACGCGAGGTTTTTCTTCTGCATCTTGCGCCAGATGCTGTAGATATGTTTCGGGCGGCCGCTCACTTCCGCGTTGATGCTGGAGACGCTCATCTCGTTACGCAGATCGTTGACGAAATCACGAATGTACTGCTCGCGCACAATGCGGCGCTCAGAGAGTTGCTTGGCGATTTGTTTGTAGGTATCCGGCTGCTGATAACGGAAAGCGTAATCTTCGATTTCCCATTTGAGCTGACCAATGCCCAAGCGGTTTGCCAGCGGCGCGTAGATGTTGGCACACTCTTTCGCGGCCGCGCGGCGGACGTCATCTGGCTGATCTTTCACTTCACGCAGGTTACAGATGCGTTCAGCGAGCTTGATGACCACGCAGCGGAAATCATCCACCATCGCGAGCAGCATGCGGCGCACGTTATCGACCTGCGCCGAGGCTTCGCTGCCTTGGACCGTGACATTCAACTGGCCGATGGCGGCCATCTCTTCCACGCCGTTGATCAGCTTAATGATCTCTTTGCCGTAATGTTCTTCCAGCTCTTCACGATCCAGTAAACCGCTGGTCGCAATTGGAAACAGCACCGCCGCCACTAATGTGGGGCGATCCATCGAGAGCGTGATCAGAATTTCGATCATCTCGCGACCGCGCCACAACAAAAGTGGCCCCTGAGGGTTGCCTTCCAGCAGATGCTCGCACTGGCGATACACCTCGGTCAGCTTCGCGGAGGTTTTTGGCTCCTGGTGCAGACTAGAAATCCATTTTTCTAGCTCAAACTGTTCGTCTGGGTTTAAGTGTGCGCTACGTACCGCAACCATGGGATTATCCTAATTCTTATATTTTGTGGTATTCGACTCCCTTCCGCTCCCGGAAGTTCGACGCTTACCGATTTTTTACAAACAAAGCCATCGATTCCAGATGACTGGTATGAGGGAACATATCAAGCATTCCCAATTTCACCAACTGGAATCCCTGGCTCAGCAAGCTTTGGCTGTCACGAGCAAGCGTAGCAGGATTACACGAGACGTAAACCACGCGTTTGGCGCCCAAAGCCGCCAACTGGTCAACAATCCCTGCCGCACCGGCTCGGGCCGGGTCGAGTAATACTTTATCAAATTTTTCCGCTGCCCACGTCTCGCCAGTCATATCTTGTTCCAAATTCGCCTGATAAAACGAGACGTTATGCAGATCATTGCGCGTGGCATTGGCCTTGGCTCGCTCGACCATGTCGTCAATCCCTTCAACACCCACGACCTGTTTGGCAAGCTTAGCCAGTGGCAAACTAAAGTTACCCAAACCACAGAACAGATCTAACACGCGCTCTTCGGGAGTAACCGCCAACCACGCCAGCGCTTGGGCAACCATGGCTTGATTGACCTGCTGATTGACCTGAATAAAGTTGCTGGGCAAAAACGGAATCGTCACCCCCGCTTCACCATAGACGGCCCCGTCACCGCAAACGTGCTCCAGTGACTCGCTGCTGGGCATGCAATACAGCGTGAGGTCGTGCTGAGCGGCAAACGCCGCCAATGCGCTTTGGTCTTTGGCGACCAGCGGCGCCAGATGACGCAGCACCAACACGCGCGTGTTGTCGGCTTTGACCAATTCAACGTGGCCCAATTGCTCCGGATGCGCAAAGCCGCTCAGCAATGCGTGCAGCGCTGGCAACAGGGCATTCAAGCTTGGTTCGAGCACCGCACAGTCGGTGACGGTGACGATACTCTTGCTCTGCTTGCGACGAAAACCAAACTGCAACTGCTGCGTTTTTTTATCCCAAAGCAGGCTCAGGCGCGCGCGGCGGCGATAACCGGTATCGCAAGCACTCACCGGCGGCGACAACGCCAGTTGCTGACCGGCAAATTTAGCCATCAGTTGGCTGAGCGCCTGTTGCTTGTGTTCAATTTGCGCAGCGTGCGCCAGATGCTGTAAGTCGCAGCCGCCGCACTCGGCGTAATGCGGGCAAAACGGCGTGACCCGTTGCGCGCTGGGTTTCAGCACCTTAATCAGCTTGGCGCGAGCAAACTTACTTTTGCTTTCGGTCAGTTGCATCAGCACGTCTTCACCGGGCAACGCGCCCTCAATGAACACCGGTTTACCGTCGTGATACGCAATGCCTGCGCCTTGATGATCGAGTTTCGTCACCGCGACGGATTGGTGTTTCTGATTGAGGGTGGTTTTCTTTTTCGGTTGGAAAAAACGTGCCATGCTCTGTGCCTAAGTGTGATTTATATGATGGTTTTCGCCCCAGCATCACTATTCTGCTTGGGGAAGATTGTCGAAGTTACTGTACTTGAATTAAGCTAACCGCTTATTCGAAACGTCGGCGAATCATTTTGCCGGCTATTTTCCCATATCCACACCACGATGTTTAGACAATAATGACCCGATATGGCTTACGTGCGCGCGTAATTACTCTCACTCTGGCTCCGACCTTGATTATCGGGCTGCTGCTCAGCGCTCTGTTTTCGTTCAACCGCTATCACGATCTGGAAACGCAGGTCCTCAATGCCGGGGCAAGCATCATTGAACCGCTGGCGATTGCCAGTGAAGATTCGCTGAAAAATCAAAGCCGTGAATCCGTGCGTCGCATCATCAGCTACGCGCACCGCAAAAATTCGAAATTTGTTCGCAGTATCGCCGTGTTCGATGCGCGTCATGAGCTGTTCGTGACCTCGAACTTCCACCCGAATTTCGAAGCACTGATGTACCCGAAAGACAAACCGATTCCGGTGCTCAGCAGCTCGCAACTTGACGACAACACCCTCATTCTGCGCACCCCCATTTTGGCTGAAGGCCGCTTGGTTGAAGACAGCCTCAACGCGCAATCGACCCCAGTGCTGGGCTATATCGCGATTGAGCTCGACCTCTCATCGCTGCGTTTGCAGCAATATCAGGAAATTTTCTCCGCTTGCTTGGTGCTGATCATGGGCCTGCTGCTCTCGGGCGTGTTTGCTTTCCGTTTGATGCACGATGTGACGCGCCCCATCACACACATGAAGAACATGGTCGACCGCATTCGTCGAGGCCACTTGGATGTGCGAATTGAAGGCAAAATGCATGGCGAGCTGGATTCGCTGAAAAAAGGCATCAACGCGATGGCGGTGTCGCTGTCGGAATACCACGTGGAGATGCAACACAGCATCGACCAAGCCACCTCCGATTTGCGTGAAACCCTAGAGCAGCTCGAGATTCAAAACGTCGAATTGGACATCGCCAAAAAACGTGCGCAAGAAGCCGCGCGGGTGAAATCGGAATTCTTGGCCAACATGTCGCACGAGCTGCGCACTCCGCTCAACGGCGTGATTGGCTTTACCCGTCAGATGCTGAAAACCCAATTGACCAACAGTCAGGCCGATTACCTGCAAACGATTGAAAAATCGGCCAACAATCTGCTGACCATCATCAACGACATTCTCGACTTTTCGAAACTAGAAGCGGGCAAACTGGCGCTAGAAAACATTCCATTTGAGTTCCAAGAAACGCTGGAAGAGGTGGTTAACCTGCAAGCCACCAGCGCGCACGAGAAAGGCTTGGAAATCACCCTGAAAGTGGATCCGAAGATCCCGGCCGGTTTGGTGGGTGACCCGCTGCGCATTCAACAAGTTCTGACCAACTTGGTCGGCAACTCGATCAAATTTACCGAACGTGGCAACATCGACATCAGCGTCGAAATGCGCTCGCAGCGTGATGATGTGGTGGAGTTGCAATTTATGGTGCGCGACACCGGCATCGGGATTTCCGAGCGTCAGCAAGCGCAGCTATTCCAAGCCTTCAGTCAGGCCGACGCCAGTATTTCTCGCCGCTACGGCGGCACCGGGCTGGGCTTGGTGATTACTCAGAAACTGGTCAGTCAGATGGGTGGCGAAATCAGCCTGACCAGCCGACTGCACCAAGGGTCTACTTTCTGGTTTACCCTGCGCCTGCACATCACCGAAATGCCGATGAGCGACTGGCTGGATCCAAAAGCGCTGAGCCAAAAACAGTTGCTATTGGTGGAACCGAACATGCAAGCGGCATCGATTGTGCAGCAATTGTTGGTACAAGCGGGCCTGACGGTGACGTACCGCTCAGCGATGCCGGAAGAGTCGGATCACTTCGATTATGTACTGCTCAACCTCGCGCCAAGCAAAGAGACCGATGTCGAGTTGGTAGAACAGTGGGTGCAGCGCTCGATTGGCATTTCATCACACGTGATTATCGGGACGCCAAGTACCGAGCTGGCGCTGGCCGACCTGCTGATGAAGCAGTATCCGGTGCAATGCATTACCAAGCCGCTGTCGCGTAAGAAACTGCTGCAAACCCTGATCGCCCATCAACCTGTGGTGATCGACGCGCCCACGCAAGCCGTGCCGGTGAAACAAGACAAGATGCCACTCACCGTGATGGCGGTCGATGACAACCCGGCCAATCTGAAACTCATCACTGCGCTGCTGCAAGAGCGCGTCGAGGCGGTGGTCTCCTGCACCAACGGCCAAGATGCGATTGAGCAAGCACGCCAGCGTCATTTTGATATCATTTTGATGGACATTCAGATGCCGCACATGGATGGCGTGACGGCGTGTAAGGCAATTAAACAACTGGAACTCAATCAGAATACGCCCGTGATTGCCGTCACCGCCCATGCGATGTCTGGCGAACGTGATCGCCTGCTGAAAGCGGGTATGGACGATTACCTCACCAAACCGATCGAAGAGCACATTCTGCAACAGGTTCTGGTGCACTGGAGTCCTGATTCGCTGCGACACGATGTCGACAAACTGGAACTGCCCGAGCCGATTGCCTTTGATGCCACCACCATCCACCGTGAAGAGCCGGAACACCGCAACATCATCGTTGACTGGCAGGCGGCACTCAAACAGGCGGCCAATAAGGAAGACTTAGCACGCGAGATGCTGAGTATGCTGGTCGAGTCGATTCCGGAAGTGAATCAGGTGGTGGCCATGGCGCTCGAAGACGATGAATATTCGATTGCCGATCTGCTGCATCACGTGCACAAACTGCACGGCAGTTGTTCGTACAGTGGGGTCCCTCGCTTGAAGAAAGTATGTGCCACGTTGGAGCAAACACTGCGCTCAGGCGCCAGCATCAGCGATGTCGAGCCGGAATTGTTTGAACTGCAGGATGAGATGGACAAGGTCATCGCCACCGCGCAACCTTACTTAACCGAGCAGCCCGAGTAGAGGGCTGCTACCGCAAACAAAAAAAGAGGTGCTCAGCACCTCTTTTTTATTGTTGAGAGAGCGTTCTGCTTCACGCTTCGAGGATCACCGTCGCCACCGCATAATGGCGCTCGTCCGAAATGGTCAGATGCACCGACACCACGTGACTGCGCTGCGCCAGCTCCGCGGCTTTGCCACTCAAGCGAAGCAGTGGCTTGCCCTGCTCATCATTGCTGATGGCAAAATCTTGGAAACTCACGCCCTGCGCGATGCCCGTCCCCAAAGCTTTGGAAGCGGCTTCTTTGGCAGCAAAACGCTTAGCCAGATAACGCCCTTGTTGCTTGAGGCCATCAAACTGCGTGAGTTCTTGCGCCGTAAGAATGCGCTCAGCAAACGCGCGGCCGCTGCGAGCGAGCGCTTTTTCAATGCGCTCAATTTCTGCGATGTCTGTGCCGAGTCCAACAATCATGCGAATTAACGACGTGCGTCGTCCATCACGGCTTTCATGTCAGCAACCGCTTTCGACAATCCATCAAACACCGCGCGACCAATGATCGCATGGCCGATGTTGAGTTCGTAGATTTCCGGAATTGCCGCAATCGCCGCCACGTTGTGGTACGTCAGGCCGTGACCTGCGTTAACCATGATGCCTTGATCAGCCGCGTAGCTTGCTGCCGCTGCAATTTTCTTCAGTTCGTTTTGTTGATCCACTTCGCACGTTGCATCGGCATAATGGCCCGTGTGCAATTCGATGAATGGCGCGCCACACGCTTTCGCCGCGTCGATTTGTTCGCGGTCGGCGTCAATGAACAGTGACACTTTGATGCCCGCTGCAGTCAGTGTTTGCGTCGCGGCTTTAACTTTCTCTAACTGGCCCATCACGTCAAGGCCACCTTCAGTGGTCAACTCTTCACGCTTTTCCGGCACCAGACACACAAACTCTGGTTGCGTTTGCAGCGCAATTTCAACCATTTCATCGGTCACGGCCATTTCTAGGTTCATTCGAGTCTGAATCGTTTCACGCAGAATGCGTACGTCACGGTCCAGGATATGGCGACGGTCTTCTCGCAGGTGAACGGTGATACCATCCGCTCCCGCGCGCTCCGCAATTTCAGCCGCGTGCACAGGATCCGGATATTTGGTGCCGCGTGCGTTACGCAAAGTGGCGACGTGGTCGATATTCACACCTAAAAGAATTGAGCTCATTTTCCTACACTCCGTGCTCTGGGTTGCATTGCTTGCCGGAACAATTCCCGGCTTTTTAAAGGTTTACCGCCAAGATACGGCTTTAAGGCAATGCGTGTAAAGCGTTTTGCCGCCTGCAGTTGTTCTTTGGTGGTAAAGCGGCGTTCGCTGATCGCAATCAGTTCATTGCCAAGAAATGTCAGGTTATCGCGCCGCACCGACGCAATAAAGCCTTTTTGCTCGCGGTAACGATAGGTCATCGCTGGGTCTACCGGCTCCCCCGTTCCCGCGCAATGAAGAAAATCAACGCCATACCCAAGCGACGACAGCAGCGCCAACTCAAAACGGCGCAGCGGTGGTTCAGGGTTATCGCTTTGTGCCAGCTCAGTCAGGGCAAACAGGTAATCATGAAACAGACCCGGCGACGGCACTTCCGGCGCCAAGACGCGGCCAACCAATTCGTTGACGTACATGGCTGAATAGAGGTGAATGCCGGTCAGCGGCAGCCCGAGGCTGATCGCTTCGGCTTGGCGCAGGGTTTTCATCGAACTGTTGCCCGACCATTTGAGCAACAGTGGCGTAAACGGCTGCAAGGCCCCTTTGAGGTTGGAGCGCTTGCTACGCGCGCCTTTGGCGAGCAACGTCAGTCGTCCGTACTCTTCGCTGAACACATCCAGAATCAGGCTGGTTTCGCTATACGGACGCCGATGGAGCACAAAGCAGCGTTGTAGACCGTCTGACATAGTGGGCAATCCGTTCTCGCAGTGGGCAAAGCGTCAATAAAACACTGGCCCCATAACGGAGCCAGTGCAGGAGAGATTATAGGTCGTCGATGTAACCCAGTGAGCGCAGCGCACGTTCGTCGTCCGCCCAGCCCGATTTCACCTTGACCCAAGTTTCCAGATACACCTTGCGGCCAAACAGCTCTTCCATATCCAGACGCGCTTGGCTGCCGATGGTTTTGATCTTTTCACCTTTGTTACCAATCACCATTTTTTTCTGGCCGATGCGTTCCACCAGAATCAGGGCGTTGATATGGAAACCGTCGGTGTCCGGATTGTAGTCAAAGCGTTCAATTTCCACGGTCACTGAGTAGGGCAACTCTTCACCGGTGAAACGCATCAGTTTTTCACGAATGATTTCTGATGCCATAAAGCGCTGTGAGCGGTCGGTGACGTACTCTTCCGGGAAATGGTGTACCGCTTTTGGCAGATGATCGCGCACGTGCTTGCGCAGCACCTCGACGTTCTTGCCAAGCTTGGCGGAAATTGGCACTACATCGACGAAGTCCATCTTGTTCGACAGCTCCATCATGTGCAGCATGACGTCGTTGCGGTCTTTGACGTTATCGACTTTGTTGACACACAGTACGACCGGGAAGTTGGCATTCTTCAGCTTATTCAGCACCATCTCATCATCGGCGGTCCAGTGCGTGCCTTCCACGACAAAAAACACCAGATTCACGTCGCTGAGCGAGCTGCTCGCCGCACGGTTCATCAGGCGGTTGATGGCGCGTTTTTCTTCAATGTGTAGCCCCGGTGTATCGACGTAAATCGCCTGATAATCACCATCGGTGTCCACACCCATAATACGGTGACGCGTGGTTTGTGGTTTGCGCGACGTGATCGAAATCTTCTGGCCGAGAATGTTATTCAGCAGCGTTGATTTCCCCACGTTCGGACGACCCACGATCGCCACGAAACCACAGTGTTGATTGTCGGGTGAAGATGAACTTTCACCACTGGATGCAAAATATGCATCGATATCGAATTCTTGATCAGACATTTGTCAATTGCTCTAGTGCCGTTTCCGCAGCCGCTTGTTCTGCCTTGCGGCGGCTCGTACCTTTACCGATCACAGGCGCTCCGATGCCTGCAATGTCACACGCGACAGTGAATTCCTGATTGTGTGCTTCACCTTTAATATTAGTCACAGTGTAGACAGGCAGCGGTTTTCTTCTGCCTTGAAGGAATTCCTGCAAGCGCGTTTTCGGGTCTTTCTGCGAAACGCCCGGCTTAATCGCTTCCAGACGAGACTGATACCAGCTCAGCACTGTCGCGCGCGCCACTTCGATATCGCTATCGAGATAGATCGCACCGATAATCGCTTCTACTGCATCGGCCAAAATTGAATCACGACGGAAACCGCCACTTTTCAACTCGCCTGGACCTAATTTTAAGTAATCTCCTAGGTCGAATTCACGGCCCAGTTCTGCAAGCGTATTTCCACGCACGAGAGTGGCACGCATGCGACTCATGTCGCCTTCGTTCACTTTCGGGAAACGATGGTAAAGATCATCTGCAATGACAAAACTTAAAATTGAATCGCCCAGAAACTCAAGACGTTCATTGTGTTTACCATTGGCGCTGCGGTGTGTCAGCGCCAAAGAGATAAGCTCAGCATTGTTAAACTGATAGCCAAGCTTAGTTTCTAGTCTACTAATTGGAGAATTCATACTCTCTCGATGTGTTGCGATCAGCGCTCGCTGACCTAGTTAATGCCACCAATGCGGTTAAAACGCACACCAGTTGGAATCCAAGCCGGTAGCACGCTGTCTGACGCACGATCAAACTCAAAGCTGATCCAAATCGCCACCGCTTTACCGACTAAGTTTGCTTCTGGAACAAAGCCCCAGAAACGGCTGTCAGCACTGTTGTCACGGTTATCACCCATCACAAAGTAGTGCCCTTGTGGAACCACCCATTCGTTCACGCCACGGCGCGGTTGATAGTCGTTGACGTTATCAATACGCAGCGGGTTAATCAGAATGTTGTGCTTCACTTCACCCAACTGCTCATCAAGCTGAATCAGGGGGATGTTATTTTGAATGAACGGACTCTCCACCACGTTGGAAAGCTTCACTTGTTTGCATTGCGCTTCGCCTTTGGGCTGAATGCACACTTCTTTGGTGCTGCTGTAACGCACGGTATCGCCCGGCATGCCGACGACACGTTTAATGTAGTCAACACTTGGCTCTTTGGGGTATTTGAAGACCACAATGTCGCCACGATGCGGTTTACCCGTTTCGACCAATTGTGTCCGCCACACTGGATCTTTCAGGCCGTAGGCGTATTTCTCCACCAGAATGAAATCGCCCACCAGCAAGGTTGGCATCATCGAACCCGATGGAATCTGAAACGGTTCAAACACAAATGAACGCAGCACCAGCACAAACGCAATCACAGGGAAAATCGACACCGCGTTTTCCACCCACCAAGGTTGTGGATGAATTTTCGCCGTCAATGAGGCATCAATACCGTGGGTTTCACTTTGCAGTTGCGCCATTTTTGCTTGACGCTTCTTCGCCCACACCCATTTTTCCAGTGCCCAAATGACACCTGTCACGAGTGTGAAGATGACCAGAAAGAGTGAAAATGTATTCGCCATTGACTTCCCTTATCTAAAAATACGAAAAGTGAAAGAGCCGAGACCCTTTCACTTGAGAGTTAATGCAAGCAACTGACCGTCACCAATAGAGTTTAATCTTTGCCTACGTGAAGAATGGCTAAGAACGCCTCTTGAGGAAGCTCAACGTTACCGATTTGCTTCATGCGTTTCTTACCTTCTTTCTGTTTCTTCAACAGTTTCTTCTTACGGCTCACGTCGCCACCGTAACATTTCGCCAGAACGTTTTTACGCAGCTGTTTCACCGTAGAACGCGCGATGATGTGGTTACCAATCGCCGCTTGAATCGCGATATCAAACATTTGGCGAGGAATGAACTCTTTCATCTTCTCAACCAGCAGACGACCACGTGACTGAGACTGATCTTTGTGCGTGATGATCGCCAGCGCATCCACTTTGTCGCCGTTGAGCAGTACGTCTACACGTACCATGTTCGACGCCTCAAAACGCTGGAAGCCGTAGTCGAGTGACGCATAACCGCGAGACGTTGATTTCAGACGGTCAAAGAAATCCAAGACCACTTCAGCCATCGGAATATCATAGGTCAATGCCACTTGGTTCCCGTGGTACACCATATCGACCTGAATGCCGCGTTTTTCGATACATAAGGTAATCACGTTACCCAAGTAATCGGCTGGCACCAGAATGTTACAGCGCGCAATCGGCTCACGAATTTCTTCAATATCGTTAATGGCCGGCAGTTTGGCCGGGCTATCCACGAGCATCAGTTCTTTGTCGGTTTTCAGAACTTCATACACAACGGTTGGTGCCGTGGTGATCAGATCCAGATCGTATTCACGTTCCAGACGCTCCTGAATGATTTCCATGTGCAGCATGCCAAGGAAACCACAACGGAAACCAAAGCCCAGTGCGGCCGACGTTTCTGGCTCGTAGAACAGCGAGGCATCATTCAGGCTCAATTTGCCCAGTGCATCACGGAACGCTTCGTAATCATCAGACGACACCGGGAACAGACCCGCGTAAACCTGAGGTTTCACTTTCTTAAAGCCCGGCAGTGGTTTGTCACAGCCGTTCTTCGCCAGCGTCAGGGTATCGCCCACAGGCGCGCCGAGAATGTCTTTAATACCACACACAACCCAGCCCACTTCACCCGTTTCGAGATCGTTCGTGTCGACTTGTTTTGGTGTAAAAATACCCAAGCGATCCACACCCCAAACCTGGCCAGTGCTCATCACTTTGATCTTGTCGTTTTTCTTCAGCTTACCGTTTTTGATACGTACCAACGACACCACGCCCAGGTAGTTATCGAACCACGAGTCGATGATTAGGGCTTGCAGGGGTGCATCAGGATCGCCTTCTGGCGCTGGAATCGCAGACACGATTTTTTCCAGCACTTCATCCACGCCCACGCCGGTTTTGGCGGAACAACGCACCGCATCGATCGCATCGATGCCGACGATGTCTTCAATCTCTTCAGCCACGCGCTCAGGTTCTGCGGCAGGCAGGTCAATCTTGTTCAAGATTGGCACCACTTCCAGATCCATTTCGATCGCGGTATAGCAGTTTGCCAAGGTCTGAGCTTCTACGCCCTGACCTGCGTCGACCACCAGCAGTGCGCCTTCACACGCCGCTAGAGAGCGGGACACTTCATACGAGAAGTCCACGTGTCCAGGAGTGTCGATGAAGTTAAGTTGGTAGGTTTCGCCATCTTTTGCATGGTAATCGAGAGTCACACTCTGCGCTTTGATGGTGATGCCACGCTCACGTTCAAGATCCATGGAGTCCAGAACTTGCTCGGCCATTTCACGGTCGCTTAATCCACCACAGACTTGGATTAAACGGTCAGATAGGGTCGATTTACCATGGTCAATGTGGGCGATAATCGAAAAGTTACGAATGTGCTTCATAGGTTTGGGATGACTAAACTCTTACTAATTAGGACATAAGAAAGGCCGCATCTGGCGGCATTTCATTCAAGTTGGCCGATTCTACCCAATTTCGTTGGGGTTCGCACCATAATTTAGGCGATGGGTTGCCCAAGCACGCGCAGCAGAACCACCTCTTGTGCAGAGCGTTTCTCCAGTTGTGTCGAACCCCGTTTGGCCATCGCGATGCCTAATCCAATAAACAGCAGCGAGGTAAGAATGATGATGCCCTCCCCCATGCCAAGCAGCGGAGCTAACCACGCGTCCGCTAACCAAGCGCCGAGGATCATCATCAGCAGCGGCACCAGATACACCAGCGCGGCCGATTGCAGCAGGCTTTTCTCAGGAAAACCAATTTCAACCACCTGGCCTTGCTCTACTTTTTTATCGGTATCCAATTGCCAGAACAGCGCTTTATTGCCCACCGCTTTGGAAACAATGCCCGTACCACAACTTTTTGAAGACGCACAACCGCTGCAACTGGTTTGTTGCTCGCAACTGAGTTCAACATGATAGCCGTGTTTTTGGCTGGCAACGGCGGTCACGGTGGCTAAGGCGGTCATCATGGTTTGGGCGCTCCGTCGGTATGAAACACCACAGACTGAGCGATGCGTTTGGCGGTATCAGGCGGAATGTCGCCCACCACCGAGATTTCGCTGTCGCCTTTCACAAAGCTGTGCAACGTGCGGCGGCCTTGGCGAACCAACTGACCTTTGAGTGAATAGTTGTCACTGGCAGAGACGTACACCGAGAAGCTAAATAGCCCATCCGAGAACATTTGGCTTTCCACCAAGCGTTCGGTAATCGCCATGCGGTAACGGTTCAGTTCCAATGGTTTAAAGCCTTCCGGCGTCCAACCCACCGACCAAAACGTGTCGGTAATATTGCCTTTCGGCAGCGACAGGACTTCCGGCAGTTGGACTTTGTTCAGCCCAGACATCAGCTCCGCCAGTTTGTCACTGATGGAGTAAGAAATGGTGCGGTATTGCTCCAGCACTTCCCCATCACGATCCACCAGATCGGCGCGCAACGGCAGGTTACTGTGCTCGTCGACCCACAACACATAGGAGTAACGCAGGCCATCTTTCGGCACAATACGCAGCACTTGGCATGCCGCGCCCGCTTCTCGGGCTCGACCCACTTTGACGAAATCGTAATATTGGCTGAGCTCATTCACATCGCTGTTGAGCATCGGAATGGTCGGGGCGACCATGTTGCCCGATTCGATAGTAAAGGGCTCCACTCCCGGCTCAACATAACTGACCTCGTTGCCGCGACGAATCACTTCGCGCACCGGACCGCTGAGGTACACCAAGTGAGCCAACTGTTGATCGTTGGCTTCACGCGCATGACGATACAACAACGGTTCAATGCTGTTTTTCTTAATCAGGATATAAGACAGTTCATAATTGAGATGCTGACTGGCATCGTTCATTTGATGCAACAAAGCCTCTGCAGACTCTTCCTCTGCAAAGGCTGGATTGATGCTCAAACTGAACAGTGTCAGTGCACTGATCAGAAATTTCTTCATTCAACTACCGGTTCGACTGGATCGGAATGAGAGCCTAAGTTCTCACTGTTCAATCTTAATTGAAGTTCATAGTCTTGCAGCAACGCATTCACACGGCGACGTTGTTCTTGCACGTTCGCTTCATTGCTGTGGCGTTCAACAGATTCGCGCGTCAGGCTAACAGGTTCTGCACTGCCTGAAAACGGAATCGTTTGAAGCACTGGCAATTGATCTTGCTGTGGCGTCGCACCATCGGTGCCACCATATTGCTGAACGCCCAAAATTACCGCTAAAGATACGCAAGCCGCGACCGCGACTTGACCAAACTGGGATAACCAAGCCGGTAACTGACGACGCGCTTGCTCAGGCTTAGGCTGAGACTCAATGCGAGCTTGGTTGATATCGGTAATATGGGTCGTGGCAGTGCTAAACGTCGAATGCGCCGGTTCATTTTCCAACGCGAGTGCGACACTTTCAGCGATATTCCATTCTGGTCGCTCAGGCGCCTCACCACGCAGCACATCACCAATCAGATGGTAATTTTTCCACGTGTCGAGACCGTCGCGGTCGCTGGCCAATTCTTGAATTAGCAGCTTATCGACCAGTTCTCCATCCATGAGCGCTGAAAGTTTCTCTTTGTCAGCCATTATTTTCACCATTGTTGTTGCTCGTTAGCGCTATAAAAGAGGTTTAATTCTTTTTTCTACCGCCTCACGAGCACGGAAGATACGAGAACGCACCGTACCTACGGGGCAATCCATGACTTCAGCGATGTCTTCATAGCTTAAGCCTTCTAGCTCTCGCAATGTCATCGCGGTTTTCAAATCTTCAGGCAACGCTTCTATCGCACTAAACACCGCCTGCTTTAACTCTTTGGACAGCGTAATGTTTTCTGGGTTCGATATTTCTTTCAATGCGTTGCCGCTTTCGTAAAATTCAGCTTCTTCAGCATCAACATCGCTTGCCGGCGGACGACGGCTTTGTGCCACGATGTGATTTTTTGCAGTATTAACAGCAATACGGTAAAGCCAAGTGTAAAACGCACTTTCGCCGCGAAAGGTCGGAATCGCACGGTAAGCTTTGATAAAGGCTTCCTGCGCAACATCCGCCACATCTCCTGAATTGCTCACATACCTGGAAATAAGATTGCAGACCTTGTTTTGATATCTCAGTACCAAAAGATTAAACGCTTGCTTATCTCCGTTCTGAACTCGCTCAATCAACACTTGATCGGTCAGCTGCTCGTTCATTCGAGCGGTTACTCCTATTGTTATATTCCGTACCTTCTCAGATATGGACTCTAATGATGCAAAATGTTGCCTTGACACCACTGCCTACATGAGCACTATTGTGACTCAGCCGCGCAGGGAAAGTTCAATTCTGTGTGAATTTTTTTACCATTCACCCACCGCATTGTGATGTAATCTAGGTTCCTGGAAATCTCCCTGAATAGTGGGGACAGGAGTCAGAAAAGACAATAGCATTTACAATGTATTGCTTTTAGCGCGAAGATAATACCCTCAAGAGCATGTCGGTCATGCCCATCTCAACCGAACATTTTGAGGTCAATGGACTCACGTTGCATGGTTCCCTGACCATAGGTTACTCAGATGACACATTGCCCGCTCACGGCCAATGGGAACTCAGCGTGCTGTATTTTAAACTTAGAGTAGGATAACTCTAACTGGAGTTCGGGAATATAAACATTTTATGAACGCTAACCGAGAACATCAGTGCGATGTATTAGTCGTGGGAAGTGGTGCAGCAGGCTTGTCGTTAGCCCTGCGTATAGCCAAACATTGCAACGTCATCGTACTGAGTAAAGGACCTCGCAGCGAAGGGTCGACCTATTACGCTCAAGGCGGGATTGCCGCGGTGTTTGATGAATCAGACAGCATTGATTCACACGTCCAAGATACCCTTATCGCTGGCGCAGGGATTTGCGAGCAAGAGACCGTTCGTTTTATTGCGGAGCACGCCAAAGAGTGCGTGCAGTGGTTGATCGACGGCGGCGTGCCGTTCGATAAAGAAGAAGATAGCGACGAAGAAGAGCCGCGTTATCACCTCACTCGCGAAGGGGGTCACAGCCATCGCCGCATTCTGCATGCTGCCGATGCGACCGGCATGGCCGTGCAAACCTCCTTGCAAGACAACGTCCACAATCATCCAAATATCACCTTGTTGGAACGCTACAACGCGCTCGATTTGATCACCGAGGATAAAATCGGTGGCCGCGCCGATAAAGTGGTTGGCGCCTATGTGTGGAACCGCAACGAAGAACACGTGGAAGTGATTCATTCGAAGTTTGTTGTCTTGGCAACCGGCGGGGCATCGAAGGTGTACCAGTATACTTCCAACCCCGATGTCTCTTCCGGTGACGGCATTGCGATGGCATGGCGTGCCGGGTGTCGCGTGGCCAACTTAGAATTTAACCAGTTCCACCCGACCTGTTTGTATCACCCAGATGCGCGAAACTTCCTGCTGACCGAAGCGCTGCGCGGCGAAGGCGCTTACTTGCGTCGCCCGGATGGCTCACGTTTTATGCCCGATTTTGACGAACGCGCCGAACTGGCGCCGCGTGATGTCGTGGCGCGCGCGATTGACTTTGAAATGAAGCGTCTGGGCGCAGACTGCATGTATCTCGATATCAGCCACAAACCGGCCGACTTCATCGAAAAGCATTTCCCGATGATCTACAGCCGCTTGATGGATCTGGGCATCGACATGACCCAAGAGCCGATTCCGATTGTTCCCGCCGCGCACTACACCTGCGGCGGCGTGATGGTGAATCAGAACGGGCAAACCGACCTTGAGCAGCTCTACGCGATTGGCGAAGTCAGCTACACCGGCCTGCACGGTGCCAACCGCATGGCCTCAAACTCCTTGCTGGAGTGTGTGGTTTACGCGTGGTCGGCGGCCAAAGACATTCTCAGCAAACTGAAAGACGCGCAGTTGCCCCCTAGCCTACCCGGTTGGGATGAAAGTCAGGTCACTTGCTCGGATGAAGAAGTGGTGATTCAGCATAACTGGCACGAACTGCGCCTGTTTATGTGGGACTACATGGGCATTGTGCGCACCGACAAGCGCTTGGAGCGCGCCTTACGTCGCATTCAACTGCTGCAACAAGAAACCCACGAGTACTACAGCAACTTCCGTGTGTCGAACAACCTGCTGGAACTGCGTAACTTGCTGCAAGTGGCAGAACTGATGGTGCGTTGTGCGATGCAGCGTAAAGAGAGCCGTGGCTTGCACTACACGCTGGACTATCCGGAGCTTGCAGAAGACAGCGGCCCGACGATTTTGACGCCGGATCAAGCATAACATCCAACGGGAGCGCTACAGCTCCCGTTTTAATCTCACCAACAATTGACGATATTCAACCTCTGAACAGCTATCACGCCACAACAACCAACGCAGCCCTGGCCCTTCGATGATCACAAACGCCCCCGCAAACAAACATTGCACGCGTGTGATCGCATGACGCGCCTCTCCTATCACTAAGTAGCCAGAAAAATCGAACGCGACCTCACCACGCAGTGCTGGCGTCAACCAATGATGCAGCGGCACACGCAGGCTCATGCCAATAATGAGTAATGTAACAACAAGGGGAATCGGAGAGAGAAGTAACGCCCACAGCCCCCCTCCCCAAACAAGGATGGCGGCAATGCAGGCGTGATAAGAAGGTGTGAGGTGGAGCTTAACGCACTTTGCTGAGGTTATGAGCGACAATCTTGTCTACCATCGCGGCGTGACCAAGATTCTCGGAACGACCATGGCCCATGACCCAAGTAAACAGATCCGGATCATCACACTCAAGCAAAGACACAAAGTCTTGCTGTTCTGATTCACTCAACGTATCAAAACACTCTTCGAAAAATGGCATGATGACCACATCAAGCTCTAACATTCCACGACGACAGGCCCATTTAATACGCGCTTTTTCTTCCGCGGTGTACATCGGTTATCCTCACCTTATGATTATTTTCCGCCAAGTCTATCAAACACCGGGCTTGCTCAACTAGTAGCTCAGTCACAGTCCCTGTTCAAGCTGACAAAAAAGTTGATCCAGATTAACATAGTGGAAATTATTTCACTTAGGTGAAGGACATGAACTGGAAAACTACATTTGCTCCGCTCAGTGTCAACGCCAGCGATACGCTGCCTGAACTGATGCTCACTCATCTCGATTCTTGGGGTGCGATCACCATGGTCGGCGCTGACAAGAAAAACTACCTGCAAGGCCAAGTGACCTGTAACGTCGTCACCCTAACCGCCGATCAATCGATCTTTGGTGCACACTGTGATGCCAAAGGGAAAGTGTGGTCGGTATTTCGTTTGTTCCATCATCGTGATGGGTACGCCATGTTCCAGCCCAAATCTGCGATTGAAGCCGAACTGCGCGAACTGAAAAAATACGCCATTTTCTCCAAAGTCGAGATTGCCGAAAGCCCAGACATCGCACTCGGCGTGATCGGCACGCAGGCGCAAGCCTACATCGATCGCCTCAGCGATGCGCAGGGGGATGTACGCGCGATTGACGGCGGAACAGCCGTTCGCATTAGCGAACAACGTTGGCTGCTGCTGGTCAATGAACAGACCGCAGAGCAGCTAGCCACCAACACCGACGCCACGCGAGTCGACGCCGCACTGTGGACTCGTTTTGACATCGAAGACGCGATCCCCGTGATTGAACGTGCCGATCAAAACGAACACATTCCGCAAGCCGTGAACGTTCAGGCAGTCGATGGCATCAGCTTTACCAAAGGCTGTTACACCGGTCAGGAAACCGTTGCGCGCGCGAAATACCGCGGCATCAACAAACGGGCAATGTACATTGTCTCGGGCAATGTAACCACGTCACTGTCCGACAGTGACGCACACGAGATGGAACGCTCTGTGGGTGAAAACTGGCGCAGTACGGGTCGCCTGATGGCGCACTACACCTTTGCCGATAACACCGCTATGGGTTTGATTGTATTACCTAACAATCTGGAAGAAGGCACGGAACTGCGTTTGACGGCGCAACCCTCCACCCGTTGGACGATTCAACCGCTGCCTTATTCATTGGATGATGAATAACGCATTCAGCACGCCAATCACGCAGTATCTGGATGCGCAGCAGGTGCCCTATCGCCTGCTGCCGCATGCAACGCACGCCACCACCATCGAGGCGGCGGCCCGCCAACGCGGCATTGAGCCCGCTCAGATGGTCAAATGCATTTTACTGCGCGATATGGGCGATCAGCTGGCCTTAGCGTGCGCGCCTGGCGATCGCAGTGTGGATCCCAAAAAAGTGCGCGCGCTGCTCCATTGGCGGCGAATGACCTGCGTGGATCTTTCGCAAGTCGAGCCCCTCACGGGTTATGCCATCGGCACCGTCACCCCGTTGTTACTCAAAACACCGATGCCGATCATTTTTGATCATGCAATTTTGCAACACACGCTCGTCACCATCAGCAGCGGATCGACGTTGGCAGGCATTGCACTCGACGTAAACGATCTCGTCCACCTTTGTCGCCCTCAGTTTGCACACATTCAACGTGAATAAGTGATGCAAACCATGCAATCCATTACATGTGATCGTGATCAAGTTCTAAATTAAGATCATTTTGCTATGAATTTTTATACAATTTACAAACATAAATAGTCACAACTTTTTTTTTAGTTTACTCTCTCCTGCGTTGGTTAAAGTTCACGCAGAGGTACGACTCTGTTGATATCCTTCGCCAACAAAAAAGTGAATCCACTGATTGTTTCAGGACATCCACTTTTTGTGTAATGCATCTGTGACTATTTCGCCCGCATCTGATTGCGGGCTTTTTTTATACAAAAACATGACATCTTTTTTACCTTTTTTGCTGAAAGCCAACTATTCTTAAAACTGTCATATTGCTGTGGCTAAATAAGCGCCGTCTCAAGCCACGGAGAAGTTTTATCCACCCTATTTATTTGAGGTAAAGGTCACGCAATTATGGATATTTATCCATAAATTTGCTCAAGGCAGCACAAATATCTAATTTAGTCAGTAAACACTGCATGTATCCCTAGCTCAATCACACTATTTTCTTGGGGAATTTCTTATAATCTGCGGTGTGAAAACAACAAAGGATCGAAGTATGAGACTGTTTAAGCGCTATACGCCAGGTATGATTGCTAAACACGTAAGTCGTCTTTTTAAAGGAAGAATTTATATCTACGGGGTTGGTAAGTTTGAATTTGATAACGGCAAGCTGATATTGCCGGACCGCGCAGAACGGCGCCACTACCAAACCGTCAAAGAGGTCAACCAAGAGATCATGCGACTACGCTGCGCATACGCATAATTGACTTCACAACGATAGAATGAAAAAAAGGGTTGGCCATCGCGCCAACCCTTTTGCATTGTATGGATTACGCCGTCGGCGACGTCCGCTGCGTTTTCGCCAGTTCCGGCAGATTGCCTTTGAGTCCCAGTGCATATTTCATGATTTCGTCTTTCGCACCCGGCAATTGCCCTGCCAGGCGCATCCCGATACCACGAATCAATTTCTTGGCTGGGTTATTGCCTGCAAACAAGTCTTTAAAACCTTGCATCGCCGCAATCATCTTCGCCGCTTCCGCTTTGCGCCAGCGCTCATACCCACGTAGGTTGCGCTTGCTGCCGATATCTTGCCCTTGGTGCCACAACGCCATCACTTCCTGCGCCAAACTCGCCGCGTCCAGCAAACCAAGGTTCACACCTTGACCCGCCAAGGGGTGAATGGTGTGCGCTGCATCGCCGACCAACGCAACGCGCTCGACGACAAAGTCTCGGGCATAACGCATTTTAAGCGGGAACGCATGACGCTCGCCCACCACTTCGCACACGCCCAGTTTGGCGTCAAATTCCGCCGTCAGTGCTTTGTTGAACGCTTGAGCATCAAGCCCGACCAAGTGCTCGGCACGATTTGGGTCGGTCGACCACACGATCGAACTCATGTACGGATTCCCCAGCGGCAAAAAAGCCAAAGGCCCTTGTGGAGTGAAGATCTGGCGCGCGATCGATTCATGCGGTTCGGTGGTGCGCACATTCGCAACCACAGCACTGTGGCCGTAATCCCAATGCGTGAGCGGAATATCTTGTTGCTTGCGCACCCAAGAGTTGGCGCCATCAGCGCCCACCACCAACTTGGCTGTCAGCGCCTGTCCATTATTAAGCGTCAGCCACGCTTCGCTTTCGCCAATCGCTAAACTTTGGCACGTTGCCGGCATGTACAAAGAGACATTCGACTGCTGCTTCACTTGCTCCAGCAGCGCCAACTGAATCACGCGGTTTTCAACAATGTGGCCTAGATTTGGCTGCGTCAGATGGTTCGCATTGAATTCGATGCGCGCGAAACTATCTTGCTCCCACACTTCCATCGCCTGATAGGGCGCGGCGCGGCGGGCGGTGATGCCCTGCCAAGCATTGAGGTTTTGCAACATAATCTCGCTAGAACGGCTGAGCGCCGACACACGCACGTCCGGCAACTCGCTCAATCCTTCTTGGGGTAATTTGCCTTCAATCACCGCAATTCGTAGTTCGGTATTTTTAAATGCCGCGGCGAGAGCAAGCCCGACCATGCCGCCGCCAACAATCGCAATATCCACGCTTTGCATCATAATTTCGTACCTTTTATCGATTCACCACACCCAGCGTGCGGCGCAGCAACGGAGATTTCAGCATTGGCAGATTATCCATCGCAGCCAAGCCCAGATTTCGCCCAATGCTCAACGTCAGCCAGTCGTTGGAAAACAGGTGTACCAGCGCCGACGTCAGTGTAATGGTGGCTTCGCGATCCGCTTCACGGCGCTGCCTAAACCGGTTGAGCTGCGCATAACTGCCGATCGCATCGCCGGCGGTGAGTTCTTCGGCCAGTGTTGTCACATCGCGAATGCCTAAATTGAATCCCTGCCCCGCAATCGGATGCAGCGTTTGCGCCGCATTGCCGACAATCGCAAAGCGGTGAGAAATGTTCTGTTCACGGTAACGCAGCAACAGTGGGTAAGCACTGCGTTCGCCCGCTTTGGTCAAGCGCCCTAGACGCCAGCCAAAGGCCGTTTGCAATCGCGCTAAAAACTCACTATCGCTACATTGCATGACTTGCGCCGCCACTTCAGGAGGTAAACACCACACCAGCGACAAGCGGTTGTCACTCATCGGCAGCAGCGCCACTGGGCCGGTCGATGTAAAGCGTTCAAAAGCACGGCCTCGGTGTGGCTCGCTCGCCACTACATTGGCAATGATCGCCACTTGGTTAAAGTCGTGTTCGGTGAGTGCCAATCCAATTTGCTGACAACACGTCGACACGGCACCATCGGCCGCGACCAGCAATTGGCCTCGCAGCGATTCACCGCTATTGAGCGTGACCGTCACCGCATCATTGTGACGTTCGACCGTGGAGACGCTGGCTGGGCAGAACATATGAATCGCAGCACTTTGCGCCATTTTTTCTGCGTAAATGCGGCCCACGTGTGCCAATTCAACCACATATCCCAGCGCATCCACGCCAGCCGATTCGCGCGTGATATCGGTCATACCGGCATGCGAGCGATCCGACACATGAATCTGGGTGATCGGCGTGGCCACAGGGGCAATCGCTGGCCATAAAGCCAACTGGCGCAGAATACCCACCGTCCCATAAGAGAGTGCAATCGAGCGGGCATCGAACCCCGGATGCGCGTGATGATCCGTCTGATATGCTTCAATCACCGCGATGTTGAGACGCCCCTGACTCAACGTATCTAGCGCTAACGCCAACGTTGCGCCAGCCATGGCGCCACCAGCAATAATCACATCAAAAGATTTTGCCTCGCTCACTGCCGCCTCACTTAGTGAATTGTTGGTTCTGAAGCTTGTTGCGGTTTGGCGCCAAACTCTGCGTGCAGCGTCAAAACGCAAGCTTTCACATGCTCAATGACTTGCTCAAGCAATTGCGCTTGCTCGTCCATGTCATCGTCTTCATCAATGCCCAGCTTCGAGATCTCTTCCAGATCCTCTAACGCTTCTTTGGCGACGTTGGAGGCGCTTTGTACTTTCGCCCCCACCAAACCGAGGCCAGAAATAAAATGGTTCACCCATTCCGCCACGCTGTCGGCAAACTGAAAGAGCGCTTCGTCACCGTCAGTTGTTGGCAGCATCAGGGTCACTTCCAGATCCGTACTGGTCAATTCTGCGTTGGTCGCGGTAAGCGTTTGCTCTGCCAGCGCCAGCACTTGCATCGGCCAGCCCATCCCATCATTGGTATAATCAAAAATCAGCGGCTGCCAACTTTTATCATTCAAACTCAAACCACCAGCCAGCATGCCGGTCAGTAAGCCGTGCAATTCTGCTGGTGTGACCCCCAGCGATGCCGATTGCAGTTCGGAGGCTAAGTTTGCATAATTTGGAAACGTGTTGTCGCTCATAATGGGCTCGTCGTTGAAAAAATATGTTTAATCGTACCACTTCAACGATCCGGCGAAAACGCTCACGTCAGCAATTGTGACCAGCTTTTATGCAAATTGCCCAAGAACTGTGTTTTTGCCCAATCAAATCCAGCTTACGCGTGTGAAAAGCTTGAATCTTAGGAACGCTTTACCTATAGTTTGACCCTCGATGGTCACGTAAGCGATATCATCTTTAGTTACGCCAATAGAGTTCATTTATCATGAGTAATCAAGCGGTTGACGTTGAAATTTTAGGCAAAGTGACACGGGTTAATTGTCCGGCAGGCGAAGAAGAATCCCTGTTACGTGCCGCACAGGACCTCGACCAACGATTGAAAGATATGGCCGATCGTACTAAGGTATCGAATGAGGTAAAGCTACTGACAATCGCCGCGTTGAACATCTGTTACGAGCTGCAAACCAAGCAGCAAGAGAAAGACGGTCATCAATCGGCCATCAATGAGCGAATGGAAAAGCTCACCGCTTCACTTGAAGAAGCACTCAGTAAAGTCAAGCCAGGAGAGCTGTAGCCTTTACCATCCAAAGTTTTACCCTGGAGTGTTCGTCAGCGGATTTATGTCCCTGAGCCGATAAGCAACACGTAAGGGTTAGTACTTGGTAGCTATTGAGCATGCTCGGCTCGTACCGAGAAGCCTACGGTTATCCTTGCTGATCCGCCTTGAACCAGCTGGTTCAAGGGCTACAATCCTCAACGGCACTCTGGGGTTCCTCTATGCAATACTCTCGTCAGGCGCTACGTAAGCGCATTCGTCAGCAACGCAATCAACTGTCCAGCGACACGCAATACCAAGCCAGTCAGGATCTGATTCGCCGCTTTTCAACGCTGCCGGAAATGCAGACCAGCCATCATATTGCGCTCTATTTATCCACCGATGGCGAGCTCGACACCCAGCCGCTGATCGACTGGTTGTGGTCACAAGGCAAAGCCGTCTATCTTCCCGTGCTGCATCCGTTTTCTGCCGGTCACCTGCTGTTTCTTCACTATCAAAGCACCACACCGATGACTTATAACAAATTTGGTATTCTCGAGCCCAAGCTCAACCAAACCTTAGTCAAACCGGTGAAAGAACTCGACCTGATCTGCACACCATTGGTGGCGTTTGATTCCCACGGCCATCGTCTCGGCATGGGAGGCGGCTACTACGATCGCACCCTCGCGCACTGGTTTCAAACCGGTGAAGGCGCCATGCCTTTGGGATTGGCGCATGATTGCCAACATGTTGATCAACTGCCAGTCGAAACCTGGGATGTTCCCCTACCGAAGATTGTCACGCCGAGCCAGATTTGGCACTGGAAAGCGTGATCACTGCAAAATTAAGAGCACGGATAATGCCGCTATCGGAGTACATCTCCCGTTGGTTTGAGGGTATAATCGCGCCGCGCAAACGCGTTCCCCCACAGAATCGAAATCAGGAGAAAGGCATGACTCAAGATGAAATGAAAAAAGCCGCCGGTTGGGCTGCACTGAAATATGTAGAAAAAGGCAGCATTGTTGGTGTCGGTACCGGTTCAACGGTGAATCACTTCATCGATGCTTTGGGGTCGATCAAAGATGACATCAAAGGCGCAGTTTCAAGCTCAATTGCGTCCACCGAGAAACTCAAGGGCCTCGGCATTGAGGTGTTCGATTGTAACGATGTGGCTGGCTTGGACGTGTACGTCGATGGCGCGGACGAAATTAACCCGCACCGCGAAATGATCAAAGGCGGTGGTGCGGCGCTGACGCGTGAAAAAATTGTGGCGGCCATTGCCGACAAATTCATCTGTATCGTCGATGGCACCAAAGCGGTTGACGTCCTGGGAGGATTCCCACTTCCCGTAGAAGTGATTCCAATGGCGCGCTCTTATGTGGCACGTGAACTGGTCAAACTGGGCGGTGATCCGGTGTATCGTGAAGGTGTTCTGACCGACAACGGCAACATCATTCTAGACGTGCACAATATGCGCATCACGGACGCCAAAGATCTGGAAAGCAAAATCAACGCGATTGCAGGCGTGGTGACCAACGGTCTGTTCGCTCACCGCGGAGCGGATGTGGTCATTACCGGTACCCCTGAAGGGGCGAAAATCGAAGAATAAGATTGGAAAAAACGTCTTCTTTCCGTCATTAGATTACAAACGGCACACTGGGTGCCGTTTTTTATTTCTTTTCTCGAAGAAAATTATGCCTTATTCCGTAATTTTCTTACCCAAAACAAAAAAAGTTTGTTAATTTATTGCGTAGAAGATACGCAATGCAAACGTTTGCTTTACCATAAAAGGCTCAGTTATTACACGTTTCGCTTGATGTTCGCTTCATTTGCCCACCTTCCCATATTTAAGGACGAGAATAATGGCCAAAGTTTCACTGGAAAAAGACAAAATTAAAATCCTACTCCTTGAAGGACTTCACCCATCATCAGTTGAAGTGCTGCAAGCTGCTGGCTATAGCAACATCGAATACCACAAGGGCTCCTTAGAAGAATCAGAATTGCTCGAAGCGGTGAAAGATGTTCACTTCATTGGTATCCGTTCACGCACAAACTTGACGGAAGAAGTCATCAACGCGGCAGAGAAACTGGTCGCAATCGGCTGCTTCTGTATCGGTACCAACCAAGTCAACCTGAATGCAGCCGCCAAACGCGGTATTCCAGTGTTCAATGCACCGTTCTCCAATACTCGTAGTGTGGCTGAGCTGGTTCTGGGTGAAATCCTATTGCTGCTGCGTGGCATTCCAGAGAAAAACGCCCTGGCTCATCGCGGTATCTGGAAGAAAAGCGCCGACAACTCTTACGAAGCTCGTGGTAAACGCCTAGGTATCATCGGTTACGGCCACATCGGTACTCAGTTGGGTATCATTGCGGAGAACTTGGGGATGCACGTGTACTTCTACGACATCGAAAACAAACTGTCGTTGGGCAACGCTACTCAAGTGCACACCATGAGCGAGCTACTGAACAAATGTGACGTGATTTCGCTGCACGTCCCAGAAACACCAGAAACCAAGAACATGATGGGCAAAGACGAATTTGCACGCATGAAACCCGGTTCAATTTTCATCAACGCCGCACGCGGCACCGTGGTCGACATTCCAGCGTTGTGTGATGCGATGGAATCGGGTCATCTGGCTGGCGCGGCCATTGACGTATTCCCAACAGAACCTGCGTCCAACAAAGAAGCGTTTGAATCTCCGCTGATGCAATTTGACAACGTGATCCTGACACCGCACGTAGGCGGCTCCACTCAGGAAGCACAAGAAAACATCGGGATTGAAGTGGCTGGCAAGCTGGCGAAATACTCAGACAACGGGTCAACGCTCTCAAGCGTTAACTTCCCTGAAGTGTCGCTGCCAGAACATCGTCAAGCGTCTCGTCTGCTGCACATTCACGAGAACCGTCCCGGTATTCTGACGCAAATCAACACCATCTTTGCGCAAGACGGCATTAACATTGCCGCGCAGTACCTGCAAACCTCAGCCAATATTGGTTATGTGGTGATTGACGTTGAAAATGCGCGCTCAGAAGAAGCCCTCGCGAAACTGAAAGGGATCGACGGCACCATTCGCGCGCGTATCCTGCACTAAGCGCCCCGCCAGCGGCGTATCAACGCCGCTTGGCTAAAAGCAAAAAAAACCAGCCATTCGGCTGGTTTTTTTTATGTGAGTCGCGAGCATGGGTTAACCACGTAGCGCACGTTCACCGCGTGCAATACCAACCACTCCACTGCGAGCAACTTCAATCACATCGGTCACTTCCGCAATCGCATGGATAAACGCATCGAGTTTTTCACTCGCGCCTGCAATTTGCACCGTGTATTGCGAAGCCGTCACATCAACGATTTGGCCGCGGAAGATATCCGCCGTGCGCTTAACTTCCGCACGCGCAAAACCGCTGGCTTTGACTTTTACCAACATCAGTTCACGCTCAATGTGGTCAAACTCCGTCACATCTTGCACTTTCAGAACATCAATCAGTTTGTGCAACTGTTTCTGAATTTGCTCCAACTGCATGTCGCTTGACGTTGTGGTGATGTTCAAGCGTGACAAGGTTTCATCGTCTGTCGGTGACACGTTGAGGCTTTCAATGTTGTAACCGCGTTGAGAGAACAACCCCACCACACGAGACAACGCACCCGGCTGGTTTTCTAGCAGTATTGAAATAATGTGTTGTCTCATCTTAAGTACGCTCCGTTTTGCTCAACCACATTTTGTCCATCCCCTCGCCTTTGATCTGCATTGGGTAGACGTGCTCCGTTTCATCGACGTTGATATCCACAAAGACCAGGCGATCTTTCATCTCCAATGCCTGTTTCAACCCAGATTCCAATTCATCTGGTGTTGAGATGCGGATCCCCACGTGACCGTAAGCTTCTGCGATCGCTGCAAAATCAGGCACAGAACTCATGTATGAGTTGGAGTGACGCCCCTGATAAATAATATCTTGCCACTGTTTCACCATGCCAAGGAAACGGTTGTTCAGGTTGATGATTTTCACCGGAATATCGTACTGCAGCGCAGTCGACAACTCTTGAATGTTCATCTGAATACTGCCGTCACCCGTCACGACGACCACTTCTTCATCCGGCATTGCGAACTTCACGCCCATACCCGCAGGCAGACCAAAGCCCATGGTGCCAAGGCCACCTGAGTTGATCCAACGACGCGGTTGATTGAACGGATAGTACAACGCTGCAAACATTTGGTGCTGGCCCACATCAGACGCCACATACGCATCGCCATTGGTGAGCTTGTGTAAGGTTTCAATCACTTGCTGAGGTTTGATGCGCTCAGATGAGGTTTCATACGCCAAGCATTGACGTTCACGCCAACTTTGAATCTCACTCCACCAATGATCCATGGCTTGTTCATCGTTGCGCGTGTCGAGATCCGCCAGCAGTTTGAGCATGGTTTCCAGCACTTGATCTGCCGACCCCACGATCGGGAGATCCACTTTGACGTTCTTCGAGATCGACGATGGATCGATATCAATGTGCATCACTTTTGCATTCGGGCAGTATTTTTCGAGGTTATTGGTCGTGCGATCGTCAAAACGCACGCCCACACCAAAGATCAGATCAGCGTTATGCATCGCCATGTTGGCTTCATACACACCGTGCATCCCCAACATGCCTAGGAAATTCTTGTGGGTGCCCGGAAACGCGCCCAACCCCATCAAGGTACTCACGACGGGCAGATTCAAGGCCTCTGCCAGTTTGAAAATTTGCTGATGCGCTTCAGAAATGATGGCGCCGCCGCCGATGTACAGCACCGGTTTTTTGGCGTCCAACAACGCTTTGAGTGCTTTTTTGATCTGACCTTTATGACCCGATGTCGTCGGGTTGTAAGAGCGCATTTTGACCGATTCTGGGTATTGGTACGGGAGTTTGATCTGCGGATTCATCACATCTTTGGGCAAGTCGATCACGACCGGACCAGGACGGCCAGTTGATGCGATGTAAAATGCTTTTTTGATCGTTTCAGGGATATCTTCCGCTTTTTTCACCAAAAAGCTGTGTTTTACGATCGGACGTGAGACGCCGACGATATCACACTCTTGGAACGCGTCATTACCGATCAGATTGGTCGCCACGTTACCCGAGATAACGATCATCGGAATGGAATCCATGTAGGCCGTCGCAATACCGGTGACGGTATTGGTGGCACCAGGACCAGAGCAAACAAGCACCACGCCCGGCTTGCCGGTTGCGCGAGCGTAACCATCGGCCATGTGGGTTGCCGCTTGTTCATGACGAACGAGGACGTGTTTGATTTTGTCGGTTTTTTCGTGGAGGGCGTCGTAGATATCAAGAACGGAACCACCGGGGTATCCAAAAATTTGCTCTACGCCTTCTTCGATCAGAGATTGAACCACCATCTCTGCGCCGGATAACATTGCCATATTTTCTCCTTACCAGAGCCGAACACAAGGTCAGTCAACGGTTCTGGTTATACATAGTTAGGGCTTATTCGTAGCCTAATTCGAAAACTCTCCGCTTTCGGCTATGTCCCGCACTTGTCATAACAAGCGCTAAGGTAACGCAACAACTGTAACGCTTTATTTTCATCAGGTCTAACGGCGAAAATGGCGCATTATTAATAAGATATGGCAAAAAAACGGATATTAAGTATTCAATTCCAAATGTAGGAGCAGAATTAGGCGAGAGAACAATGAAGTGGATAAAAAAAAGTGGAATATTTTGTCGAGGGGCAATTAAAACCACAGAAAATCGCAGAGTGATTCAATTTTTCAGCGCTAGAAAAACAAACATCCCCGCGAGGGTCACTCTGCGAGGATGTCGTTTATCACCATGGCGGCCAAAGGCACTTAAGAGTGTTTATCTTTTGGGCGGTCTTGGTACATTTCTTCGATTTCGTGCTGATAACGGTCATGAATGACTTTTCTACGCAGTTTTTGCGTTGGTGTCAGTTCGCCATCATCCATGGAAAAGGCTTTTGGCAGTAGCTTAAACCGCTTCACTTGCTCAAACTTCGCCAAGCCATGTTGCAACTCATTCACCCGCTTTTCAAACATCTCGATGATCTGGCTGTGTTTCAACAGTTCCAAGCGATCGTGGTATTTGATGTTCAGCTCTTTGGCATGCTCTTCAAGCGCATCAAAACACGGCACAATCAGTGCCGAGACAAACTTACGTGTGTCGGCAATCACCGCAATCTGTTCCACAAAATGATCTTTGCCAATCGCGCCTTCAATCACCTGCGGCGCAATGTATTTGCCGCCAGATGTTTTCATCAGCTCTTTGATGCGATCGGTAATAAACAAATTCCCCTGCTCATCGATATGACCCGCATCGCCCGTTTTCAAGAATCCATGTTCATCAAACGTCTGCGCGGTTTCTTCTGGCATTTTGTAGTAGCCACGCATCACCATGGGGCCACGCACCAGAATTTCGTTGTTCTCACCAATTTTCACTTGAGCGCCCGGCATGGTCATGCCGATCGAGTCTGGGTCAAAACACTGGTCATCCCAACACGAAATCGTCGCGGTGGTTTCGGTCATACCGTAGCCCAATTTGACATTGATGCCGATGGCATGGAAAAAACGGCCAATGGTTTCATCCAACTTCGCGCCACCGCACGGCATAAAGTTAATGCGCCCTCCCAGCAGCCCACGCAGTTTGCTGAGCACCAATTTGTCGGCCAACTGATGGCACTGTTTCAGCGCCCAAGATGGCGTGCGTTTTTCCTGATGACAGCGCGCCATTTTAGCGCCCATGTTCACAGACCATGTAAACATCACTTTGCGGTGCAATGGCGCACGCGCCACTTTTTCGTGGATCGCCGAGAAGATTTTCTCGTAGAAGCGTGGCACTGCGCACATGACGGTAGGACGAACCTGACTCAGTGCGTCACGGACCTGACCAACATCTTGCAAATAACAGTTGGTCGCGCCTTTGTAGAGCACGTAAAAACTCCAGGCGCGTTCAAATACATGAGACAGCGGTAGGAAGCAGAGCGAGACATCGTCTTGGCTCAAGTTCAGACGTTGATCGTGCCCTTCGAGCTGCGCGCCAACGTTGCGATAATCGAGCATCACACCTTTCGGCTTGCCCGTGGTGCCGGAGGTATAAATCAGGGTAAACAGGTCATCATCATTGGCCTGTTCCAAACGCTCATCGAGCAGTTCGCCGGATGTATTCTCGCCCAAAGCAACAAACGCCTGCCAGCTCATGGCGAAATCACAGTCGCCAAGCGCAATCGCATCGCTCATGGCCACGATCAGCTGCAGCTGATCGCATTGTTCAAACATGGTCACCGCCGCATCAAACTGCGGCTGTTCGCCAACAAACAGCACTTTGACATCCGCATCTTGCAGAATGTAAGCCGCTTGTTCAGCAGTATTGGTTGGGTAAATCGGCACGGTCACCGCTCGAATCTGCAGTGCAGCAAAATCGGCGATCGTCCATTGTGGCATGTTGTTGGAAAAAATCCCGATCTTGTCCTGAACATCCAGCCCGAATGCCAGTAACGCCATCGACATTGCATCCATCTCTTCACCGAACTGAGTCCAGCTGATGCCTTGCCATTCGTTGTCCACTTGATGTTTCAACGCGATACGACTACCGCCAAGAGCAACCTGCTCTCGAATGCGTTTAACGATATGAAAATCTAAATTGGCCATCTTCTTTACCTATAGCTTACACATGTAAGCTCTTTTGAGCGCACAAGTGTACATTCAGTGATAAAAAAGGCAACTGACAGATGTCATAGTTATGGATGAAAGTCTGGCGTGAGCGCAATAAAAAAGCCTTAGATCGGGGCAACCCAATCTAAGGCTAAATAAAGAGGCATTTAGTACTATTTGAATGCAACCACTTCGCCGCAGATCATCATCAATTGATCGCGCAGCCAGATGTGGCCTTTGTCTTTTTCACTCGATTCATGCCAGCTCAGGTAACCGCTGATGTTGCCGTTATCGAATGGGAATTCGAGCACTTGCAGCTGATCTTTGTTGGCAGCGTTTTCAACCATCCAACGAGGTGCAATGGTCACCAACTCAGACTGACCAACCACGTACAGCACGTTGCTTAGGCTCGTACCTTCGTAGCTTGGTTGGCAGTCAAGGTCACGATACGCTTGCTCAGAGAAGCTGCGTTGACCATGAATTTTTGACAATTTTGCATGTTGCTCATTCGCTAGCGCTTCTGGGCTCACGGCACCTTGAATGCGTGGGTGCGATTTCGCCGCCACTACCACCAATTCGTCTTGGAAGATTTCAGTGCTTGAGAAACCTTGCTCATCAAAACGAGCGTAATCAATTACAAAATCAATTTCTTGGTAGCGCATACGCTCCGCCAGTTTACGGTCGAATTCTGCATCCAAGTGCAGTTGCACGTTCGGTGCTTGTTCGTAAATGCTGGACATGATTTTAGGTGCAAAACGAATGTCACATGGGCTGCAGATCGCCAACTTGAACAAACGTGTTGACGTTTCTGGTGAGAACACCGAACTTGGCAGCTCATTGCGAATCAATTGCAGCGCTTGGCGAATCGGACCAAACAGTTGACGCGCACGCTGAGTCGGTTGAATCCCGCGACCTTGGCGCATAAACAGTTCGTCGTTAAACATCACTTTTAAACGCGCAACGGCGTTACTCACTGCTGGCTGTGACATTCCCAAGTTGTGCGCTGCACGGGTAATATTTTGCTCTTGCATTACTGCATCAAACACAGTCAGTAGGTTGAGGTCCACACCACGCAGTGTACTCTCCATTCGATAGCTCGCAATCGCGCTCATCGGATCTTTTTTGTCTAACATTAGGCACGCCTCTTATTTTTATTCTGATATCTGTCGCCGGAGACCCAACGACATAAATGATTTCGGTTGGCGAATAGATAACCGTCGTTTGTAGTATTTATTACCCGGATACTTCCAAGGGGTACGCTACTATCAACCATTCATTTATCGAATAGCAATAAGATTGATAAAATCTCAGTTTATTTTACCAAGCACCAAAAAAATCCAATATTTTTCAATGATTTGATGTTTTATAAAAAAACATAAAAAATCACTTTTATGCTATTTTTACAAAACATTGACGAGATTAATACATAGGATTATGCGCGAAACCTAATATTCACATGCGCTATGAGAGGTGAGCAAGTTAATCGACAGCATCATTAGTTTGTCGAAACGTAACTGGGGAAGTCAACTTGTTGCCACAATGTGTTGCATAGCTCAGAATGATCATCCCAGCGTCCCTTCATCACCCATTCTGTTATCGCACTGGCAACGTTTGGATACACGACGCGTTCTGCTTGTTTTTCATCCAACCATTTGCTGACAGCCGACGCATCCAGAAAGTCCATCACAGAGGCCAACCCCAAAATATCGAGGGTAGCCACATTACTCTGCTGCTCAAATTGGCCATTGAGTGGCTTGAGCAACAACTTTTTCCCCAACGACAACGCTTCGGAAGGCAATTCAAATCCACCATTGGCAATCACGCCCGCACAGCATTGAAGATGCTGATGAAACTGCGCGTGACACAACGGGCGAAGCTCCACGTTTTCAATCAACTCCGCTTCAATGACGTGAGGGTGATAGAAAACAAAGTGTTGATTTACAAAGCGAAAAAGCATTTCACACACCTGTTCAATCTGCTCAAATGGCAAGTACACCAAAATGTAATCTTGGTTGACATTGGCCGTGTCCGCGGTGTGAACAATCGGTGGCAGAATCGGCTGATCGAAGTGATACCAATGCAATCCTAAGTGATAATCGGCGGGTGCAAAGCGCTGCATGATGAGCTTATCCAACCACGTCGCCCCTTTGAGCGGCACGGGATAACGAAAGGCATTTTGATGACTGATCCCAATGCACGGAATACCTTGTCGCTTGGCAGCCCAAGCAGACACGGGTTCAAAGTCATTCAACACGAGGTCGTAGTCAGAGAGGTCAAGCTGTTTAATTTCTTGCCATAATTGCGCAGGACTGTTGTTAAAAGCAGTTTTGACGTAATTGACTTGGCCTTGCTGGGTTGCAAACGTCAGTCCACGGCGAGTTTGGTAGCGGCCAAAGCATTCCATCGAGAAGTATTTGCTCTCGTCGCGGCCAGAAAATAGAAAATCAACCTGAACGCCTCGTTCACGAAACGCCTCACACATCACGCGGGCACGCGTAATGTGTCCATTTCCAGTGCCTTGCACGCCATACAAAATGTTCAAGCCATCGTCTCCAACCACGTCATCGCCAACGTCGCACAGCCCATTCCCAGCAGCGCGCCAATAATCACATCCGATAAAAAGTGCACCCCAAGCAGAATTCGAGCGCTGCCAATCAGCGCCGCCCACATCAACGCGACGCCATAAATATCGGGATAACATTGACCAATCAAAGTCGCCATCACAAACGCAGCCGCCGTATGGCCAGACGGTAAACTGTAGCGATCCGAAGGGGTAATGAAAGCGGTGAGCAGTGGGGATAGCTCTTGAGGTCGGCGGCGCTGAAAACTGTTTTTCAGGCCCCAATAAATCGGCAGTTCAATCGCGAATGCGAGCAATCCCGCCAGTAAAAAATATTGCCCGTGTTGGCCATCCAGCCACCAAGCCAGAACACCAAACAACGCGTAGAGATGGCCATCGCCCGTGTGCGATACCGCTTTGCTTATCCGAGCAATGGGTTGGTTAAACTTGTGTTGTAAGCAGAAAATTGAAAAGGCTAAGTCCAGCTTAGCGATAGGCTCGATGGTACGCATCCGCATCTCCTCTCCCTGTTGAGTCTCCTATCTAGGCACAAGATAAGAGGGAGAGATGACAACTCCGTGATGCTTTGTTTGTAAATGGATGACAATTGCCGTTTATTTCACCAGCAAAAAACCATCTTCCATTAAACGAATATTGTGCTCAATGAGCCGGTCCAAAAATTCTTCATTCAGTTCAATGCCATGCACCGCAAGTAACGCTCGAGGCGCAATAAACGGAAAGACCATCAGGCTTATATAAGAGACACGACACAACTGGGGATCCGCATCGGGCCGAATCACACCCCGTTGAATCAGCTTTTGAAACATCATGTCTTGTACCGGCTTCGTCACATCCAATATAACCTTTTCGATCAGTTGGCGTTGCAGTTCAGAAGGTGGCATCTGCATCACTTGCATGATCAAACGGGGAAAATGCGGCACTTTGATCATCTCGCGATAGTAAGTACGCATCAGTTCCGTCAGGTTCTTGTGATTGCTGTCTGCCAGCAGTTGCGTGATCTGCGCTTTCATCGGCGCCAACGTTTCACGCAGCATGGTTTCAAACAAGCCGCCTTTGTTTCCAAAGTAGTAGCGAATCATGCCAATATCGACACCGGCTTTCTGGGCAATCAAGCGCGTTGAGACCTTGTCGTAGTCCATCACGGTGAATAGTTCCGTGGCTTGTTGCAACAGTAGCTCACGCACATCCGTGGGTTGTTGCGGGCGCCCCGCTTTTCTTGTACTCATGCTCGACACCGCTCTATTCATCAATCGATGAATTATAGAAGCATCTGCGGGCACTGAATAGCATCAGGATAAAAAACCGCCGACTCAGTAGAAAATACTAATTTTTACCGCGTTAAAACCAAAAGCTCTTGAGCATGAATAAAAAATCAACTTTAGGGTTGACGTGAATCAGCGAGTGCGGTACTAATTTGTTAACTTAAATTTGTGGATTGTTACTAATGACAACACGTTTTTCACTGCTCCTTAGCCTCCTCCTTATCGTGAATCCATCGCGCGGGTAGGTAGTGGCAGAAAAACACCACAACAGAATCACAAAAACCCGCACTTGATGCGGGTTTTTTTATAACTAAATCCAGGAAGTAAACGATTAACTCTCGGAATGAGGAAGCAAACATGAACGATCAGGTCATTATATTCGACACCACCTTACGCGATGGTGAACAAGCATTGTCAGCCAGCTTAACCGTCAAAGAGAAGCTGCAAATTGCTTTCGCACTCGAGCGTTTGGGCGTTGACGTGATCGAGGCAGGCTTCCCTGTATCATCACCGGGCGATTTTGAATCCGTACAAACCATTGCCAAACACATTAAAAACAGCCGTATCTGTGCCCTTTCGCGAGCCGTTGCGAAAGACATTGATGCCGCAGCTGAAGCGTTAAAAGTCGCAGAAGCATTCCGCATTCACACCTTCCTTGCTACCTCTACCATTCACGTTAAAGACAAATTGCGCCGTACCTACGACGATGTCGTCGAGATGGCGGTGAAGGCGGTGAAACACGCTCGCCAATACACTGACGATGTGGAATTCTCCTGTGAAGATGCAGGGCGCACCCCCATCGACAATCTGTGCCGCATGGTCGAAGCTGCCATTGATGCCGGTGCCAGCACCATCAACATTCCTGATACCGTAGGTTACACCCTGCCAAGCGAATTCGGTGGCATCATTGAACAACTGTTTAATCGCGTCCCCAACATCGATAAAGCCGTGATTTCCGTGCACTGCCACGATGACTTAGGCTTGTCTGTTGCCAACTCCATTGCCGCAGTACAAGCCGGTGCTCGTCAGATTGAAGGCACCATCAACGGTATCGGTGAACGTGCCGGAAACTGTGCGCTAGAAGAGATTGCGATGATCATCAAAACGCGCCAGGATTTGCTGGGCGTGACCACGAACTTCAAACACGATGAAATCAGCCGTACCAGTAAATTGGTGAGCCAACTGTGCAACATGCCGATTCAAAGCAACAAAGCCATTGTCGGCGCAAATGCCTTCAGCCATTCATCGGGCATTCACCAAGATGGCATGTTGAAGAACAAGAACACCTACGAAATCATGACCCCTGAATCGATTGGCCTGAAAAACCAAGCACTGAACCTCACCAGTCGCAGCGGCCGTGCTGCCGTGAAGAGCCACATGGATTCACTGGGTTACAACGACAACGAATACAACTTGGATGCGTTGTATGAAGACTTCCTAAAATTGGCCGACCGGAAAGGCCAGGTGTTTGATTACGACTTGGAAGCGTTGATGCACTTCTCCAACCTCCGTGAAGAAGATGATTTCTTTAAATTGAACTATCTGAGCGTGCAATCTGGTAGTGTAATGGCGACCACATCAATCAAACTGCAATGCGGCGATGAAGAGAAATGTGAAGCGGCTGTTGGGAACGGGCCGGTCGATGCGCTCTATCAATGTATTTACCGCGTCACCGGTTACGAGATCGTTTTGGATAAATTCGATCTGACAGCAAAAGGTGAAGGGGAAGATGGCTTGGGCCAAGCCGACATCATCGCGAATTACAAAGGCCGTAAATATCACGGTACAGGCGTCTCAACCGACATCGTTGAAGCCTCGGGTCAAGCGTTGCTGCATGTGATCAACAGCATTCATCGCGCCGACCAAATCGCCGAAATCAAACAGAAAAAGAAAGTCGCATCGGCGTAATCTCGCTGCGACAACAGACACAACATGAAACGAACAAACTATTTTATAAGTGAAGGAATCGCATGACAGACAAGACTTACAAGATCGCCGTACTTCCCGGTGACGGCATCGGCCCTGAAGTAATGCAGCAAGCACACAAAGTGCTGGATGCTATCGAACAGAAGTTTCAGTTAGCGTTTGTGCGTGAAGAACATGATATCGGTGGTATTGCGATTGATAACCACGGTTGTCCACTGCCCGACAGCACACTGCATGCGTGTGAAGAAGCCGATGCCGTGCTCTTTGGTTCAGTTGGCGGACCAAAGTGGGAACATCTGCCCCCGAACGATCAACCGGAACGCGGCGCACTATTGCCACTGCGCAAACACTTCCAACTGTTCTGCAACTTACGTCCAGCGCAAATTCACAAAGGGCTAGAAGCATTCTCGCCGCTGCGTGCTGACATCTCTGACCGCGGCTTTGATATTGTTGTGGTTCGTGAGTTAACCGGCGGCATCTACTTCGGCCAACCCAAAGGCCGTGAAGGTGAAGGCGCCAATGAAAAAGCATTCGACACCGAGGTGTACCACCGCTTTGAAATCGAACGCATCGCTAAAATAGCGTTTGAATCTGCTCGTCTGCGCCGCAAGAAAGTCTGCTCGATTGACAAAGCCAACGTGCTGCAAAGCTCAATTCTGTGGCGTGAAGTGGTTAGCGAAATTGCCAAAGATTACCCAGATGTCGAGCTATCACACATGTACATCGATAACGCGACCATGCAGTTGATTAAAGATCCATCCCAATTTGATGTGATGCTGTGTTCCAACATCTTCGGTGACATTATTTCTGATGAATGCGCGATGATCACAGGTTCCATGGGCATGCTGCCTTCCGCAAGCATGAACGAAAGCAAATTCGGCCTGTATGAACCTGCAGGCGGCAGCGCGCCAGATATCGCAGGTAAGAACATCGCCAACCCGGTTGCCCAGATCCTGTCAGCCGCGCTGATGCTACGATACAGCCTCGGAGAAGAAGACGCCGCGCAAGCGATTGAAACCGCAGTCAGCAAAGCACTGTCTGCTGGTCAGTTGACTGGCGATTTGGCAGGAAACAAACCAGCGCTATCGACTAGCGAGATGGGCGATGTGATCGCCGCCTATATTCAAAACGCATAATTCGCAGAGCCGGCGATGCTCCGGCTCCATCTAGCTCTTTGAGCTCAAGGAAGAAGCAATGTCACAAGCAAAAACCTTATACGAAAAAATTTACGATGCGCACGTTGTCGTGGCGGCGCAAGGCGAAAACCCAATTTTGTACATCGATCGTCACTTAGTGCATGAAGTGACTTCACCGCAAGCCTTCGATGGCTTGCGTGAAAAAGGACGCCAAGTGCGTCAGGTCGGCAAAACGTTCGCCACCATGGACCACAACGTATCCACCACCACCAAAGACATCAACGCGTCTGGCGAGATGGCGCGTATCCAGATGGAAACGCTGTCGAAAAACTGTGAAGAGTTCGGTGTAACCTTGTACGACATCAACCATAAGTATCAAGGCATCGTTCACGTCATGGGGCCAGAACTGGGCATTACGCTACCAGCAATGACGATCGTGTGTGGTGACTCCCACACCGCAACTCACGGCGCGTTTGGTTCCCTTGCCTTTGGTATCGGAACCTCCGAAGTGGAACATGTCCTGGCAACCCAAACGTTAAAGCAAGCGCGTGCCAAAACCATGAAAATTGATGTTCAGGGAAAAGTAGCGCCGGGTATTACCGCGAAAGACATCGTACTGGCAATCATTGGTAAAACCACCGCAGCAGGCGGCACAGGGTACGTGGTTGAGTTCTGCGGCGAAGCGATTCGCGATCTGTCGATGGAAGGTCGTATGACCGTATGTAACATGGCGATCGAACTGGGAGCAAAAGCGGGCTTAATTGCCCCAGATGAGACCACGTTCAACTACATTCAAGGGCGTAAGTTCGCCCCAACTGGCGCGGATTGGGATGCAGCCGTGGCCTATTGGAAAACATTTAAAACGGACGAAGACGCACAGTTTGATGCCGTGGTGACACTCAATGCCGCCGACATCAAACCACAAATCACCTGGGGGACAAACCCAGGCCAAGTGATCGCGGTCGACCAACCAATTCCGACACCTGCATCATTCCACGATCCGGTTGAGCGCGCTTCAGCTGAAAAAGCATTGGCTTACATGGGCTTGGAAGCGGGCAAAATGCTGGCCGATTACAAGATTGATAAAGTATTTGTCGGCTCGTGCACCAACTCACGTATTGAAGACATGCGCGCCGCCGCTGCCGTAGCCAAAGGTAAAAAAGTGGCAGGCCACGTTCAAGCGTTGATCGTACCGGGGTCAGAGCAAGTCAAAGCACAGGCGGAAGCGGAAGGATTAGATAAGATCTTTATCGAAGCAGGCTTTGAATGGCGTTTGCCGGGGTGCTCGATGTGCCTAGCGATGAACAACGACCGCTTAGGGCCTGGGGAACGTTGCGCTTCGACTTCCAACCGGAACTTCGAAGGCCGTCAAGGTCGTGATGGACGTACGCATTTGGTCAGCCCAGCGATGGCCGCCGCCGCCGCGATTGCAGGTCACTTCGTCGATATTCGTGAAATTAACTAAGGACAGAGGACATATTCAATGGCAGGTTTTCAACAACATACAGGCTTAGTGGTTCCTCTGGACGCAGCAAACGTCGACACGGATGCCATCATTCCAAAGCAATTTCTACAGAAGGTAAACCGTATCGGTTTTGGTCAGCACCTGTTTCACGACTGGCGCTTCCTCGACGATGCTGGCAAACAGCCAAATCCGCAATTCGTCATGAATCAACCACGTTACCAAGGCGCGAGTATTTTACTGGCGCGAGAAAACTTTGGTTGTGGTTCATCGCGTGAGCATGCACCTTGGGCACTGGCTGATTATGGTATTCGCGTCATGATCGCACCCAGCTTTGCGGATATCTTCTACGGCAACTCCATCAATAACCAGATGGTGCCGGTGCGCCTCACCGAACAGGAAGTGGATGAGCTATTTACTTATGTTCACGCCAACGAAGGCGCAGAAATCACTGTAGATCTGGAATCGATGACCGTGTCTGCTAATGGTCAAACGTATTCATTTGAGATTGACGAGTTTCGTCGTCACTGCTTGCTCAATGGTTTGGACAACATTGGTCTAACCCTGCAACATGAGAGCAAAATTGCCGATTATGAAGCGAAGATTCCAAGCTTTCTGAAATAACCATCAGGGCTGCTTTGCAGCCCTTTTTTTATCCCTGAAAGAAAGTTCAACAGCATCGGGTCTTATCAGCACGATACTAAACCGGTCCCATGTTATGAAACCTTTTATCGCCATTTTACTGTCCACACTCTCCACAACCAGTTGGGCGGCGCCTAACGCAGAGCTGTGGCCATTCTGGAACCGTAGCGCCACGACACAATCGCTGACGGTTTCGCACCAAGCCTGGCAGCAATTACTTGACCGTTACCTCATGACGCAAGGTGAAAACACCTTATTTGACTATGCAGCCGTCACGCATGCCGATCAACAATCATTGAGCCGTTACATCCAAGGCCTCAGCACGCTTGATCCTCGCCAGCTCACCAAATCTCAGCAATACGCCTATTGGGTCAACCTATATAACGCGCTCACCGTGCAATTGATCCTAGAAAATTACCCCATCTCTTCGATCAAAAAGCTGGGCGGATGGCTGAGTTTTGGGCCTTGGGATCAAGAGCTGCTCACCATTCAAGGTCAGAACATCTCCTTGAATGACATTGAGCATCGTATTTTGCGCCCTATCTGGCGCGACCCTCGCACGCACTATGCTGTGAATTGTGCCAGCTTAGGCTGCCCCAATTTGCAAAGTGAAGCGTTCACGGCTCACAACAGTGAACATCTACTGGAACGAGCAGCGCATACGTTTATTAATAGCAATAAAGGCGCACAACAAAGGGAAGAGCAGTGGGTGATTTCTTCTATTTATGACTGGTTCAGTGACGACTTTGGTTCTAAACGCGCCTTAATTCAACATTTGGCCACCTACCGCCCTGAACTCAAAGATTATCAAGGTGAGTTACGCTATGAATACAACTGGCAACTGAACGACAAAAAACACTGATAATAAAAAGCCTCGAATCATCGAGGCTTTTTATTGAGGTTTGCTATTGGATAATGCTGATCGTTCGCAAAACTTATCATCTGAAACGAGAAAGCCCCGACTTTTCAGTCAGGGCTTTGGAATTGAGCCTGGCGATGTCCTACTCTCACATGGGGAGACCCCACACTACCATCGGCGCTACTTTGTTTCACTTCTGAGTTCGGAATGGAATCAGGTGGGTCCAAAGTGCTATGGTCGCCAAACAAATTTTTTGACCGCGTATCGCGTGTCGAATAAATGGTGCTGATACCCAGAATCGAACTGGGGACCTCATCCTTACCAAGGATGCGCTCTACCGACTGAGCCATATCAGCACACGAAATCTTTTGTCCGTGGACTAAAAAAGCCCGTTTAGCAACGGGCTCTTCAAA